>JAJFJB010000118.1 GCA_021774435.1 Alphaproteobacteria bacterium
ATCGCGGCGATCGAGCAGCACGGCCCCCATCTTCCGGTTTCCGTCGATGCCAGTATCAACGAAGGTATCTTGGAGGTTGCGCTGGAGCTATTGGCGTCGGATCTTCCGGTATTGATTCTGCCGCAACAGGCCATCGGCAAGAGCGATGAGCACAATCGGTATCCGGGAACATTGTCTATCTCTGCTGAAACCCTTGCGCGGCATTGGAACGATATCGGCGACAGCGTTGCGCGGGCCGGCTGCCGGAAAATTGTATTTTTCAATAGCCATGGCGGGAACCCGCCGATTATGGAAATCGTTGCCAGAGACTTGCGCGTGCGGCATGGGATGCTGGCAGTCGCGGCGAATTGGTATGACTTCGTTGATCTCGATGCGATGTTCGATCCGAAGGAAGTCCGACACGGTATTCATGGTGGCCAAATCGAGACATCGATGATGCTGCATCTGCGCCCGGCGTTGGTCGATATGACCAAGGCGGCGAACTTCGTGTCATCGGCAGAGCGTTTATCTGAAGCGTTCACATATTTGTCGGCGGATGCCCGCCCATCTTATGGTTGGGAGACTCAAGATTTGAATAGGGCCGGTGCGGTGGGCAATGCCGCTGCCGCGGAAGCGGAAAAAGGGAAGCTGGTCGTTGAGAAAGCTGCTGAAGGATTGGCGGCATTGTTAAATGATGTTGGTCGTTTTGATCTTGCGAACCTGGTGACCGATATTTCGGATATCTAGAAGACAGTTGGAGAGGAAGGTCATCGTGACCGAAAAGAGCGAACAAAGACCAGGACTTCTGGGCGCGCCCTTGCATGTGGTGAATGTCGGTTTGGATGGCTTCGCCGAGGAATTACAAAATCACGATGTTTCGGTTGTTCACGTTGATTGGGCCCCGCCGGTACGCGGCAATGTCGGATTGGCAGACCTTTTGTCGAAATTGGGCGGGTAAGGCCGCCACGATGGATAGAATCGAACAGGCCAATCAAGAAGCGCTCCGACGGATGCTGACCGGTGATCCGGTGCTGATCGATGTCTTGCCCGCAGGTGAAGTGCTGTCCGGCCTCGGCGAGCGGATGATCCTGCATGCAGGGCCGCCGATTGAGTGGGCGCGCATGTGTGGTCCGATGCAGGGCGCAATCGCCGGAATTGCCGTTTTCGAGGGCTGGGCCAGTGATTTGAATGAGGCACTGTCATTGGCCGCTGAAGGCGCCTTCGATTTTCACCCCAATCATGATTTTGACGCCGTTGGTCCGATGACCGGCATGACGACGTTGCGCCAGCCGGTCATGATTGTCGAGAACAGAACAACGGGAAACCGGTCCCACTGCACGATCAATGAAGGGCTTGGCAAAGTCATGCGCTTTGGCGGCAACGATGCGGAAGTGCTCGATCGGCTGCGATGGCTGCGCGATGTATTGGGGCCGTCGATTGGAGCGGCGCTGCGCCAGTCTGAGGGCATTCCGCTCAAAGCGATTGTTGCGCGCGGGTTGACCATGGGCGACGAAATGCACCAACGGAATGTTGCCTGCAGCGGATTGTTACTGCGCGCGCTGGGACCGGAACTGGCCCGCACGGCGGCGGATACCGCAGCGCTGGCGGAGTCGCTGGCGTTCATTGGTGGTAATGATCAGTTCTTTCTCAACGTGGCCATGGCAATGGGCAAAGCCATCATGGACCCGGTGCGGGATATCGAGTCTTCCACCATCGTGACTGCGATGAGCCGCAATGGCACCGAATTCGGCATCCGTGTAAGCGGGACCGGCGATACCTGGTACACAGCACCTGTGGAAATGCCGGAAGGGCTGTATTTTCCCGGTTTCGGTCCCGATGACGCGAACCCCGATATGGGCGATTCCACGATTGTGGAGACAATTGGTTTGGGCGGATTTGCTATGGCGGCAGCCCCCGCTGTGGCTGGCTTCGTTGGGGCGGGCACGGCATCTGAGGCCGCATTGTTCACGCAGGCCATGAGTCAGATCACGATTGGCGAAAATCCGGAGTGGACGATACCGAGTTTGGATTATCAAGGGGTCCCAACCGGCATTGATATCCGCTTGGTGGTCGAAAGCAATGTTGCGCCGACGATCAATACCGGGATTGCCCATAAGGAGCCGGGCCGGGGGCAGGTGGGCGCCGGTGTCGTAAAAGCACCGCTGGCCTGTTTCGAAGCCGCGCTAGTGGGTGTTGCTGAAGCCCTGGGTGTTTCTTGAGGGCTATCACGCATCTCGGCTATAGGGCACGACGGATACTTGTTGAAGGCGCCGAAGGCTCGGTCGTAGCCGTATTCGAACGCAGCGCCTATGTCGACATCGGCGGACAGCTGATCTGTGTCGCCGGTCCCTCAGTGGATATTGGCCCGCTGGTGGCGATTTGCTCCGACTTTAAGCCAATAGAGCTTGGTTCTCGATTCCAGGGAGGTGAAGGCCCTTGCCGTGTTTGGCACCCGCCCGTGGCATTCGGATGGACCGACGAAACGTTGTCACGGGGGTTGGCAGCCTTGGAAGGAAACCGAAACCCGTTGCAGTTGGAGCACGGGTTGGCTGCTTTTGTTTTCGAGCTAAATGAGCGCACAAAATTAAGCAGCGTTGCCAAGGTGGCGGAAAAGCCTGTCGCACTGCTGCGTTCGTGGCTCGCAGAGGTGCTTTCTGGGGGGCGTGACGAGGTCCCTGTCGAAATTGGAGCGCTTGTAGGACTGGGCCCCGGGTTAACGCCTTCTGGCGATGATTTTCTTGGCGGTGCGATGATTGCCGCACACGCTCTCAACAGGGCAGATGTGGCGGAGCAGCTGTGTGCTGCGGCTCTTTCGGCCGGTGTTATCGGATTGATCAGTGAAGCGCATTTGCATGCGGCGCGTGATGGCGCGGCCAGCGCGCCATTGCATGAAATGGTCAATGATGTGCTTTGCGGTCGCGTTGAGCATTTTCCAGCGCGCATGCGCGCGTTGGATCGTATGGGGCATAGCTCTGGCTGGGATGCTTTTGCGGGCGCTATCGCTGTATTGCGGGTGGCCAACAGGTCATATCAAATTCTGAATAGCTTACGCGGTGTCGCTTAAAACCGGCTTCTAATCGTCATAAGCGAGAAGTGAGACAAATGGTGCATCCAGTTTCTTTCGGCCTTCCAAGAAGGTTAACTCCATAATGCAGGCGCAGGCACGGACATCACCGCCGACTTGGCGGACGAGATCGACCGAAGCTGCCATTGTGCCGCCCGTTGCAAGCAAATCGTCGAGTATAACGATCCGTTGTCCCGATTCGATGGCGTCGGACTGAATTTCGATGATATCCGTTCCGTATTCCAATTCGTACTCATAGGAAATCGTTTCGCCCGGCAGCTTGCCTTTCTTGCGAACCATTGCGAATCCGCAACCCAATTCCAGTGCAAGAGGCGCAGAGACGAGAAAGCCGCGCGACTCGATGCCGATCAATAAGTCCGGTTTGTGCGGCGCAATAGCCTTGGTGAACTGCGAAATACAATGCTTCCAGGCCGCAGGGTGGGCGAGCATGGTTGAAATGTCATAAAACAATATTCCCGGCTTCGGGAAATCCGGTATGGCGCGAATGTGGTCTTTGAGGTCCATGAGACGGCTAGTCCATATAAAGGCAAAGGAAGCGAGCGGGGGGACTTTAACGACCCCGAGAATTCATCGCAATGTGCGTGGCACGGTACTTTGTCAGGGGTGCGGAGTGTGCTATGCGACAAGAGGTCGAATGTTCGGGCGTTGTGCGTCTTGTCAGGGGTGGCAATGGAATTGGAACCGGAATGGGTTGAAAGCACCGGTGCTGGTGGGACATTGGTGCTTTCCGCGAACGGTTCATGGACGATTGGTTCGGTTTCGCAACTCGATCGGCGCATTAAGGCCACACCGGTTAATGGGGCTCGTGCTGCTGAGCTCGATCTTTCCGGTATTACCCGCCTCGATACGGCGGGCGCGTGGCTTCTGTACCGCACGAAACGGGACCTTGCCGCTGACGGGATTGACGCAGAATTAACCGGCCTCGATTCCCGGTATGAACCGCTCCTAGAACTCGTCGAGCAGGCCGACCTCGCGCACCCCGAGATCGAGCGTGAGCGGCCGAATGCGCTTTTTAGCTTTCTTGATCATCTCGGACGGGCCGTTTGCGACGCTGCTGCGGAAACCGTAAATCTGCTGAATTTTCTCGGCCTGACAATTATTACGATGTTGCGGGTTTTTGCGAAGCCGCGGCGTATGCGGGTTGTCTCACTGGTTAACCAGATCGAGCAAACCGGCCTGAACGCAATGGGCATTGTCGGTCTCCTGCTTTTTCTTATCGGTGTCGTGCTCGCGTTTCAAAGCGCCGAACAGCTCCGAAAATTCGCCGCCGAAATTTTAACGGCCGATGGGCTGGCCATCTTGGTTCTGCGAGAAATTGGCGTTTTGATTGCGGCAATCCTGATCGCGGGACGATCCGGTTCCGCCTTCACGGCCGAGATCGGCATGATGAAAGTCAACGAAGAAGTTGACGCTCTGAGGACCACCGGTGTCGATCCGATCGAGGTTCTCGTGTTGCCGAGAATCAATGCGCTCTTGCTGACACTGCCATTGCTGACCTTTTTTGCGAATTTCGCAGCGCTTGCTGGTGGCACCATCATGTCAGTTGCGACTTTGGACGTAACTTACACGCAGTTTGTCCGCCAGCTCGCGGACGCGATGACGCTTAAAAATTTCATTGTCGGTATGGTCAAGGCGCCGGTATTTGCCTTCCTCATCGGCCTTGTCGGTTGTTACGAGGGCCTTCAGGTG
>JAJFJB010000119.1 GCA_021774435.1 Alphaproteobacteria bacterium
GCTCGATCCGTGCCATGGTGTCTGCGGCCGTTAGCCCCAGCGCCTCGATTGTTGTGCGGGGGAGATAGAGAATCTCATTTCTTTGAGACATGAGTGCGTTCCGCATTTGCTTTCTTTGGACGCGCGACGCTATGCGTTAACGTCAGGCGAAACAAGGGCAGGGGCTTAGACATCAAAGCGTCGACCGATATGATGTGCAAATCATGGTCCGGAAGCGAGGCAGGTGAAAATGCCCTCGTGATACATCGATTTTGGAGGATTTGCGTATGCGGGGTGTTTTGGTCAAGGAATGGACTGAATTCAAAAACCTCAAGCTCGAAGAATGTCCATCCTCGGCGCTCGAGCCGGGTCAGTTGCGGGTCAAAACACGAGCTGCAGGGGTCAGTTTTGCAACGAGTCTGGTGGTCGCCGGGAAGTACCAACGTAAGCCACCTCGGCCCTTCGTGCCCGGGACGGAAATCGCTGGCACCGTAACGGAAGTTGCGGACGGGATGACGCGGTTCAAAGTGGGGGACCGAGTGTGTTGCGTACTCGACTGGGGCGGCCTCGCCGAAGAAGCTGTAGCGAATGAGGTGAATACCTTTCATATCCCGGACAGCCTCGATTTTGGCCGAGCGATTTGCTTTACCAATTCCTACGGTACTTCCTACGCTGCGATCGTATGGCCGCATTTGTTGCGTTTGCAGAAAGGCGAGACCTTGTTGGTCCATGGCGCAGCCGGTGGGGTCGGTATGGCGGCGATCGAAATTGGCAAAATTATCGGTGCGACTGTAATTGCGACGGCCGGGTCTGCCGAGAAACTCGCCGTTGCGAAGGAACATGGTGCCGACCATGTCATCAATTACCGCAAAGAAAAGTTTCGCGACCACGTGCTCGACATTACAAAAGGCGTTGGCGCAGATGCGATCTACGACCCGGTAGGTGGTGATGTCTTTAGCGAGTCACTGCGCTGCATCGCTCCGGAGGGTCGTATCATGCCAGTAGGCTTTGCAGGGGGCACGATTCAGCAAATCCCAGCCAATATCCTGCTCGTGAAAAACATCACGGTCTGCGGTCTGAACATGGGTTACTATGTGGGGTGGAGCCCTGACGACGTTCGTCATAAATACGCGGACCGTTTGCGTGAAATGATGGCACAACTTTTCGAGTGGTTCGAAGCCGGACACCTGAATCCAATCATTTCGCACACCTTCGCGCTCGAGAATTTTCAGGATGCAATGACGACGGTTTTGGGACGCAAATCTATCGGCCGCGTTGCTGTGGTAATGGACTAGCCCTCGGAATACCAAGACCTGCTCGAGAAGGCGGTCTTAGTCGGTGAATGATAAAATTTACGAATTAATAACCACAAAGCATTAGTAAGAATCCAATACGAGTAGAGTTTGAACTCAAAGTTGCACATTAAGGTGTGCAATGTTCCGCGCGGGTATGAATGAGCAATAACGCCGAAAGTCGAACGATGCGGAAATACCGCAATATGACGAAGGCACAGCTCATCGACGAACTGTTGTCGCTGGAGAGAGAGGTCCAAAAAGAACCCCGAGTTGGGACGCCAGACGAACCAAACAATCTATCGTCCCCGATAAATACAGAACATCTCGGTGCGATCATTGACACTGCGCCGATTGCGATTTTTATCAGCCGGATCGCGGATGGTACCGTTGTCTATTGTAACGGCGGGGCAGGAGACCTGCACGGCGTGCGGCCCGAGTCACTGATTGGTCGTAATGTTGCCGAGTTCTATGCATGCCCCGATGAACGTAAAAAACTTATTGAGGAACTTAATAATTCAGGCGGTTTTCATGGCCGTGAGATGGAAATTCAACGATGGGACGGCACAGCCCGATGGGTTTCAATTTCGGGTCGGTTTATCGATTTTGCGGGGAAACCCGCGCTCCTGTCGGCTTTATTGGACATTACCGAAAGTAAGGCCGCGCAACAGGCATTGATTGGCAGCGAAGTGCGTTTTCGCCATCTCGTCGAAGGGTCGATCGAAGGCATACTCGTTCACCGTGATCATAAACCAATCCTCGTCAACGAGGCTTGGGCAAGTATGCATGGATATTCCGTCGAAGAAGTTCTGGCGATGGCGTCGGTTGTCCCACTGATGGCACCGCATGAACAAGAACGAATGGTTACCTACAAATCGCAACGTCTAAGAGGCCAAAGCGCTCCAAGACGCTACGAATACCAGGCGCTTCACAAAAATGGTGATTTGTTGTGGATGGAAAACCTCGTGAGCATTGTCACCTGGGACGGTGCGCCAGCGGTTCAGAGCACGATCATCGATGTCACCGAACGCAAGCACGCAGAGGAAGCATTGCGTCATGCCAACGATGCACTGGAAGACCGGGTTAAAGAACGAACCGATGAATTAAGAGAAAAGGAGGCACAATTAGGCGATGCTATCACGGCGATATCCGAAGGCTTCGCGCTGTACGACGAGAACGACCGGCTGGTCCTTTGTAACGACCAATATCGTGACGCATTCCCGAATCTTGCGAAGGTTGAAAACTTGATCGTGCCCGGTATGACCTTTGAAAGGTTCGTACGTGAGGGGGCGGAACGGGGACTAGTTACGGCTGCTATTGGACGCGTCGAAGAATATGTGGCGGAAAGGATGGCGAGGTTCCACTACCCGACAGGTACTTTCGATTACTCGCAAACGCGGGGAAGCTGGATTCGTTCCTCGGAACGCAAGACCGCACAAGGCCGAACGGTCTGCATCCGCAGCGATATTACTGAATTCAAGCTTGCTGAGATGGCCCTACGGGAGAGTGAAAGGCAATTGCGCCTGATTGTCGACTCCCTTCCGGTTTTGATCGCTTATCTAGATGCAGATTTTCGTTTCGTGATGATCAATAAGACCGGTACTGAATGGTACAAGCGGACGGAAGAGGAAATAATTGGCAAACATCCCAAAGACATACTTGGTTTTGAGGCGAAATTGTGGCGGGACAAAAGGAAAGAAGCACTGCACGGAAAAGAGATTACCTATGAAACGACAATAAACTTTCCCGATGGCGCCAAACGAGAAACGCGCGTGATCTATGTGCCGAATATTAGCGAGAACGGCAATGTTGACGGCATGTTTGTCCTTAACGAGGACGTGACGCAGATTAAGCTAGTTCAAGAGCAATTGCGCCGATCACAGAAGCTGGAAGCCGTTGGCCAGGTGACGGGGGGTGTCGCACATGAGTTCAATAATCTGCTCATGGTCATCACGGGCAATCTTGAACTTTTACTCGAAGATGATATGCAGGATTTAGAGGAAACTCGCGCGGTCGCCGAACGGGTCTTGAAGTCAGCGTTTCGGGGAAAAGATCTTACCAGCCGTTTGCTTTCATATACGGGCAATCCATTCAACAGACCCGAAATTATCGATGTCGGCCAGGCGGTACTCGGAACTACTGAACTGCTCCAGCCTTTACTTGGCGAGACGATCAAGGTTTTGACCGAAATTCCGAATAATTTGTGGCGATCAAATATCGACCCGAGCGAGTTTGAAAATGCTCTCACCAATCTCGCCATCAATGCCCGGGATGCGATGCGCGAAGGTGGCGAACTTACGATTACGTGTGCGAATACGACGCTTGACGATGTTTTTGCGCGAAACCGCCCTTATTCAGTCAAGACAGGCGATTATGTCAGTGTGGCCGTTAGGGATAACGGGACGGGAATGCGCCCTGGCGTTGTCGATCAGGCCTTCGATCCGTTTTACACAACAAAGGATGTCGGCAAAGGCGCAGGGCTGGGACTTAGCATGGTCTATGGTTTTGTTCATAGGCAATCGGGTGGCTATATCGATATCGCAACCAAGGAGGGACGCGGCACGACGGTTACGCTCTACTTCCCTCGTTCCACCCCTGTTAATGAAAAGCGGAAGGCTGACGGCAGCAATAACGCCCTTGCACACGACCGTCCGGTGATTTTACTCGTGGAAGACGATGCTGATTTGCGGCATATGCTCGTCAGAACGATTAAGTCGTCTGACTATAACGTTATACAGGCCGTGGATGCGATATCGGCACTGAGCATGCTGGACCCAAGTCAGGAAATCGACTTGCTGCTGTCCGATGTCGTTCTTCCTGGCGGCATGAGCGGAATTGATCTGGCGGAGAAGGTTCAGGCAAACCAGCCAAATGCGAAAATTATTCTCATTTCGGGTTATGCCAAAGAAGAACTTGTGGCAAAGGGTATTCCGGAAAATCGCTATCCCCTGTTATCGAAACCGTTCCGAAGACGTGAGCTGACAGCTGCCCTGGAAGCGGCATTTGCGGATTAACTTTCGTGTTAAGTCAATTGCCGTTGAGATGATGAGCGCTTTGTGGCGCGCGCTGAACTTCGTGCTCTGCCTGAAATCTAGTTAAAGACTAAAAACTTGTTAGAGAAAATTAGCATCAATCGGAACCGTTCCCAGTTTCCTTTAATGTTATAAAAATATACTTTTCAATTAGTTAGATAATGTCGCGCGGTTGTTGGATCGCTATAAGAAATTCCAACAAACCTCGATCTGATCTAGTTGCTCGGATCGAGGCCGATACTTAAAGACATGCGCACAAGATGAGAGAGGCTGTCCGCCTGCATCTTTGCCATGAGTCGAGCGCGGTAGACTTCGACCGTTCGCGGGCTAATGCCAAGCTCGAAGGCAATCACTTTGTTCTGTTGTCCGACTACCAGATGGCGGAGCACGTCCAACTCACGGGGGGCCAACTGGTCGACGCGATCGCGGATGACCTGTAGTTCCTTTGTACTTGCCAGCGCTTCGAGTGTTTCTGTCGCCGCGGCACGGACGCTGTCGATCACAATGTCGCCAATGAACGGTTTTTCAATGAAGTTGACAGCACCTGCCTGAATCGCCTTGACCGCCATAGGGACGTCGCCATGTCCCGTAATGATGATGATCGAGAGCTTCGATTCCATTTCGACCAATCGAGCCTGAACCTCGAGACCGTTGATATCCGGCAAACGCACATCCAACAACAAAATTCCGGCGGTATTGGCGTCCAGGCTGGTGAGAAAGTCACTGGCGGTTTCGTAACTTTTTACGTCATAACCTTCGAGCTCGAGAAGTGATGCGAGTGACTCTCGGACCGCCTTGTCGTCATCAACAATATATAAGGTAACTTGCTCGTCAGTCATCTTCGTTTCCAGCGCGTCGTCCAGTCGCAATTGTGAAGGTGAAGCGGGCCCCACCGAATTCGCTGTTTGAGGCCGCGATTTTGCCATTGTGGGATTCCACGATTGTACGGCAAATCGACAGTCCAACACCCATGCCCGTTGGTTTGGTCGTAACCATGGGTTTGAACAGTTGGTCCGCAATGTCGTCGGGAATTCCCGGACCGCTATCTTCGACAGTTACTTCCACGAATGCATTATTCGGCGATGCAGTTGAAATCTTGACAATTGATGCGCCGTTTTCGGACATCGCTTCAGCGGCGTTCCGGGCGAGGTTGAGAATTACTTGTTGGATTTGGACTCTATTCATCACCGCTAAGGGCAAACTGTCGGCGAGATCGAAAGTGAACTTAGCATTAGACGTATTTTCATCGGCCCTGGCCAGATCGACGGCTTCGCGAACGACCTGGTTGATCTCTTCCTCTCGACGATCCGCTTCGTCGGCCTCGACGAATTCCCGAAGACCCCGAATGATTGCACCGGCCCGCTCAGCTTGTGACTGGGCGCCTTCGACGGCGTCGAGCAGGCGATCCGATGGTGGTTCCACCGATCGTTTTAAAATCCGCGACACAATCTGCAGATTGGTCAGAACCGCTGCCAATGGGTTGTTGAGTTCATGTGAAATGGCGGATGCGAAATGACCGGCAGCGCTCCGTCGCATGGTTTCGATCAGACGGGATTGCAGACGCCGCAAATGGATATTTTCCTCTTCGCGGGCCCGTAGGCCGGCGACCATCTTTCGAAATGCGTCGCCGGCAGCGTTGATTTCTCGGAAAACCGACGCCGTCTTCGGATCGGCGTTGAATTCGCCTTCTTGAACGGCCAGCGCATCGGCACTTAATTGTTGCATGGGACGCGCAATGGTGCGCCAGATAAAAAAGCTCAGAAGGCATGCGATGAAGGCGATCCCGATACCAAGATAGATATTGAGTCGCGTTTGTTCGTTTAGAGCACCGAGATAGTCGTTCTCCGGCACGTAAATGACCATCGTCCAAGGCCAATTCACGCTAAAAAAAGGCGTGAAAACTGCGAGATATTGTTGGTCACCATACTCGAATCGACGAACGACCGGGCCGTCGATAGAAATCATCCCGAACGGCAATTGCAGGGCGCCAAACGCGGCCTTGGCGATTGGATCTTCTAATTCTCCAATCTTTACGAAACGCTGCGTCGAGGCGTTACCGGCATTGAGGCTCTTAATTTTTTCTGGTTGTGGATGTGCGATGACATCGCCGTTACGGTTAAGAATAAATGCAGAACCGTTTTGTCCGATTTCAAGACGACTCAAAAAAGAAGAAAGTTGACCAATTTCGATATCGACACCGAAGACGCCTCGAAATTCATCGCCATCATACGCGCCGATCGCAGCACTGATACCCGGTTGCTTGGACGTGAAGAAGATGTACGGGTCGGTCCATTGTAATTTCTTTTTGGATCGTGCCAACTTGAACCAGGGCCGGTCCCGAGGGTCGAATGTGTCATTTGCGTCCATTCGACTGTTCAAGGCTTGAAATTCGCTCGACCGTGTCACCAGTTCAACTTCACGCTCTCCGTCATTAGCCCTGACTCGGATTAATTTAGTCAGATAGGCAGAGTCTGGGTTTTTGCCATTTTCTCGTTTGACAAAAACAAAACTTCCGTCGACGCCACCAAAATATACGCCGGAGAACCATGGATAGAGCCGCATTTCTTCGAGAAACCAACGTTCCAGTAACTTGGGGTCTTTAACGGCGATGATATTGGCGTCTGCGAGCCGGCGCGTCAGGGCGGCAGTGAGACGGGCAGGTTCCAGGAACTGTTCCGAGCGGTCAATCGCATGGCGCGATACTTCCTGCATGAGCTGCCGTGCATGATTGATTAAGGCGTCTTGTGTTGTGAGGTACGACGAGAATAGAACGCCGGAAACCGTCAGGATCTGAATAACGATGATTCCGATCAGCAGAACAATGCGGAGCGATAGTTTCATCGATTTCACCAACTGACACAGATACAAATGGTTCGGGGTGTAAGAAGCCGACGGCCCGACCGTACCAGACATAACGCGCCTGGCAAGGTCGTGACCATCTTTGGAATTTTAGTTGATGTTGGCGCTTGTCGTCGGAAGCACAGTGCCATTTACGAGATGCACTGCGCGTTGCGGGTAGGGGATAGATATATCGTCCGTATCGAACCGTTCCTTGAGGCTCTTGTTAAGCCCAAACCGCAACGGCCAATAGTCGCCGGCATCGCACCATACACGAACCGTCAGATTAACAGCGCTATCGCCGAGTTCCGAAACCGCAATCATCGGGGCTGGGTTCTGCAGTACTCTGTCATCGCCATCGATCACGGCTTGAGCGCTCGCAAATGCGTTGTCGATATTGTCTTCATAAGCGATACCGATAACGCAATCGATACGCCGCGTTTCATGATGGCTGAAATTCTTCACGCACGTGCCCCAAACCTGACTGTTGGGGGCAAGTATCTGCACATTGTCACCCGTAGCCAACTCGGTCACGAAGAGTGTAATGCACTTTACCGTTCCGGAAATACCCGCGACTTCAACAAAATCTCCAACTTTGAAAGGACGGAAAAGCAGCAGCATAACGCCTGCCGCGATATTGCTGAGTGTTCCCTGCAGGGCAAGACCGATCGCCAGGCCTGCCGCACCGAAGACGGCAATCAGGCTGGTTGTCTGAATCCCGAAGCGTGCAAGGACTGCGATACAAACGAACGCGACGACGGCATAGTAAGTAAGGTTGGCAAAAAACGAACCTAACGTATCGTCGATGCGGTCGCTCTTTGCCGAGATTCTGTTTACGACGCGCCTGGCCCAACCTGCGGCCATCAAGCCCGCGACAAGAATGACAATCGCTGCGACGACGTCTAATCCATAGGTCGCGATCAGGTTCAAAACATTATCTTTTACGTTTTCCATATATTTCCCTCCAAAAAGTTCCGGTGGTCTGAATCGAATTGCTATCGCAATGCGACAACGACAAAGTGTTTTGGATCTTTCAGGGCCTGCCATAGTGCCGGACGCATTGATGCCATATCGGCAGCAAGCGAAGGATCACCGGTTTTCAGCATGGCTACGACACCAAAGACCAGCCTATCGAAACGCTGCTTTAAGCTCTCCAAATCATATTCCCGTACACCGTCATGATGACGCCCGAGATCGGCGACCAGATCGTCCACTTCGGTTTTGAGCGAAAACTTAGTCGCAGTATCAATGGCATCAGTGGTGCGGAGCTTGTCGGCAAGGTCGCGGAATTGCTTGCCAGTAGTGGCAGCGTTTGCCGCCGCATGCTTGCGCAACAATGCCAGTAGTCCCTCTATTCCTTGGCTGGCAGCAATCGCGGTAAATTGTTGGCGAAGCATCTTCAGATAACTCACGCCGCCGACGACGATATCAATGACCTTGGAATGCTCCTTATCGGTTCTGACACGCCAATCGAAGACCATCGTATCGCCACCTTTTGGCGCTAACGCGGTCGTCACGATAGAATCACCACCGCGGAGAGACCGGCTTTTAACAAGCGCGATATCGGCGCCGCTATAATCTTTCAACTGGCCCATATAACCATTTGGAACATATTCCGCGAATAAGTCGTGATACTCGTTTTTCTGATTCGAGTTAGCCTTTTCCCAATAGCGGCCGAGTGCATAGCGGCCCATGAGTTTGTAGTCGAAGCGACTGCGAAATAACTGCTTCAGGGCGAACCGATCATCCTTGCCGTTTTTTAGCTTTGAAATTGCCATTCGACTCGTGTCGAGAATGAAGCTCTCGGCAATTGCCAGCGTTTCAGACTGTGGTGTTTCGCTAGCGGCGAACGCCGGGTTCGCAACGATGTTTCCAGTAAGGAAAGCTATGGCGCCGATAAAGGATCTGACTGCTTGTTTGCTACACTCCATACTATGTTCTCCCATCCAAGTCGCTTTTTAGCGTTGGGAGAGTCATATGGAATTTTGGGAAGGGGAAAAATTCGGTATTACGCGTACGTAATTATACGACCCTTGTCGTCTCGTTTCGGTACCGCTGAGGTCAAAGGAAAGACAATTTTATACTTTATTACATATTCTTACACTCAATTTTTAAATTTATGCGCGAAGTTTAGTTCGTCAAAAACTCAATGATTGCCGGGGCCGCTCGCATTGTTAGCATAATTTGATCGACATCGATGGGCAGAGGCTGCGATGAAAACTTTGCGATGACGATTTCATTCTGTCGGTCGACAAACAGATATTGTCCATGGATACCGAAACCGAAAAGAAGTGGCGCATCACCCTGCAAGGCATAGCACTGGCTTCTATAGAGGATCTCCAGGCCCGGAAAGTCGACTTCCATATTGCCTGATTGCCATGCATCACGGTCTCCTCCGCCCTCGATATCATTGATCCAGGCGCCGGGAATAACGGTCTTACCCTCTTGCACGCCATTTTGGACGAGTAATTGGCCGACTCGGGCGAGGTCTCTCGTGGTGGTACATAGGCCGCCCGCGCAACGCGGCGCGCCCAATCTGTCTACGGTGATATACGCGTTTTCTTCGGCGCCCATCGGCGCCCAGAGCAGTTCGCTCATCAAGTCAGCATAGCGGCAACCTGATGCCCGTTCCATCACCCAACCAAGCAAGTCGCAATTGGGGGAGACATAATTGATCGGACCATTGTGGGGACCATTCTGTTCCGTGAGGCTGCGATAGAATGAGCGGAGGTCGGACGGTGTCTGTCCCGGTTCAAGCGGGTTCCAGTTCGTTGATTTTCGGTACTCGATGATAGGGCCCGATGTGGCCAGGTAATCTTCCTCGAAGTCGATCCCGACACGCATATCCAACAGGTGCCGGATAGTGGCATCACGATACGCCGTCTCCGCGACTTCCGGGACGAAGTCGGTGACCGGCTGCGCCAGGTCAAAGTCTCCACGGGTCACCATGGCGCCAGCGAGAAGGCCGAGTAGGGACTTGCTGACGGACATCAGGATGTGTGGCGTGCGCTCTGTCATTCCGTTGGCATAGGTTTCGGCGACGATCTTCCCGCCGCGCAGGATAACCAAACCGTCGGTATGCGAATGTTGCAGGAATTCGTCGAAGGTCAGTTTGCCGTCCGTGCCGTCGTTGAATGCCAAGGGATCCAGGTCCACAAAGTCAGCCGTGAACGGGACGCTTGCCGATGCCGATTTGGGAATGTTCGCTGAAGGGACAATTTCACGGACATGGTGGAAGCCCCATTTGTTGAATGGCGCTGTCCGCCAGTTTGCCAGACTGACCTGGGAGTCAGATGATGCCGGGAAGGATTTCATTAACTCAGTCATCAGCCGGAATCCTTTTAGGCGACGGCAAGCGCTTCGCCGGCCCCGTTGACCGTAGGGCCGGCTCCAGCAACGGTGGTACGATGCATAACGCGGCGGTATTTGGCACTTTCATAGGGCGTTCCCCGGTGCAGGACACAGCGGTTATCCCAAATGACAAAATCAAATGGCTGCCAATTGTGGACATAAACAAATTCGGGTTGCGTCGCTTTATCAACGAGTTCACGCAACAGTTTTCGACCTTCTTCAACCGGCCAGCCGATGATGTGAGAAGCGTGGGAGCCCGTGTAGAAATTTTTGCGGCCGTTGCCAGGGTTCGTGCGCACTACAGCGTGGTGGACAGGCGGTACTTCTTCCAGTGTTTCTTTGGGTGCTTCATAGCCTTTTACGAGACTGCGCGAATAACCGTAATTATGCTCAGCCACGAGGCCGCGTAATCGAAACTGCTCCGCTTTCGGAAGCGCATCATAGGCTGCCCGGCAGGAGGCAAACTGCGTATCGGCACCAACGGGCGGAACTTCGCGGCCGGAAAGCATGGAACAGTAAGACGGCACCGGTTTAAACGAACTGTCGGTATGCCACATCTCATTGCCGCTATTGGATTTGAGGCGAGGGTGGTCTGGTGGAAATATTTCATTCGTACGAAAGTCCACATTCGTAATGTTGGCCACCGGTACGCCACCGTCGCCTTCGCGTTTATAGACGGTTGTTTCCAAGGTTCCCCAGCGTGCGCTGAATGCCGTTTGCGAGTCATCCTCGAAACGTTGATCGCGGAAGACCAACACCGAATGCTCGTCCAGCGCGGCTTTAAGTCCGGTGATTACGGAATCGGTGCACTCGGTCGTAAGGTCGATATCGCTGACAATTGCGCCAACATTTTGCGTTAAACGCTCTACATTCAAAGTCATTACGCCGCGCCTTGGAATAAATAGCCAGTGCGTCAAGTGAAGCAATTGCGGTCGAAGGATGCAATGCAAAACCCAAGCGTTAGCGCTACATCAGTGCCAAAAAGCCGGTCCCGAAAATCGGGGCGATAGCTACAAGTACTGTAGCGCCAGCTGTCCAATTTGCTGCTGCGCCATGCGAAGAAGGACGCTGCTTGCCCCGCTTTGCAAAGAAACTCACGGTTATACGTTGTCGACGTGAATAGAGAGTTGGGTAGAATTGACCAAATCCAATACCGAACTGGGCCCTGCTCCGAAACCGTAATACTCATGTTCGATATTTTCTGAATTCACTTTAACGATTCTATAGCCTGATGGATCTTTGGCCAGCGGGTAGCCGACAGGGCCGGATACAACGACTTCCATATCGCTATATGACGTATAGTTATTACGATGCCAATGTCCGCAGAACATGGCCTTAACATTCGCTGTTCGAAGTCTTTGAAGCAGGGGCACACGATACCGAAGTGGCATGTTCCAGTAGTCATCCGGCTCGTCCGGGCTTTTCAGAAAGGCCGGATGATGAGAGAAGACGATGGTAGGCCCGCCACGCGAGGCGGCGGCGGCCAATTCCTTTTCGACGAATGCCAACTGCGCGTCCCACTCGTCGGGCAATGGCGGTTTGTTGCAGATGGCGGTGCTATCCAAAATGATGAAGGATGCCTCTTGATGTTGAAAGGCAGAATAGTTGGCCTCAAACATTTCCCTATAACTGTATAGGCTGTCCATTGCTTCTTTGGTGCTTAGCCCGCCAATATCGTGATTTCCTGGAACCCAATGAATAGGAATTGAAGGGTCCAGCGTACCTGCTACTTCTAACAATTCTTTCCACTCGGACGGCGAATTGGTGTGTACCATGTCGCCGCAAACGACCACAAAAGCAGGACGCAGTCTGTTTGCTTCGCCAATCGCCTGTGCAAATAGTTGCCGTTCCTTGTCCAGCCCCGAGATCGGTCCCGTCGGGATGACTTTGCAACCCTTCAGCAGTTCCTTCTCGATTCCCTCATCGGTCAGTTTGCTCCTAGCCGCGAACATTCCGAACTGAGGGTCGGCAAGTTGAATGAAGAAGAAGGGGGACATATGGATTTCTCGGTGCAAAAATTGATTAGCTTCCAGAGTCGGCTAGGCCGCGCGCTCGTCTTTCCAGCGGTAGTAGCGAACCGCAGGGGCCAAGAACCAAGGCTTGCCCCAATAGTAGGGGCGCGTCGGGAAATCGATATGGGTGAGAGGGCTGTCACCTTCCTTCAAGCCCAGAACCTGTTGACCGATTTTGGTGCCAAAATAACTCGAGAGCGACACACCCGAACCGCAATAACCCATGGAATAGTGGATGCCGTTTCGCGCGCCTAGATGCGGCATTTCATCGAACGTATAGCCGACAAAGCCCATCCAGGCGTGCGTGATCGGTGTATCGGCGAGCTCGGGGAAGCGCATGACCATTTCCGCATGCATTGCCGGTGCGGCAGCGGTGGGGTCGGTCTCGCTTATCGATACCCGCCCGCCGAACAAGATACGCTCCCCGGCGGGGTCGGTGCGGTAATAGACCACCAGTTTTCTGGTGTCGTTGATGACCCGGTTTTTGGGGATGAGACGCTGGATCAAATCTGGTGCCAGCGGTTCAGTCGCGATGATGTAGCTGCCGATGGGAATGATCCGCCGCTGTTGCCAGGGTGTTAGCCTGCGCGTGTAGCCGTTGGTCGCAACGATGATATCGCGTGCCTTGATCGGGCCTTTCGCTGTGGCAATAGTGAATTCACCTGCAGTTCCGGATATGGCTTCTGCGCCACAATTGCCGATCACAGTGGCGCCTGCTTCCCGTGCTCGGCTTAGCAAGCCTTTGTGATAGGCGCCGGGATCCAGCGAAGCATGGCGCGGGAATACGACACCACCGTGATAATCAGGACTATCGATTTCCACATGTTGCTCTGACTTCGGCACGACATATGCGTCGGTTTCCAAACCTTTTTGCGGGTTTTCGATGGATTTGGCGATCATTTCGAATTGGCCAGGCGTATGCCCTGCATAGAAACGGCCAACGACGTCGAAATCGCAGTCCAAACTCTCCGCCTCAGAGAATTCGCCGATCCATTTAAGCGCGTTATGCCCTTCCTTTAAAATGTCGTAGGCCAGATTGTCGCCAACTTTGGCGCTAAGGGAGTCGAATTGCGGCTTAATCGACGTGGAGATTTGCCCGCCATTGCGGCTGCTGCAGCCACTTCCGATCGCATCTGCCTCGATGACCACCGTATGCCGCCCGCCGCGCGCGGTCTGAATTGCGGCGCAAAGACCCGTATAGCCGGAGCCAATGATCACCACATCGGCGCTGGCGGGAAGGGACGGTTCCGGTTCCGCGCAGAGCGGACTCCGTTCCCACCAAAAGGGTTCGGGTTTGTAGGCGGGGGCAAACAGGTGTGCGCTCATAACTTTTTCCTCGAATTCGCCATCTTGAAAGGCGTCGATTCACGGTGGCTTCAGCGTAGCGCCGAGGTTACAGTTCGTCGATATGAATGACGTTGTGCTAACCGGTCGGACGCAATCTCACTTAGGGCTCTCATCTGTATTCTCTTTGTGCCTGAACCGGGTGGTCGTCTCGATGAGATCGCAAAACGCTTCGCCAATGATAGAAAGTTTGCCTGTCGGCCAAGCGACGGCGGTTTGAAACAGTGGAGGGGCGGGCTTCAAGTTACGGTATACGACGCCTGAGCGTTTTAAGTTTCGGATGCAGGCGGGGACCAGGGCGACCCCCAACCCGGCTGAAACCAAACTGACGATCGTTTGCATCTGAACGGCGGTTTGAGAAATTTTGGGGCTAAACCCCACTGCTTCGGTGAATGCGATGACCTTGTCGTAGTTCGTTGGCGCCGCCGCGCGGGGGAACATAATGAAATCTTCGCTGGACAGACGCTGTGCCGGTACGGCGGGTTTGAGTTTTGCAAGCTTGTGATTGCTCGGCAGGGCCGCGATGAGCGGTTCCTGATAGACAATCTCATGCTCGATGCCGGTATGCTCGATTGGCGAAAGGAGGAATCCAATATCCAGGTTACCTTCCGCAAGTGCCTTCATTTGGGCATCGGTTGTCAGTTCTTGCAACGTCAATTCGACATCGGGAAACCGTCGCCTGAATTTTCGTATTAACGGCGGCAGCAACCCATAGTCCGCCGTGCTGACAAAACCAATTCGGAGGCTGCCGATTTCGCCGCGAGCGGCCCTTTGCGTCAATGTAATGGCATTGTCGAACTGGTCGAGAAGGCGGTGCGATTCCTGAAGAAGGACACGGCCCGCTTCGGTCAGTTCTACGTGACGTTTCGTTCGCCTTAATAATGTCGCCCCGATATCGGTTTCCAGGTTCCGGATCTGCATGCTTAGCGGCGGCTGCGTTATATTGAGACGCTTTGCGGCGCGGCCGAAGTGAAGTTCTTCGGCTACGGCGACGAATTGATGGAGGCGCTGTAGGCTATTCATCATGATATATTTTTTATATTAAATGGATCACTTAAATATATTGGACGGATATTCTTGTTCGCGCAACCATGCTTCCATCACAATTTTCCGGAGCATGAAAGATGTCAGGTGGCACTAAATCGACCCCAATGCCCTTCATGGTGAAAGTGCCGGAGGCCCTTCTGGATGATTTGCAGAAGCGTCTGCAGAAGGTTCGGTGGCCGGATGAAGTGCCGGGCGGCGGTTGGGAATACGGTGCTGACCGGAGCTATTTGCAGTCATTAGTCAGCTATTGGCGCCATCAGTTCGATTGGCGGACTCAAGAAGCAATTTTAAACCGGTTTCAGCAATTCACCGTTCCGCTTGCCGGCATCGACTTGCATTACATCCATGAAACGGGCGTGGGCCCAAACCCTATGCCGTTACTGCTCACACATGGTTGGCCGAACTCCATCTTTGATTTTTACCGACTGATCCCGAGGCTCACGGATCCTGCCCGCTTCGGCGGCAATCCGGAGGATGCCTTCACGGTCGTGGCACCCTCGATGCCTGGCTACGGCTTTTCGTTCAAACCCAACCAGCGCCGGTTCAGTCTTCACGAAATTGCCGAAGTCGAACATGATCTGATGACGAATGTATTGGGATATGAGGAGTACGGATCGCAAGGGGGCGATTTTGGCGCTTTTATCAGCTCGCGTTTGGGATATGCCTATCCGGATAACGTCAAGGGTATACATATCAGTCTCCTGACAATTCCCCGAGTGCAGCAGGCAATTACCAATCCGACAACGGAAGAACAAGCCTATGCCGAGCAGCTTCAGCGTTGGCTCAACGAAGATGCGGGTTACATCGCTATCATGGGGACAAAACCTCAAACATTAGCCTATGGGTTAACGGATTCGCCCGTCGGGCTGGCAGCCTGGATTCTGGAGAAGTTCCACGCCTGGAGTGACTGCGATGGGGATATCGATACGTATTTCACGCGCGATGAGCTTCTCACCAACGTTATGATCTATTGGATCACGGGCGCGATGAACGCGTCATCTTGGCCGTACTATATGCGGCGCCACGGTCCCTGGATTGTTCCGGAAGGGGAGAAGGTAAACGTGCCCTGCGGTTACGCCGAGTTTCCGAAGGAATTTTTAACGCCACCGCCGTCCATCGCGGAAACGATGTATGCCAATATTACGCGCTGGACCAAAATGGAGCGAGGCGGGCACTTTCCCGCACTGGAAGCGCCAGATGCGTTGGCTGAAGAGATCCGCGCATTCTTTGGTCCGATCCGATAATTGAACGGTTATATCCTTATAAAATCCTGTTTGCCGTCTGCTCAACGATGGTCCCCTTAAAGAATTCGGGATTGAGGGTTGCATGCAAACGGGCGGCATTTTCGAACGTAAAGGACTTGAACTCGTCTTCCGTCAGTTCGCCGTCCTCCACGAGTTCAAAGGCTTCTTCCAGAACGCCGCTCATGTCGATGACATCGAAATGACCAATGTCAGAACTGAACATCGGGTTCAGACGAGTCTTGCCTCTGTATGCCCACGCGGCAGTTGGGTCGTCTGCTTCACAACCAAAGAATAAGCGTTCCTGAAACAAGTTGCGCAGGTCCGCTGCGCTGTCGATGTTTGCCGCAGCGAAGTCGTCGACTGGTGGTCCGGCATCAAGTTCGCGCATGGTGAGTTCCTCAGGCGCATAGAAAGGCTTCAGCGTGCTCGGTCCGGCAACGATATCGTCGATCTTGCCGTCAAAGGCCGCGCCACCATATCGCGCCATAAGGGATGCCAGTTTGTCGGTGTCCAAATTGATAGGACTTAGATTGGTGAGCATCGCTGCCTCGTGTCTTTTCTCCCAATGTCCGATCGTGTCCGCCAACAGGTTGCAGGCCCAAGCGACGCCGCCTTCCAGCATTCCGAAACGTAGCTCCGGGAAACGCTGAAGGACGCCGCCGAAAAACAGCGCTTTGGCGAAGACATGGCTCGCGCCCGCGAAATGTCCGATATGGTTGAACGTAAAGTTCTCAACGGAGGCGCGACCCTCCCATCCCATGCTACTTGAATGCGACGTGACAGCGACTTTAGCGTCGATACAGGCCCGCCAAAACGGGTCATAATCGTAGGGACTCTCGAGAGCGAGGGGGTCGATATAGAAACCGCCGGATGGGTAATATCCGCCGGTTCCAGTGCCGCTGGCATCCGGGTCAAGGGGCCGCCGCACATGGTTGGCGATCATGATGACCTTCATGCCCAACTCACCGACAGCATGATGGAGCTCCGCAATCGCTTCGCCGGGTGTATGCATGGGTATGGTCGCGACCGGTGTCATGCGGTCGGCGTAGGGCGCGAACATTTCGGCGTTCATCTTGTTCAAGGCCCGGCAAACGGTCTGACGCAATTCCGTATCGGGCAGGGAACCTTGAACGAGGCCGAGCGTTGTATAGACTACGGCGAAATCAATGCCGAATTCATCGAGCCGCTCATACATCAACCCAGGCAGCATGGCGGTTGCCTTGTCCAGCGTGTCGGCCGGTTCGCCCCACCATGTTGGCCGACGCAGCCGGCGCTCCATACGTTCTTCGGCACTCAGCCCGTACCACACGTCCTCGCGCATTTTATTCTCGCGGAACCGGTCGACCATAGCGGAACCGGCAGTTTGCTCCAAGTATTCGAGAAAGATCGGAACAGGCTCCAGCCAATGCCCATCCGCGTCGATAACGGGGTGGGATAGCTGTGCGTGAATTTCCGCCGACCTTGATGTAGAGCTCATGAATTGTCCCTCATTCAAGTGTAGGGAATGTGGCTAATTAACCGGCTTCCGGGCTTTGACGACTACCCACGGGAAGCGCCAGGCATTGTTTTCCGCTGATAGCGCGTTCGGCGCTTCCTCGAAGGGCTCGATTACGATGTCTTCGAAACCAGCATTGCAAAAGGCACCGCTCAAATCCATTTCATTCAAGGGACGCATATAGGGCTCGTTATTGCGGTAGCTGTGACCGTAGTGAACAAAGCGATTGAAAGGGTCCTCATCTGCCGAGTAATCGAGATGTATCGTGTATCCCCCGGGTTCCAGAAGCCGAAACGATTCCTGGATCATCGCTCGAATGGCCTTGGGAGGCATTTCGTGCAGCAACATCGTCGATGTTGTTAGATCGAAACTTTCCCGCGAAAAGGGCGTTTCTTCGGCACAGGATTGCTGGAATTGAATGTTCCGAGTCTGATCCTCGAACGCCGTTGCAGCCGCAAGTCGTAGACAGGGTTCGGACACATCAATGCCCGTTACTGCCGCTGCCGGAAAATCAAAGGTGAATGGTTGCGTACTTTTCCCAAAGCCGCATCCCATATCCAATATTCGGTTGGGCTCGCAGTTCGATTTAACCACTGCGTTGAACCGGGGATGCAGCCCACGGTCCTTGCTGCCGCCCGGCCACATAGACCGGGAACCGCGCTCGTAGACTACCCCCGCAAGCGTATCGCCACAGGTGCCGCCCGGATGTTGATGGATATCGATTTCGGTAAAATAGGCTGGTGGTACGAAATTCGGCTCCAGGGTAAGGAGCCCATCGGGCAGCGGCTGATTGAGTCGTTTCTCCAATTCTGACCGAAAGGGCTCGTGCATGGGGACGATCCCGTACCTTCCGGAATATTTCATCCGCTGAAGGTGGCGTTCCAGATAGGCGTAATAGCGAAAGGTAACGGACTCACGACTTGCCTCGTCGATCGATTCAAGTGACCTTTCGTTACTGTCGTGATCGCACTCTTGCCTAACTTGGGGGTAAAGCGTGCCGGACCAGTAGGTTTTGCAGCCCAGAAGAAAGGACTGATACGCGTCGAAACGCCGGCCAAGATGTTTCATGCCGAGGAACTCCGTTACGAGGTCAGGCCCTTGGCTGACTGTTTGCCGCTAAGATTGGCCATTAGCGCGGCGGTAAAGGCGTCACGGTCTGCCGCATCAAGCGACAAGGCCTCATGGTCGGGTTGGTAGCCATCGAGTTCGGATTGCGAGATGATGCCTTTTGCCGCCAGCGTTCGTTCCAGAACAGTTAGCCGATCTCTGGTCACGTAGAGTTCGGCGGCGAGTGTCATGATCATCCCCACGGCACGGTCCAAGGCTTCGTCTTCGAAGAAGACTTGTTCGGGTCTGTTTTCCATCCGTCGTTTCTTTCCTTTACCAATTGGGATTCATTGGGCGGATTCCAGGACCATGCGCGCGGCCTTTTCGCCAATCATGATTGAAGGGGCGTTCGTGTTTCCCGAAGTCAGCGTCGGCATGATCGATGCGTCCGCGACCCGCAGCCCTTTAACACCTTGCACCCGCAATTGATCATCGACGACGGCCATCGGATCGTTCCCCATCTTGCAGGTGCCAACGGGATGATAGGTCGTCTCCGCATTGTTGCGAACCCAGTCCAGCAGTTCGGTGTCGTCGTCCATGTTCGCACCGGGTGCGATCTCTTCGGTCGCGATACCGTGCAGGGGCGGGGCGGTCATTATGTTGCGCGTGATGCGCATGGCTTCCAGGGTGACGTCCCGGTCAAGCTGCGCACTCAGGAAGTTAAAATTAATGGCGGGCGGTTGTTTCGCATCGGCCGATTTTATGTGAATGTTGCCTGTACTCTCCGAACGCAGAATATGCGTGAAAGCCGTGACGCCGGAGGCCTTTGAAAGTTTGTAATAGTCGCCGACCAGAAAGGGGATCCAACCGATAACCGCGTTCGGTGCATCGAGCCCTGCGCGGGTCCGGATAAAGGCGCGGAGTGGGGCTGCAGTCATGCCGAGTAGCCCTTTGTCGGTGAAGGCATATTTTAGAGCCTGAAACACCAATCCCAGACCACGCGCCTTATCGTTATAGGTCAGACCAAGCGATTTCGGCACGGTCCACTTCATGCGAGGGGCGTAATGGTCGCGGAGGTTCTCGCCGACGCCCTTGAGCTCGTGAACAATCTCTATTCCCAATCCCTTGAGCCGGTCCGCATCGCCGATGCCGGATAGCTCGAGCAGTTGGGGCGAATTGATCGTGCCTGCGCTGATCACGACTTCCTGGTTTGCCTTTGCTTCATGCGTCTGACCATTCAGCGTATAGCGGACACCCGTGCAGCGTTTCCCATCGAACAGCAAACGCTCGGTGAGTGCGTTCGCTTGAATAGTCAAATTAGGCCGGCTCCTGGCTGGGTCCAGATAGCAATAGGCCGTACTCATCCGCCGGCCTTTCCGGATCGTGGTTTGCGACATGCTGATGCCGTCTTGCGATGCCGCGTTGTAGTCCTGTGGGTTGGCGATACCGACATGTTTGGCCGCGTCGACAATCGCATCATAGATTGGACCTTTTTCGAGGCTCTCTTCGACCTTCAAGGGACCATCGCGGCCTCTGAATTCGTCATCGCTTTCGCCTTGGTAACTTTCCATTTCTTTGAAAATGGGCAAAACGTCGCTGTAGCTCCAGCCGCGATTGCCCAACTGCGCCCACAGATCGAAATCCTGCGACTGGCCCCGGACGAACACCATGCCATTGATCGAACTCGACCCGCCGAGCAGTTTGCCGCGCGGAACGGGGATGCGGCGATTGGCGCTCCCTTCATCCGGCTCTGAGGAATAGCGCCAATTGGCGGCCGGATTATCGATCAGCTTGGCAAACCCGACGGGTATGCGGGACCAGGGATGGCTCTCTCTTCCCGCCTCCAGCACAAGGACCCGATGTTTTCCGTCTTCGCTGAGCCGGTAGGCTACTGCTGCGCCCGCCGAACCTGCGCCAACGACGATGTAATCGAAGGATTGGGTTTCCAAATTTCCTTCTCCATCTAGAAAGCGTTATCCAGAACAGCCGATAGCCTGCCAAAGAAGTGACGGCGCAGCAAATTTGTCCCGTTTGCTTAGACGGTGTTTCGGCAAGGACAGGCCTAATTCCAGTATCGTAACGGCCTGACGTTTAACTGTTGTCCGACGCATTCCGGAAGCGAGGGATCACTTTTTCACCGATGAGCTCCAGCGAACGCATGACTTGATCGTGATTGGTGTGGCCGGCTTGCATCATGAAAACCATTTGATCGAGGCCGATTTCCGCCCAACGTTCCACGACGCGAGAGCAGGTGTCGGCATTGCCGCCGACGACCATGCCATCGTCCACGAGTTCGGTATCCGTCCGGCTTTTGACGGTGGCAAGGACGCCTTTGATGCCGGCGGCAGATCCAAATCGAAGACGATTTAATTCGGCATCGTTTTGTCCGTAATACCAGCGTGCGCCGGCAGTCGCGATGTCACGCCCAATCGCGTCATCGTCATGACAACAGGTAATCGCAAAGGCGCCGGCACTCGGGTTGGCGTATTTGCCCACCCAATCGTCCGGGCCGCTTGCTTTAATCGTTTCCCAATACTCCTGGACCGCCGGCTTTGCTTCTTCAGGCGGGACTCGCGTCACACCGATGACGCCCAGCCCCTGACGTGCGGCATGGGTCCACGTGTTGAGGTTGGAGGCTGCGGTCCATAGCGGCGGATGCGGTTTCTGAATAGGACGAGGGACGACCTGGCGTTCCGGCAGATTGAAATACTTTCCCTTGTGCCCCGGAAATCTCTCGTGCTCGAACATTGAAAGCACGGCCCGTAGAGACTCGTCCGCATATTCGCGCGCTTCCTCTCCACTAACGCCGAAAGCTTCGGTAATGTACCCCGCGGTGCCGCGACCGACACCAAATTCAGCGCGCCCGTTACTCAATAAATCCAGGGTGCCAACGCGCTCCGCAACGTGAAAGGGGTGGTGACATGGCAACACGATGACGCCGAAACCCAGGCGGATAGTTTTCGTGCGTTGACTTATCGCGGCGAGGAGCATTTCCGGCGAGGCGATGTGACCGATTTCGACATAAAAATGCTGCTCCGTCAGCCAGATCCGATTGAATCCTACTTCCTCCGCTTTCGCGGCCTGTTCTATCGCGTTTGTGTAGGCTTCTTGTTCGGTAGTTTCGGTCCACGGCCGAGGAAGTTGAAGCTGCATCATGTAGCCGAATTTCATACCCTGCTCCGATCGAAATGTTCTTGAGATTAGATTGAGAATAGAAGAGGCGAATGTTTGCGTCTAATTCATTTCAGGTATAAGTGATATTACTCAAACAAATGTACTGAGAGCCTGCTTTGGACTTCCGCGATCTGCGATATTTCCGTGCTATTGCCGAACTGGGCAGTTACAGCCGTGCCGCGGAATATCTGCATATTTCCCAACCGGCCCTCAGCCGCGCGGTTCAGCGCCTCGAGCGAGACCTCGAAACAGCACTGTTTGCGCGTCACGGGCACGGTGTAAGGCTAACACAATCCGGTGAAGCCTTGGCCGAGCGTGCCGAGGCGCTTTTGCGGCAGCTCGAACAAACCAGAGCGGAAATCAGAGGCGGGGTCGAGACACCGTCCGGCGTTCTTGATTTTGCCGTACCGCCGGGCGCGGCAACCTATCTGGTTCCTCCCATTGTATTCGCGTTTCAGCAACGCTATCCCAATGTCTTCCTTCGTATTCATGAAGGGTTCAGCGGACAATTGAGCGACTGGCTGCTTCGCGGTGCGGTGGATATTGCGTGTATCCATGACCCAGCCCCTATGCGTGGGGTCATCGTAAAGCCTCTGGTCAGTGAAGAAATTTTTCTGGTCGGCCGCGATTTGCCACAAGAAAAGCGTTTTGTGCGTATTGATGACCTCTCACATATCCCATTAATACTGCCGAGCCGAGATCACAGTCTTCGGCGCCTTTTTGACAACCTCATGAATGAGCGGGGCGCGACGCCGGATTTGAGAGTCGAGGTAGACGGACAACCTGTCATCAAGCTGCTGATCGGCCAAAGTGTTGGCGCGACTCTATTGACCTGGGGTGCGATCCGCGACGAAGTCGGTCGCGGAGAACTCGTCGCGCAAAGTTTCAAACCCCGTTTGCGTTGGCCCCT
>JAJFJB010000120.1 GCA_021774435.1 Alphaproteobacteria bacterium
GCCTCTTGACGCTCATGGATAGAGGCATATGCCGTCAACAGATCATACAACGACGCATTGAAAACGGTCGTCGTATCGATAATCAGCGGATCGGTCTCGCCGCGAGAGAAAAACTCCTGCCCCAATTGCGGCCTTTGCATCAACTCTCCGGATGCCTTGCGCATGGCCTCCAAACGTTGCAGTTGGAACGCCAGACGGGCCGCGAGTTCGGCACCCGTAGGTTCGTCCTCTTCATCATTCGACGGCAGCAATAGCCTCGACTTCAGATAAGCCAGCCAAGCGGCCATGACCAAATAGTCCGCAGCGATTTCAAGGCGCAGCGCCTGCGCTCGACGGATGAAGGACAGATATTGCTCGGCCAGTCCCAAAATCGATATTTTCGTGATATCGACCTTGTGCGTCCTCGCCAATGCTAGCAAGACGTCTATCGGCCCTTCATAGCCGTCCAGATCAAGAACAAGGTCATCCGCTACGGAAATTCGGTAATCCGGTTCCGTCGCTTCAAAAGGCTCCTGCACCCTATCGGTCTGGTTTTCGTTTTCAGTGTCCGCCATAAGACTTCCTACTGAATGCCGGCGGCAATCGCAATGATCCGAATAAGATAATTAACCGGGCCAATAACGATTAGCGCAAACGGATCGAAATTCTGTCCAAACTGCCGACTCAAGTAGGGCAGCAGGAACATAAGACCGATAATGATCATGAAACCATATCGTTCAAGCCGGGCCAGTGGATGTGCCAACGCCGGCGGCAACAAACCAACCGCAACGCGCCCGCCATCGAGTGGCGGAATTGGCAACATATTGAATACGGCAAGAATTACATTCAGCGTCACGAGATTAAGCAGGTTTTCGCCGACCCAGGGTGCGATATTTGAAGGAAGCAACGGGAGAAGATGAACCGCGAGCGCCGCGATGTAAGCGAGGCTAAAGTTCATCAACGGTCCCGCTGCCGCAACAAGCACCATCGAGCGGCGCGGTTCGCGGAGGCGCATAAAATTTACGGGTACTGGTTTCGCCCAACCGAACAAGAACGGCGCGGACATTAAAAGCAGGAATGCGGGAAGCAAGACAGTCCCGAACGGGTCGATATGCCGGAGCGGATTAAAACTTACCCGGCCCAGCACCTTGGCCGTATCGTCGCCGAGCTTCCAGGCCGCCCAGCCATGCGCGGCTTCGTGTAATGTCACAGCCAGCAACACGGGGATAACCCAAACTGACGCGGTGAATGCCATGCCGGCTAAATCAGCCGGCATTCAAATTCTCCTGGTCCAGTAGCGCCTTCAATTTGGCGGCCGCATCACTATCCGGCTCGACGTCCTTTAACATCGCGGCGGCGCGGGCGACACGACGTGCCTCTTTTTCTGATAAATGGCCGCACGTATCGGCCACAGCACGCATTTCGTCCATGTCGCCATTGCAATGGAGTATTACGTCACAGCCGGCGGCACGTGCCGCCTTTGCCCGCGCGCCCAAACTTCCGCTGAGTGCCGACATCGAAAGATCGTCGCTGATGAGCAATCCGTCAAAACCGGCAAACCCGCGTATGACCTCACGGATAACGTCCCGCGAGGTTGTTGCGGGTGCGTCAGGGTCAACGTCGCTATACACGACATGCGCCGTCATCGCCGCGGGCATGTCCGCCAAAGCGCGGAACGGAAAAAAGTCGGTTTCCTCCAGCTCCGCGCATGAGGCATTCACCGTGGGTAACGCCTTATGACTATCCTGCATCGCCCGTCCATGTCCGGGAATATGTTTGATTATTGGCAGTACGCCCCCCTCCAACAATCCTTCGCAAAGGGCCCGGCCAAGAACAGCGACATCGGAAACGCCTGCTCCAAAGGAACGATCGCCGATGATTTCATGAGCTTCGGGGAAACGGAGATCCAGAACCGGCGCACAATCGACGTTTATCCCAAGAGATGCCAGTTCATCGGCTAACAATCGGCCGTTAAGTCGTGCCGCTTCAACGCCTGCTGACGGTTCCTTGAGATAAAGTTCGCCGATCAGGCCGGCCGGCGGCGCGGCGCGCCAATGCGGCGGCTTAAGTCTAGCCACCCGCCCCCCCTCCTGATCGATCAGTACGAAAGCATCGGACCTTCCAATGCACTCGCGCAACTCATCGACAAGCCTCCTGACTTGATCCGGTGTCTCGATATTTCGTGCAAAGAGAATAAATCCGAGCGGATCCACATCCTCGAAGAACTGGCGCTCCTCACTGGATAGAGACAAGCCGGCACACCCGAATATTGCCGCTCTTTGACCTGAAGCCTTACCCACTATTATGGCCTGACGACCAGACAGCCGACCTTTTTCTGCTTCAACTCGTCGCAAATTCGCTGTGCCGCAGTCTTATTGCTCAGCGGCCCCGCTTGAACGCGGTAATAAACACCCTTTTTCCCCAAGTCAGCCCGCTTCACGAGCAAGGTGAGCTTGGAGAGGATTTTACCGTGTTGCTTAAGCTGCTTTACCCACGCTCGGTTTGCCGCTTCTTTCGAACGCAACGAACCAATTTGGATTCGAAACCCTTTTGAAGGATCAAGTTTTGAGACCTGAACTGCGCGCGGTGCCGCGGCCTTCTTCGCCGGCGGCGACACCGTTGCAGGTTTCGGTGCAGATGGTACCGCGCTGGCTTTGGCAGCTTGTTTTGGCACAGCAGTTGGCTTTTTAACCACTGCCGGCGGTTTCGGCGGCGCAGGAACCGCCTTTTTCTCCAGCTTCTTTCCCCCGGCAGAAGGTGCGATTTCCGCTAATACAGATTCATTACGCGACTGGCGTTCCGGTTTCGCCGGCGCCGTAACTTTGCGCGGCGCTGTAATGGAGGGCGGCGGCGGCAGCTCTGACGTCGGCGGCGTCTTTGGAACGTCCAGTTTTGGAGACGGCAATGGCGGCGGCGCTGCATTCGGTTTCTTCGCGATCGGTGCCGGCAAGGGGTTTTCCGGCGGCGGCAAAAGCCGCTCAACCTTGCGCCCTTCCGCGGATTTGTCGATTTTTCCGTAAACCAGCTTGTCCTGGTCGGCAATGCGCTGTCCGCCAGGGCTCTTTGGCGCCACTTTACTCGGCCCTTCGGGCTTCAATGTCGGTGCTGCGAACTCACTGCCTTCGCGCACCCCTGTGCTGTAGGCATACCAGATTACGGCGCCAAAACTCACCAATGTGATAATTGCCAAGGTCGCCGGCAGAAAGCGCCGGACCGACCGCGGCGGTGGGCCTCCCTCTTCGGCGTCCAACTGCGCAAGTTCCGCCTCAATGGGATCGACGTCGCCGCTCATCCGCGCAATTCCTCGACCGGCACCACACCCATGATCTGAAGACCCGATGCAATCACGGTCCGAACGCCACGCACCATTGCCAATCGCGCTCGAGTGAGATCGACATCATTCTCGACGATGAAGCGCAATTCGGTTTCCTCTTTGCCCTTTGTCCATAAGCCGTGAAACGCTGCAGCCAAGTCATAAAGATAATAGGCGATTCGGTGCGGTTCGTGTGCTTGTGCCGCAGATTCGACAATTCGCGGCCATTGCGCCATGAGCTTGATCAATGCCATTTCCGCTTCATGTCCCAATCGACATAACTCGGCGTCGGACTGGTTCTCATCTTCCAGTTCGGTAAATGCATCGCGCGCCATTCGCGCGACGGAGTGGCAACGGGCATGCGCATACTGGACATAGAATACCGGATTATCCCGCGATTGCTCGGTAACCTTGGTCAAATCAAAGTCCAACGGCGCGTCATTGCTACGCGTCAGCATGATGAACCGCACGACATCCGGGCCAACTTCGTCGATGAGATCACGCAAGGTCACGAAGGTTCCCGCGCGCTTCGACATTTTCACCGGCTCACCCTGGTCGAGCAATTTCACAATTTGGCAAATTTTAACGTCTAACGACGCAGCCCCCTCGGTGACCGCCTTCGTTGCCGCACTCATCCGTTTCACATACCCGCCGTGATCGGCGCCCCAGACATCGATCTGCGTCCGGAACCCGCGCGCGAACTTATCCTGATGATAGGCGATGTCGGACGCAAAATAAGTCCAGCTGCCATCCGATTTTTTCAAGGGCCGGTCAACTTCGTCACCGAATTCAGTGGCACGGAAGAGAGTTTGCGGCCGCGGCTCCCAATCATCGGGTTTCTTGCCTTTGGGCGGTTCTAGGACACCGTTGTAGATCAGGCCGCGCTCGGTTAGCCCCGCCAATACGGTATCGACCTTGCCGGCCTCGACAATCTGCCGCTCGGAAGAAAACACGTCGTGACGGATCCCAAGGGCAGCCAAGTCCTCGCGCACAAGGTCCATCATCGCATCAATGACAATTAGCCGAACCTCCGATAACCAATCTGTCTCGGCAGCGTCACGAAAACGGTCACCAAACTGTTCCGCCAATGCGGCGCCAACCGGGCGCAAATAATCGCCCGGATACAATCCTTCCGGAATATCTCCAATCTCATCGCCCAACGCTTCGCGATATCGGAGATAGGCGGACCGGGCCAGCACATCGACCTGCGCGCCCGCGTCATTGATGTAATATTCTCGGGTGACCGAAAACCCGGCTTTTTGCAGAAGAGAGGCCAAAACATCACCGAAAACGGAGCCACGCGCATGGCCAATATGCAGAGGACCCGTTGGATTGGCGGATACGAACTCGACATTTACAGGCTCGTCGGCCCCGACGTCCGAGTCACCGTACGCCGTTCCCGTGCTCAGGATATCCGCAAGACAGCCGCGCCACACGTCATGATCAAGGCGGATATTGATAAACCCGGGCCCCGCAATATCGACCGATACGACACCCTCCAACTCGGTCAGTTTTTCAGACAGCACTGACGCCAAATCACGCGGTTTCATGCCTGACGGTTTCGCAAGCACCATTGCAGCATTCGTCGCAAGATCGCCGAAAGACGCTTCACGTGGCGCATCGACGGAAACGCGCGTCGAGTCGAGGTCTTTGGGCAGTTCGTTATCGGCCGCAAGCTGTTCAATTGTTAAAACTATTTTTTGCCGAAAATCGCTAAATATGTTCACCGACTTAAGTCTTTCCATCCATAATTTGGCTATGCAGGCGGATCGCGAACTGATCGGTCATTCCGGCGATGTAATCGCAGACAATACGCGCCGTATATTCCGTATCGGGCCGCCCAGCTTCACGTCGCCATTCTTCCGGCAGGAAGCCCGGCTCTCGAACGAAATACGTGAACAGCTTCCCGACAACATTTCTGGCGCGATCAGTTTCGACGACCACGGTATCGTGGCGGTACATCCGCTTGAACAAAAACGCCTTTAATGCGCGCTCTTTCTCGCCCATCACCGAAGAGAACGCAACAACAGGATGGCCCAATTGCCGAATTTCGGCGGCATTCGCCGGCGCTGCTTCGGCCACGCGACGGCTTGTTTCCTGTATGACATCTTCGACCATTTCACCGATCAGCCGCCGGACCGCCTCATGTACAACGCGCGTCTCCGCGATACCCGGAAAGTGGCGGCGGACGTCCGCAAAGACGACTGCCACATGCGGAACCTCCGAAAGGTCATCAATTGCGATGAGTCCCGCACGGAATCCGTCATCCAAATCGTGATTATTGTAGGCAATATCATCTGAAATAGCTGCGATTTGCGCTTCCGGGCCTGGAAATGTGCCGAGTTCGAGCGGAAACACCGTATCCAATGCCGCGATTGTGGGTGGAACAACAGTTTCCAGCGCATTTGGTCCGCGCAACGGCCCATTATGTTTCGCAACGCCTTCCAAAGCTTCCCATGTCAAATTCAAACCATCGAAGGTCGGATACCGTTGTTCCAATCGGTCAAGAACGCGAAGCGTCTGATCGTTATGGTCAAACCCACCAAAACGCGCCATTGCGACGTCCAGCGCCTCCTCCCCCGCATGACCGAACGGGGGATGGCCGAAATCATGCGCAAGCGCCAGAGCCTCGGTAAGGTCCTCATCGAGACCAAGATTTCGGCAAAGTGAGCGCGCAATTTGCGAAACTTCGAGGCTATGGGTTAGCCGAGTCCTGAAATGGTCCCCTTCCGGCGCAATAAAAACCTGTGTCTTGTGTTTGAGCCGGCGGAACGCCGTTGCATGGATAATTCGGTCGCGATCGCGTTGAAAAGGCGTTCGCCGCAGGCTTTCCGGCTCGGGATACCGCCTTCCCCGGGACTCCGAGGCCTTAGTCGCGTAAATTGCGGCTGCATCGTTCATAACGATCTCTTAACATACGCCAATTGAAATAGCCTCTTAGCGCGCTACATAGGCTGTGGTAAACTGCAAGTTACGGTACAAGGCAGAAAAGGCCGTGCAGGAGAAATACATGTCAGACCCCTTCGCCTCCGATACAATGGCTAGTGAGGCCACATTTACGATATCCGACGCGGCTCGGAAGCGCTTGCTGCAGATCTTCGAGCAAGAAGACGAAAAAGATTCCATGCTTCGCGTAAAGGTATCAGGTGGTGGCTGCGCCGGTTATCAATATGGGTTCGATTTTGAGTCGACTGTGACCGATGACGATCTCGTTTTTGGTGACGATGAGGTGAAAGTCGTTATCGACAGCGTTTCGATGGACCTGCTTGGCGGTTCCCAGATCGACTTCGTCGATGACATGGTCGGTGCCTCTTTCCAAATCAACAATCCCAACGCCACGGCGTCGTGCGGCTGCGGCACGTCCTTCTCAACCTGACCGCGCTCCTGTGAAAATCGCCACCTTCAATGTGAATTCGATCAAGGCACGCCTACCGCGAGTGCTGGAATGGCTTGAAGAGACGACACCGGACGTCGCGCTGCTTCAGGAAGTAAAAACCGTCCCGGAAGATTTTCCCAGATTGGAAATCAATGCACTTGGCTATGAAATCGCCGTGCACGGGCAAAAAAGCTACAACGGCGTAGCAATCCTATCGCGGCACCCGATTAAAGATCTCGTGATGGGTCTTCCCGGTGACGACGAAGATACCCAGGCACGCTACATAGAAGCGACGATCAACGGATTGCGAGTCGCCTCGATCTATCTGCCCAACGGCAACCCGACAGATACAGATAAATTCCCTTATAAGCTCGCCTGGATGGACCGTCTCGTAAGCCATGTTCGCGACGATTTACTTCCCACCGAACAGCCGTTCGTGCTGGGCGGTGACTACAACGTCGTGCCCAATGACGACGATGTTTACGATCCGCAAGGATGGGCCGATGATGCCCTGTGCCGGCCGGAATCCCGCGCGCGCTTCCGGACCATTCTCAATATGGGCATTACCGAAGCCTGGCGTTCGCTGCACAGGGAAATCGGTGCCTATAGTTTTTGGGATTATCAACGCGGCCGCTGGAACCGCGATGAAGGCGTCCGGATCGATCATCTGTTGCTATCGCCTCAAGCCGCCGACCGTCTCGTCGCCTGCGAAATAGATCGAGGGCCGCGCGGTAAGGAACGAGCCTCCGATCACACCCCGGTGTGGTGCGAAATTGCAGATGCGGCCTAGATGCTTAGTCTGATTCCGACTTCGTAAAACACCATTTTCGCCATATAGCTCGATAAATTCGCGCCAGGTTCCGAACGTATTTATTGGCGTCGCAAGCGCGCGACGCCGTGACCGCCGTCCGCAATCCTGTCCGAAGCGCCGCAAGCCTATCGATATTCGAAGCCAACTCGACGGCACACGCGACGTAGGTATCATTGTTGTGCGCAACACAGGCGCTAAGGCCCGCAGCGTCTAAGGTCGCGGCCGAACAACGTGCTACGAATCGGTCGCCTGCCAGGGACACGACGGGCACGCCCATCAAAAGCGCCTCGAAGGTTGTAGTGGCCCCCCCGAAGGGAAAGGGATCGAGGGCAATATCAATGCGTTCATAGGCGCGCAAATGATCCGACCGTAAATCGACGGTATCGATCAACGAAACCCGGTCTGCTCCGAGCCCCTGCGATGCAAATTGACCAAGGACATGTTCCCGGGTCGCGGCCTCACTATAGGCCTCAAAATGCTTCAGTATTAAACGTGACCGGGGTATGGCATGGAGTATCGCCGTCCAATTCTCGATACATTGCGCGGATATCTTTTGCGGCGCGCTGAATGAGCCAAACGTAACGAACCCGTTTTCCAGTGCCGGCAACGGGCCCGGCCGGTTGGCTTCCGCAGGAATAGAATGAACCGTGAAAGCCGGAAGGCGCAAAACACGTTCTGAAAACCATTCCGAACCGCCACTGGGCGTAACTATTCGGTCACCGATGAAATAGTCAATTTCATCCAGCGCCGACGTGCAAATATCGTGATGGCTGACTTGAATGGGCGCAGGCCTGAACCGCGCAATGTAAGGTCGGTTTTCGTCGAGATGCGCCGCCAAAATGACGAGGATATCGATGCTGTCTTCAGCGATGGTTCGCGCCACGTCGGCATCACTTTGGCCGATTGTCGAGCGCCAGACATCGCTGGCATCCTCAAAAAGTTGCGTCGCGGCATCGGGCCTTGCAACCTCGGCGTAAGAGTAGATCTGAAACTTGTTACGGTCGAGCCGCTGGTAGACCGGCAGCATATTGAAGCCAACAGAATGGGCCCGAAAATCCGATGAGACATAACCGATCCGTAGCGGCCGGTCTGGATCGATATCATCTGTCTTGAACAATGCAGCCGGTTGAGCCGGCCTTTGCGACGCCCAGTCTTCCTGCACGTACCGCAGGGCCTCAAATTCTCGGTCGTCGCTATAGAGCATCGCGAGCAAGTTCATGCCGCGCGCGCCATATAGCGTCGGTTCGACCGCGAGAGCGCGCTGAAAAAACTCCTTTGCGAAGTCCATTTCACCGCGGCGAAAATGAATGATGCCGCATTGAAAAAGCACTTCGGGATCATCGGGTGCCACACTAAGGGCTACACGCCATGTTTCTGCCGAATCATCGAGCCGCCGCATCGCCAATAAGGCCCGGCCAGCGCCCTTCAATCCGCCAATGTTTTGCGCATCAGCCGCAAGCACCTGCCCGTATAGAACAAAAGCTGCGCCTTGCCGACCGGCACCGGCTTCCGCATCGGCGTGTGCGAGCAATTCGTCTATGTTGGGTATCGGCGTGGGCGTGTGTCTCTACCTTTGCGCCTGCGGGCGCGGCTCAATTACCTTTATGGCAACGCACAATAGTCAGAGACCAAGCGCCTTTCCAGCACGGTTTCAAAGCTGCGAAATTCAGCGTTGCGCGCTAATACAATATGCCTGGTTTTCCATACGTACGACCCCGTCCTCATCCGCATACTCAGTGGCGGCCTCCGCCACGGCCCGCCATGCGGCATCGCGTTTCGTAGTGGGAAAATGCGCAATCCGCTCTTCCAGCGGCCTGGACCGCTCCCGACGAAACTGTATGAATTCATCGACGGACTGAAAGATATAGGTCACGGGCAGCCATTCGCCTACGACATCGTGAAAACCCGCCGCCTCGAATATCCGCATCGCCCCATCGACATCCGACAGGGCGAAGGGCGTACCTGCCCCCTCGTTCGGCGGCGGCAAATCCAAATAATCCAGAACGATACGATTTCCCATGCTGAGCGACGGCGCGTTCTCGGGCGGTCCCCAAGTCGCCGCCGCAATTTTGCCGTCCGGTTTCAAAAGGCCCTTGAACCTCGTCAAAGTCGCCTCGAGGTCGGTCATGAACATAAGTCCCCAACGACACAAAATGGCGTCATAAACCTTGTCATCAGCCTGCAGATTATCCGCATCAGCGACCCGGAAGGTCACATTGTTCAACCCCAACCGTTCCGTCCGCCGGCGCGCAAACTCGAGCATACCCGGCGAAAGATCGACACCGTCCACATGCCCGCTAGGTCCGACACGGCGTGCCGCCGTCGCGGCCGGTTCACCAAGACCGGTCGCGACATCGAGCACTTGATCTCCAGGGCCAACTGCCGCTAGTTCTACAAGCCGGTCGCTCAATATTTGAGCGCCTTCTTCCAGCACGGAAAACCACTTGTTCCAGGCCTCGGCCCGTTTCGGGTCCCACGGGGCCTTGGCTGCGGCCGGTTCTTTGTTGTCCGTCATATCAGCTCCCTGGCATGCCCGACGTTTCAACGACGGGCTGCGACAAAATCCACAAACTCAATACCGTATATCCCACCATGAGCACCATCATCGGAATTTGGCTCGTCAATGCCGCCCGCGGCGTTGGGAAAACGCGCACGGCCGTAACATGTGCGAGATAGACAGCGATAAGATGGCCGAGGACGATCGAAATTACCGATAAATACCAAACGAATTTTGCCGATACTAGGCCGATATCGATCTTGTAACTGGCCGTTCCAAAGAGATCCCATCCAAATCCGAACGGGTCGGAAATTAGCGAAATGATTAATTGGCCGGACAGGAGGAAGTACGAAAGATAGTGTGCAACATGATAAGCGATGGCGATGGGCACCAGGGTCAGCACGAAAAACCCGACCACTTCGCGGAAGGAAACGGAGCCACCTGCCCGTTGCATCAAGGCGCAAAAGCAGCAAAACGCGAACGCAAAACCTGCCGGAAACGCGATCAATCCCAACGTCTTAATCAGCTTGTGCAGATTAACACCGGTCTCCTGCAGCGCGACCAATAGCGGACGCAGCGTTGCATCTTCGGCAATCCATTCAAGCGTTGACAGCCATGCCGGTGTCTCAAGAAACCCGTCATACGTCACGGTCGCCAAAATTATCAAAACAAACGCCGTCAGCGAAGGGGATACCGGCTTATCGGTAAGCAAACCAAGCGTTGGGGGACGCAAAACCCAGTCTCCAACATTGGCTGCACTTTTGCCGCCGCCTGTCGGCGCGAACCGAGCAAAAAGAGAAAACGCAATTGTGAACGCTTCGCCGTGCTGGAGCCACACTTCCCGCCCATAGAGCGCCATACCCCACAGAGTGATCGTCGAGTAGATGACGACAAGGTAGGCTAGTTGGCGTGGTGACCCGCCGACTTCGGAAACCAATTCCAACCATGCGAAAATCGCAAACAGAACAACCGCAGGCCATACTCCGAGCCAACGCGGGTAGTCTTTTTGCTGCAGTGAATCGCCAAACAAGCGCTCGCCGGCCCGAAAGATTGCTCGCCAGGGGTTGATGACGCGCCATAAGTCGCCAATGAGTGCGGAGATCAGCGCCAACCCAATCCACCAGATAATCCAGACCATTGTCGGCGCAAAGTTTTTTATCGGGCTCTGCACGCCAAAGAACCCCGTCGCTAGGACGAAGAAGAAAATCGCGACAGAGAGTAGTTGCAATGCCCCCACAACGACACTGCTGGCCAGGAACCCGCCAACAAGCGAGGCAGAAATATTGTACTCCGAATATTCCCTCGCGACGGCATCACGCCGCAACGTCAAGGCCATAACAATGAATGACATCGCAACCGCGGCCCCTGCTCCGCCGAGATACATCCATAGCGGGGCCGGCAAGTCGTAACGTTGACCAAAGGCATGCCCCCAGGCCGGAAAAGACATGGACGCCGAAACCGCGCTCAACAAGATGAACGCCGCTTTATGAGCGTTGAAATTCATAGCGTGATCAGTACTTCCAAATACCAGGCAGGGAATATCAAATTTTCGTCAATCCATACGCAGTACCTCTATGATTGGCACGCAATATCGCACCGGAAATTTCGAATTTTTCGAGTATTTTAGCGCGCTCGGCACACATCTTGGCACGAGTGCCGCTTTCAACGGTATCCAAATATCCGCAGCAAAGACTATCGAATCTGGAACCAATTCCGAAATCTCTGCGATGCTCCATTGCAAATTTGGGCCAAATGCACGGCTCAAGCCGCTGAGGAATGGCTCTCTGCCAAGTTGAAAATTTTGCGGACCAAGGTGCCATGCTTCGATGAGCTTTAACCGGCGAAAGTGCTTCTCTCCCGCGGTTTTACTTACCCAACGGTTGAGAGCCGCTCCAATGCATCGGCGAGCTTCGTGCGAGTCGATTGCGTAGTGCTCAGTCGCTCACGTTGTTCTTCGATGACCGACTCCGGTGCCTTCGCCAGGAACTGCGCATTCCCGAGCTTTTTCTCCAACTTTCCAATCTCGCCTTCGGATTTCGTGATCGCCGTTTGCAGGCGTGCTTTTTCCTGCGCGATATCGATAACGTCGGCGATCAGCAGAGCCGCTGTCGCCTCGCCATGAACGAGCTGGACAGCGCCTTCCGGGATGGCATCACCAGTCGTGACTTTATCTAGTCGCGCCAAGCGCTGAATAAGTGCCTCGTGACGGCTAAGCCAATTGCGGCTTGTCTCGTTCGCTCCTGTCAGCAGCATCGGAATGCGGGCCGCCGGCGGTACATTCATCTCGGAACGTACCGAACGCACGCCCGTAATAAGCCCGATCACCCAATCCATTTCAGCCCGCGATGCTTCATCGTCGAGTGCGTCACCAAATTCCGGCCAGGCCTCGACAATCAGCATACCCTCACCATCGCTACCGAAATGCGTCCAAAGTTCCTCGGTGATAAAGGGCATGAACGGATGCAGCATCCGCAGCAGCTGGACCATGGCCCAGCCTGTTGCGGCCCGTGTCTCATCCCGTGCCGCGATATCATCGCTATTGAGGAGGGATTTCGAGAATTCCAAATGCCAATCGCAGAATGAACCCCAGATGAACTGGTAGATCGTCTGCGCCGCGTCATTGAACCGATAGGCCTCAATGCTTTTCGATATATCACGAGAGCAGCGTGCAACCTCACCGACAATCCACCGGTTCACGGTCTGTGTGCAGGATTCCGGATCGAAATTCGCGACCGGCGCGCACTCATTCATTTCGCAAAACCGCGCTGCGTTCCAAAGCTTTGTCGCGAAGTTCCGCGACCCTTCAACCCGTGCTTGCGACAGTTTTATATCGCGGCCAGGTGCGGCCAAGGAGGCCAACGTAAACCGCAAGGCATCGCCGCCGAACTGATCGATCAAATCGAGTGGATCGATAATGTTGCCTTTCGATTTAGACATCTTCTGACCGCTCGCATCACGCACCAAGGCATGCACATACACCGTGCGGAACGGTACCTCGCCCATGAAATGGATACCCAGCATCATCATCCGGGCAACCCAGAAGAAAATGATGTCAAACCCAGTCACCAACACATCAGTCGGGTAATAACGCTCCAGTTCCGGCGTCTGTTCCGGCCAGCCCAACGTCGAGAACGGCCACAATCCGGATGAGAACCAGGTGTCGAGGACGTCTTCGTCCTGCCTCAACGGCGTCGCTTTGCCATAATGCGCTTCCGCGGCAGCGAGCGCTTCAGCTTCGCTATGCGCGACGAAAATTTCATCATCCGGGCCATACCATGCGGGTATTTGATGGCCCCACCAGAGCTGCCGTGAAATACACCAGGGCTGGATGTTACGCATCCATTCGAAATAGGTTTTGTCCCAATTCGCGGGGACAAATTTTACCTTACCCTGCTCAACCGCTTCGATCGCCGGTTTGGCTAAAGTCTTGGCATCGACATACCATTGTTCGGTCAGATAGGGCTCGATCGGAACGCCGCCGCGGTCGCCATACGGGACCGTATGCATTTGTTCCTCGACACGGTCGAGGAAGCCAGCGGCTTCCATATCTGCGACAATCAACTCGCGCGCCTCGAACCGGTCCATCCCGCGGTATTTCTGGGGCGCGTTCTCGTTAATGCGCGCTTCAATATCGAAGATGTTGACCATTTCCAGATCGTGCCGCCGGCCAACTTCAAAGTCATTAAAATCATGGGCCGGTGTTATCTTTACGGCACCGGATCCTTGCTCCGGGTCGGCGTGTTCATCCGCAACAATAATGATGCGTCGCCCAACAAGCGGTAAGGTACAGTATTTTCCGATTAGATCCTTAAACCGTTCGTCATCCGGATGAACAGCGACGGCCGTATCGCCCAGCATCGTCTCCGGACGCGTCGTCGCCACAGTCAGGAAGCGATCCTTTTCGCCTTCGACAGGATAATTAAAGTACCAGAGCTTGCCATTAACTTCTTGTTGCTGGACTTCCAGGTCAGAGATCGCCGTTTGCAGCTTGGGGTCCCAATTGACCAGCCTCTGATCCTTATAGATCAGTTTTTCGTTGTAGAGATCGACAAACACCTTGCGCACCGCATCGCTCAACCCTTCGTCCATCGTGAAGCGCTCGCGGCTCCAATCGCAGGAAGCGCCAAGGCGCTGCAACTGACCGAAGATGGTACCGCCCGACTCGGCCTTCCAATCCCATACAGTCTCAATGAACTTCTCGCGGCCAATTTCCTTTCGCGATGTGCCCGCTTCGTCGAGCTGCCGTTCGACAACCATTTGCGTTGCGATCCCGGCATGATCCATGCCTGGTTGCCAGAGCGCATCACGTCCACGCATCCGCTCGTAGCGGATTAGAATATCCTGTAATGTGTTGTTAAGCGCGTGCCCGATATGAAGGCTTCCCGTCACGTTGGGTGGCGGGATAACAATCGTATAGGGCTCCGCATTCTTATTTTGACCACAGGCAAAAGCGCCGGACTCGTTCCAGCGCTCATAGTGTTTAGTTTCGACCGCACCGGGTCGATATGTCTTGTCCAGCATTGCTGAACGTCCCTCTGTAAAGTTGAAAACCTTACGCTTGGGCGTTTACGCCGCCCAAACGTTTAAATCAATCATCATTCGTTAGACGATTTCTTTGACATTCTTTGTACTTCACGCCGCACTTCACGTTCGACTATATCGGTCAAATTCGCTTCAAGCCAAGAACTCAACAAGGGGCGCATTACTTCCTTAACCAGCGCCTCCAGCGTGCGGTCAGCCCGCCCCAACAATAAATTGGGGTCTGTAGCCCCAAGTTGAGCAAAGGCCGAAGCTCCTGCCGCCGTAGTCGCCGCGGAGACGAGCATATCCCCGTCGTCCGCGACTTCATCAACCAGCGCGATCTCATCCATCGGCTCCGGTTCAAATTCGTCCGTTAACTCAAGCGCATCGTCTTCTTCGAAAACTGGCTCAGGTTCGGGTTCGGGCTCCGGCTCTGGTTCAGGCTCTGGTTCGGGCTCCGGCTCTGGTTCGGGCTCCGGCTCTGGTTCGGGCTCCGGCTCTGGTTCGGGCTCCGGCTCTGG
>JAJFJB010000013.1 GCA_021774435.1 Alphaproteobacteria bacterium
GTTGCTGCCGATTGCGGATGCGACCGGATACGCAGTGACCGTGATCGACCCGCGCGGGGCTTTTGCCACGGAGGAACGCTTTCCCGGCGTCGATCTCCACGCCGACTGGCCGGATGAGGTCTTGCCGGGCCTCGAGCTCGATCATCGCAGCGCTTTCCTGGCTTTGACTCATGACCCCAAGGTCGATGATCCAGCGCTCGACTTTGCGCTCAAGAGCAAATGCTTTTATATCGGCGCCCTGGGCAGCCGCAAGACCAATGCGGCACGGCTGGAACGGTTACGGGAAAGCGGATTTTCCGAAGATACCTTGGAGCGTATCCATGGCCCCATAGGGCTCGATATCGGCGCCAAGGGTCCAGCGGAAATCGCCATTTCGATCATGGCGGAGGTGACCCAGCGTCTGCGGCGCGGTGGATCCGCTGCGCCATGAAGTTCGGCACCATCCCTTTGTCGGACGCCGAAGGGGCCGTTCTTGCGCATTCGGTGCGGCACCAGGCCGGGGTGTTCAAGAAGGGCAGGGTGCTCAGCGGGAACGACATTGATGTTCTGCGGGGCGCCGGCATCGAGGGCGTCACAGCCGCACGGCTCGGTGATGGCGACGTTGGCGAAGATGCTGCGTCATCGGCGCTGGCACGGGCAGCCGCCGGTGAGAATGCCTCGGCAGCGGAGCCGTTTACGGGGCGGGCCAATCTGTTTTCCAGCGCACATGGGCTTGCGGTGGTTGATGAAGCCCGGGTGAACGCGGTCAATCTGCTGCATGAGAGCCTTACCATCGCAACCGTTCCCGGCTTCCATCCGGTGGAACCGCGGCAAATGCTCGCCACGGTCAAGGTGATCCCGTTTGCAGCACATGCCGATGTTCTGGCGCAGGCCCTGGATATCTGCGGTGAGGGCGGCCTGATCGCGGTGGCGCCCTTCGCTGCCCGTCGCGTCGGGCTCGTGTTGACCGAGCTTCCGCAGACGAAAGAAGCCATTTTAGAGAAAACCGTGCAGTCGATGACCCTGCGTCTTGAGCAGTTGGGCAGTACTCTGGATCACGTGGTGCGGTGTCCGCATGACCCGAAATCTGTTGCTGCAGCCGTTTTAGAACTTGCATCGAAGGGTTGCGCGCCGATCCTGATGTTCGGGGCGTCTGCCATCGTCGACAGGGGCGATGTTATCCCAGATGCCCTGACATTGGCGGGCGGCGAGGTGGTGCATCTGGGCATGCCGGTTGATCCCGGCAATCTGTTGATGCTGGGAGAACTCGGTGGGACCTCGGTCATCGGCGTGCCAAGTTGTGCCCGGTCGCCCAAGATCAACGGCTTTGACTGGGTTCTGCAGCGCGTGCTGGCGAACCTGGATGTGACGCCAAAGGACATCATGATGATGGGCGCCGGCGGGTTGCTCAAGGAGATCGCGTCGCGGCCGACACCCAGGGGACAGCGATTGCCGGACGGCCCGAAAGCGCCAGAGATTGCCGGACTAGTGCTGGCGGCCGGCCAGTCGCGGCGCATGGGATCAACCAACAAGCTGCTGGCCGAGATCGACAGCAAACCGATGGTCCGGCATGTGGTGGAAACCGTGCTGGCCAGCAAGGCGGCACCGGTTGTCGTTGTCACCGGCCACGAAAGCGCCAGGGTGCGGGCTTCGCTTGAGGGGCTGAACGTCGAGTTTGCCGAAAACCCGGATTATGCTGACGGTCTCAGCGGATCGCTTGCCTCAGGAATTTCCGCGCTGCCTGGCGAAGTGGATGGTGTGATCGTGTGTCTTGGCGACATGCCGCTGGTTGGTGCGATTCATATCAACAAGCTGATCTCAGCGTTCGATCTCGAAGAAGGCCGCACGATCTGCGTACCCATGAGCCGCGGCAAGCGCGGCAATCCGGTGTTGTGGGGTGCCGGCTATTTCGATGAAATGTCCGGTGTCAAAGGCGACGTCGGCGCCAAGCACCTTATGGGCCAGTATGCGGAAGCGGTGTGTGAAGTGGAACTCGGCGATGCGGCCGTGCTGATCGACATCGACACGCCCGACGCGCTGGAGAAAGTTATCAGCGGCAAGTAGGCCCAGCTCTAAGCGCGCACGTCGACAACTGCGCCGGTGCCGTCTGCGGTTGGCGATGCGGCGGCTTGTCTTCCAGCCTCGATCGCTTGTTCGATGACTGCGACCAATCCTGCCTGGGCGTCATGATTTTGCTTGATGATTGTGGTGGCGAGAGCGGCTTGGGTTTGCGCTGCGGACGATGCGGCCAGTGCCGTGGCTGTTGAAACTGCGCTCATTGCACCGGATCCCGTATATGGAAGATGGCGCAAACCCTAGCGGCTTATGGTTACCCATTCGTTAGCGCTCCGAACGGCATGCTCCGCCTCTGCCTGTGCAAAGAAAAACGGGCCCTGCGGGGCCCGTTCCTCAAACCTGTTAGAAGCAGCTGTCAGTCGTGCCACGCCGGACCAGCGACCCACCGTTCGATGTCCGGAAGGTCAAGCGCTACGCCTGTCCGTTCCCTCGTCTTCAAGCTGTACTGGTTCAAATTGAATGAGACGCCGACCATAATTGTATGCTGTTCATGGCCGTCATCCAGGCCGAACCCGGGCGGAGTGGTTTCATCGAAATCGCGCCCGATATATTCCCCATAAATGCTCATGAACCCGTCATTGCCCCAGTTGAAGAGCTGGTGCTCGACCTTGAAGCCCCATTCGATCATTTCTTCATCGGCGACCGAACTGCCACCGTGCGAGCCGTCTGCATAGGCAAGCGATGCCTGCAGCATGGTGTGGCCACCGTTAAAATAGTGCCGCAGTACGCCACGGATGAACCAGGCATCGGCGAAAACGTCGGTGCCTTCCTGATGATCCGAATCGAAATACCCTACCTGGGCATAGGCGGTCGTGTCGCCGAAATACATCTGCCCTTCGACACCGACAAAATAGTGCGGACCTTCGGCGCCGGTGGAGGCGGAATCCTGAATCGCCGCCACGCCAACGCCACCGAATACGCCAAAGAGATACTGATCCATTTCGCGGTAGTTCAGGTGACCACCAACCTGTGTGCCGCCGGCATAGTTGCCTGACGCGTTGGCGCCGTTAGTCGATGATCCTTGGGCAAAGGTCACTTCACCGTCAAGGTCAACCTGAAAGCTGAAATGCTGATCGCTGAATGGAATGTCCACTTTCGCCGCGCCGCCGATGAAGCCCCATTCGTCGTCGGCCGACGAGCCATTGACGCGAGCCCCTTGTTCGGACAGCCACGTACCGCCGAAGAAGACGTCGAGATTGCCGGAAATGGTCCGTTCAGGACCGGGCTTCATGGGTTCGATGACATCACCGCCCGCCAACGCGGAGCCGGTGAAAAAGCATCCCATCGCCAGTGCGGATACACCGCCGACCAACCATGTTTTGGTGTTCTTGGACATCAAGTATGCTCCCCTGTGCAAACTTACCGTCGTTCTGGTCTCTGTTGATCTGACCAGGATTACCTGGAATTTGGATCATCTTCCCGCGCAAGACGCGCACGTCAACGGAAATTATGAACAAGACGTTAATTTGTTCGGATTTGTGGCGGAACTGCCACAGATATTGCGAGATTGGGCTGAAATTCGGACGACAGCGGGCTATTCCGCCCGCGCCGCCGCGAGAAATTCGAGGTAGGGAACGGCACAGTTCCGGTCGTCGCCGACCGTCGGCAGTGGTGACACGGGGGGCGCCAGCCCGCAGAGCTCGGCGATTCGGGCAACCTGCGCCTGGGGATCGGTCTGGATATCCGCATAATCGATGCAGATGGCCGTGTCGGGCAGCTTCTCCAGCCACGCGTCGATCATCTCGTAGTACCAGTCAATGTGGTCATAGATGTTCTTGACCGTATAGGCGTATGGGTTGGTGTTTGCACTGTAGTGCTTCATGAACGTCCGCAGGGCGATATCGTCACGGTCGCGTTTCACGAAAACGAAGCGCGTTCTTGGAATGGCCGAGGCGAGGCGCCCCACGTCATGGATCCGTCCGGGGTGCGTGTTGGTGAAGGCCGCGGCACCGGATGCGCGGTCCATTAACTCGTCCAGATAGATTTCGCCGAGCCGCTGATCGAGTTCCAGCGGCAGATTGACCAGCGTATCGAGGGTAAGCAGGCCGGAGAGTTGTGATGTGCGCCGGACTGAGCGTTCGAGAATTGAGTTCTCATAACCTCGTTTCACGCCATCGATTTCTGCCGCCAGCCGCTCCAAGGTCGTCTTTCCTGCCCGGGAGGGGCCGAGAATGTAAAGTGAGATGGGAGCGTCGCGGTAGGCCGAGATCCCTTTCGGTTTCTGAGGTTTGTATTTGTGCGCGATTTCTCGTGCCTGCACTCTGTAACGGACATTCTGTTCGTGGTGCTCCACCGCGCGGCGTGCCGGCTCGGCGTTTGCTTCCAACAGCGCATCCCACGCCGCCATGTGATTGCCCTGTTTGTCGAAAGACCAGGCTTTCGCGAACTGAACGCGCGCGAGTGTCATCGGATCGTTGTCCTTCAGCGTCTTGCTGCTTTTCTTGATGGCGCTGGGCAGGTCAATCTTTACGACGGGTGCAGGAAGCTGACTGAGCGTTACGAGGAGCGACATCTGCGTGGGATCACGCTTCCATGCCTTTGTCAGCGCATCTGCCGCCTCTTCGACCCGGCCCAGATGTGTAAGACATGACCCTAGCATGTTGGCGGCGCCCTTGTATTGCGGGTCGAGCTCAAGGGTTTGGCGGAAACACTCTGCCGCCAGTTCATACTCGCGCTGATTTTCGTATATGCGCCCAAGCGTTGCCGGAATGTTGGCGTCATCGGTCTTGAGCTTCATGGTTTGCTCAAGCGTGCGCGCAGCCATTTCCTCCGCACCCAGACCGAGATAGACATTCGCCAGATTGATCAGAATTGTCCAGTCGTTGGGGTTGAGCATGGCCGCGCGCACAAAGCACGATAGCGCCTGCCAGTAACTGTCGCGTTCAATGTGGATGAGCCCCAGCGTATGCAGCGCGCCGACATAGTCCGGGTGGTCGTTCAACAACGCCTCGCAAATGGCGATGGCCTGCTTGGGCTTGCCGGATTGGCGCAATTTGTCTGCCTCGGCAAGTTTGCGGTGGGTCGTGCCGAGTTGCTGGGCTGAGCGGAGCTTCTGCGGGCGGGGTGCGCCAGCCGGATCGAACTTGTGCATGCAAACAGGTCCAGTTGCGTGGTTCCTCGACCGTATTGTTAGCACGGTCGAGAATTTTTCCGGATTTCATAGCACGTAACGCAGCAAGAGCTAGTCGGCTATGGTAATGAAGGCAGCAGCGGGGAAACGGTTGGGCACGTAGTGTATCGCAAATTCATGAGTATCAAGCCGACATTCCTCGTGTTCGTGATTTTTCTCCTGGCTATCCCGAATGCCGGTCTTGCCGATCACTCGCCTTATCCGCCTGAAGTGATCGAGGTCAAATCTGCAGAAAAGTCCGGCACTATCATCATCGATTCCAAGCGCAAGACACTCTATTTCGTGTTGGGCGGCGGAAAGGCGGTTCGATACGGCATTGCCGTGGGCCGGGAGGGTTTTGGTTGGACCGGCACTTCACATGTGTCGCGCAAGGCCGAATGGCCGCATTGGCGGCCGCCACTGGCGATGCGGAAACGCCTTCCAAATTTGCCGAAGTTTGTCCCGGGCGGCCCCAAAAACCCCATGGGAGCCCGGGCGCTCTATCTCGGCAAGACGTTATACCGCATCCACGGCACCAACGCGATTGAGACATTGGGACGGGAGGTGTCGAGCGGCTGCTTCCGAATGCACAATGACGACGTGATCGATCTCTACAAGCGCACCAGGATAGGGGCCAAGGTCATCGTCTTTTGAAACGTTTGCCTGCCCGGTTGGCAGCCGCGTCCTCTTCGAATAACATCACCGACATGTCCCGGATCCTGATCGCCCTTGCATTTCTGGCTGCTGCCGCCACGCCGTGCCTGGCTCAGGGCTATTCGGCGGAAACCGGCATAGCGCACTGCTCGAACATCGCCGATGCGAAGAGGCGTCTTGCCTGTTTCGACAAACTGTCGCGAGAGGGACAGCAGAGCACGGACCAATGGGACGGCGATTCCACATACAATACGCTGCCCAAAAACAACGCGCCCTCGGCGCCGGCAGCCCGGGTTATTCAGGGATTTCAACCGACCGGGTATGGCGAGTGGGCGGTGCGGGACGCCCGCGCCTCGGATGGCTCGCGCGATGTGGCGCTGGCGCTTTTCACCACCGGCCAGGCATCCGGCGGCAGCCTGCGCGTTGCCCTGTGGATTCGCTGCTTCGACGATGACACCCTGCTCTACATCGATTGGAATGAGGTGGTCGACACCGGCGGCCGCTCAGTGGTCAAAATGGTGACCCAGCTCGATGCCGACAAGGCGACATCGAACCACTGGTCGCGCTATTCGAACCATCGGGT
>JAJFJB010000121.1 GCA_021774435.1 Alphaproteobacteria bacterium
AATCCTTATTGTGCCCGGCGTCCTTCTTCTGCGCCCAGACTGGTGCCGCGATTAATACGAGGGCAACCGCAGCCGCGTAGGCTCTACCAGTAACCGATTTCATTCTTTCCTCCCATGTCGCCACGTTCCGGTCGGCGCGAATTGCGGCACCGCCGGTTTTTCACGCTGTGATGATTTTTCATCCAGCTTTTTGAGAAATCGTATCGCGCAAATTCAAAGGGGAGTATTCGGGAGTTCCCTATTAGGGAATTCCCTAGTGTCCTGTTTGAGAAATTCAAAGGATCGAATTTCGCCTGATTCAGCACACTAACTAATTGAATTTCATGTGATTCAGCTCCTAAATCACACTGTATTCAATGCGGCAAATTTCAGAACCATCATACCAGAAGCCGTGCGGATCAACGGCTTTCCGCCAATTCATCCGCGGCGATTGTTTTGCGGACGAGTTCCGCGAATGAGGTCGCTTCCATTTTACTCATGATATGCGCGCGATGGGCCTCGACTGTTTTCTCACTGATTTCGAGCACCCCTGCGACTGTTTTGTTCGCCGCACCTTGGACGATTTGACTCAATACCTGACGTTCGCGTGGTGTTAAGCGAAGTAGTTGGCTGCGCGATTCCACGCGAAAATCACTGGCATCGAATGTGCGGAGGCTATTCGAGATCGCTTTCTCCACAAGAGCGAGAAGAATGTTGTCGTCCAAAGGCTTTTCAATGAAATCGAACGCACCCGCCTTCATCGCGCGCACCGCCATGGCGATATCGCCGTGGCCCGTGATGATAATCACCGGGATATCGATGCCGCGGCCAGCAAGTTCGCCCAGGAGGTCTATACCGCCCAATCCCGGCATGCGCACGTCGGCAAGAATGCAACTTGGATGGTCTAATTCGAGTTGGTCCAGGAATGCACGCGTTGATGCGAAAGTTTGAACCTCATGATCGGCCGACTCAATCAACCAGCGAAGCGAGTCGCGGACAGCGCTGTCGTCATCGATTACATAGATCGTTGGTTTTATCGATTTATCCATCTGTCGTCTCTTTGGTCGGGAGTGTGAAAGAAACGGTGGCCCCTTGGTTTGGCACCGAAATCAGCTTAATCCGCCCGCCATGCGCCTCGACGATCGACTGGCAAATAGCCAGTCCGAGGCCGAGTCCGCTTGATTTTGTTGTGAAAAATGGCTCCCAGACACGGTCAAAATTCGCGTGATTAACGCCGGGGCCAGTGTCACATACTTCGACTATTACGTCGCTCACCGCGCCAGTCGACGTCTTTATCCGGAGGTGCTTTTTCGGGCTACCCTCCATGGCGTCGATTGCGTTTCGGGAGAGGTTTAGAATGATTTGCTCTATTTCGATGAGATCGGCTTCGATCAGGGGTAACGGCTCCGTCAATTCCAACTGAATCGATACACCGTGCCGCCGCAGGTCTTCAGCCAAAAGCGCAGTTGCATCGCGGACCCCGACGTTAAGATCAACCAAGTCGCGGCTCGGCTCGTGCTTTCGCATGAAACCGCGGATTCGATCTATTATCTGGCCCGCCCGTGCCGCCTGATCGACGACGAGTTCCATCGCTTCTCGCAGTTCCTCGCTGCTAGCATTCCCACTCGTGATCCGGCGGACGCAGCCACGCGCGTAGCTGCCGATCGCGGAGAGAGGCTGGTTCAATTCGTGCGCGAGACCCGAAGCCATCTCGCCAATTACGCTGACGCGGGAGACGTGTGCCAGTTCCGATTCATGCTGGCGTGCGCGTTCCTCCGCGCGCCTCCGCTCCGCGTTTTGACGCTCAAGTTCTGCATTAGTGTCGGATAGCTCGTGGGTGCGGCGGGAAACAAGATACTCGGTTCGGACACCGTGCAGCGCAATCAGTACGAGTACGACGATCGCAAATATGAGCCACTCCCAATAGGCCTCGAAGACTTCGTATAGGGTAATTTTTTCGCGCGCAAAGGGCCCTATTCGCAACTCGCGAAAGAGATCGTGGATCGGCCGATAATCGAGTGGAACGGTCCATCCGGAATAGTCCCCGGCTTTCGCTGCGGCGCTATTGGCGGGCATGCGCAGGAGGGCGATGGCGACTTTTTCCGAAAGAACAGCAGGCGTTGTGCGAAGTTTTGCAAAGGGCCATTCCGGATACAGGGCCGTGCTGAGAGCGTATGGGAAACCGGAATTCGATTGCGCATTCAAGATGCGAAAATCACCGAGCTCGATCTTGCCTTCGCGCGCCAACGTTTCAAGTATGCCGGTCCGGACCGTACCGGCATCAACCTCGCCGTTCTTGACGGCGAACACGATCCGGTCCTGGGGAAAACCGAAGAACTCGATGTGCGAAATATCACTGAACGGATCGATATCGTGATCCTTGAAAACCTTCCAGGCCATTTGAAAACCGCCAAACGCTTGCCGTGCTACAGCCGCAAATGATTTCCCGTTCAGATCCCTGATGGTGCGAATGTCGGTACGGTCGGCGCGAACGAAGATAGTGGCGCCGAACACGCTTCGCGTGGTTTCACCCGAAGGCCGCTTCAATGTCGTAATCCGGCTGACACCGAATTTCGCTTCCTGCTCGACGTAATCGCCGCTGTTGGTCAGTAGAAAGTCAATACGGTGGTTGGTGGTTGCTTGCCGCAGGGCTTTAAACGGAAGCGGCAGAATTTCAAACTCGTAGCCTGGAACCGCGTCGGTCAGATATTGCGCTGTCGGCTCCCAATCCTGCAGCGCTTTACTTTCGCCACGAAAGGCCAGTACGCCGATTTGAATTGGCTTCTTATTCAACGGCTGTGCACTTAATCCAACGGTTGGTAGCAGACACAACAAAGCCATTAAGCTGCAAACCATATTTCGCATGCTGGACCTGGAGACGGCCATAAACCAATCGCCCACATTATTTACCGGCTTACATATTCTATAAATTGTATATATAAATTACAAAGTATGACTTTTCCTCGATGGGGCTCGCCAGTTTCCGGGCATTGGGGTTAAGTGAACGAAAGACGAAATGATTGGCTTGAGTAAATGCGGTTGAAGGCGTGGTTTTCGGTTTTATGCATGACTCCCATGATTCTTATGGCGTCGCTTGTCGATTCGGAACGTGCAGATGCCGCCGAACTAATAATGTTCGAGTCTGCAACCTGCGAATGGTGCGAACTGTGGACCGAGGAAGTTGGTGAAATTTACGCCAAGACCGAGGAAGGGCGGCTTGCGCCACTGAGGCGAATTGACAAATTTGACCGTCGTCCAGCGGAGCTAAAGGCCGTGCGCGGGATCGTTTACACGCCAACCTTCGTTTTATGGGACCAGGGTCAGGAAGTTGGTCGCATTACGGGGTATCCCGGAGAAGACAGCTTCTGGGGGCTCCTCGGCGTGCTGGTTGGAAAGCTCGGCACGGGTGGTGCGAAGTCTCCTCTTTTAGCCGACCAAACAGGGGCGGGGGCTGCACCTGCCGCCAAATAGGGAGTGTTTGTAATGTTTAAGCAATTGTTCTTGGGTATCCTGGTTACAACGTTCTTTGCATCGACGATCAACGCCCGCGCGGAGAACCTGGTGACGTTCAAGTCCCTCTCGCCGGACCTCGCATTGGAGTTGGCGCAAAAGACACTGGAGGCGTGCCGTAAGGAAGGATTTCAAGTCGCCGTCAGCATTGTCGACCGTTTTGGTAATTTGCAAGTGACGTTACGCGATCAACTTGCCGGTGCGCACACGCCCGAAACCGCTCGGCGCAAGGCATGGACGGCTGTGAGTTTTCGGACGGACACGTTGGCGATGGCCGACCTCACTCAAGCGGGAAAAGAGCAAAGCGGCGTTCGTTTCGTCGTCGACGCGCTCATGATTGGTGGCGGCGTTCCGATCGAGGCGCAAGGCGCAATCGTCGGCGGAGTTGGTGTCTCTGGCGCGCCGGGCGGTAAGGCGGACGATACGTGCGCGCGTGTCGGCCTCGAGGAGATACTCGAGAAGCTCGAATTCTAAAGGTGTACCCTAACCGGCCTTCTTGAGCAGGAAGCGGTAGACGCCGCCTGCTTCGTTCCACTCGACAAGCACATGACCCGTTGCGCGGCTAAACGCCTCGAAATCCTGAACGGCGCCAGGGTCGGTCGCCAGCACTTCGAGCGTGTCACCGCATTCCAGTTTTGTGATGGCTTTCTTTGCCTTAAGGATCGGTAGCGGGCAGTTCAGACCCTTGGTGTCGAGCGTTTCGGCAATCATTTTCACCTTCTATTCATGAAACTTGTGCGCAACGCCGAGAGTGGAATTCGCTCAGGCGCTGATGACACGAAATTGATTAAACACAACCCGGAATGACGCTTGTCACTCCCTTGCAGCCCATGCATATTACATATTCAATTTATCGCAAGTGTTGTCGAATTGCCAAGTAAAATCCGGCCAGGCGATGAAAGAGAGGGCGGCTAAAATGGAAGAAATTCCCGTCAAGACGCTGATTGCGGTTTTTGGTCTCGGGCTTGGCGCGATATTTGGCGCCACCGCGCATAGGACTAATTTCTGCACGATGGGTGCGATTTCGGACATGGTGTTCATGGGGGATTGGAACCGATTCCGGGCCTGGATGCTGGCGGTCGCCGTTGCCATTTTCGGTAGTCAGGCGCTCCACGGGCTCGAATTGATTGATCTCAACGGTGCGATTTACCTGACCGTGAATTTCGGCTGGGTTGGTGCGATTGTCGGCGGATTGCTTTTCGGTTTCGGCATGACGATGACCGGGGGGTGCGGCAACAAGACCCTGGTGCGTCTCGGCGCCGGCAATCTGAAATCGCTGGTCGTTGCCTTGTTCCTCGGTATTTTCGCATACATGACGCTACGGGGACTTATCGGACTTGGCCGGGTCGAGTTTGAATCCTTGACCATGATCAATTTGGAAACGTTTGGTTTGGAGTCGCAGGGGATGCCGGACATGCTGGTAGCCCTGACTGGATTGTCGATGAGCTTCGCGCGCTGGGTTGTGACGCTTTTGATTGCCGGCGGACTGCTGATCTTCTGTTTTAAGAGTGCCGCGTTTCGCGCCTCGCGGACCAATATAGCGGCCGGATTAATTATCGGAGCCCTGATTCCTCTTGCCTGGTACGTGACCGGTGTAGTCGGCTACGACGACTTCGAACCGACGCCGCTCGCGTCCTTCACGTTCGTCTCGCCGGTTGGCGAGAGCATTCAGTATCTGATGACGTTCTCGGGCGCGACGATCAATTTCGGCATAGCCGTCGTCGGCGGCGTGATTATTGGCGCATTCGTGTCTGCGAAAGTGAGCGGTCAATTCCGTATCGAAGCCTTCACCGATGCCGACGACATGGTCCGTCACATTGTGGGCGGATCAATCATGGGTGTTGGCGGTATCTTGGCGCTGGGCTGCACAATAGGCCAAGGAATCACGGGCATGTCGACCTTGGCCCTCGGTTCGGTTATTGCGCTGCTATCGATCGTCGCGGGCGGCGTGTTCGGTATGAAGTATCTTGAGGAAGGCAGCTTCGGCGGCGCGTTCAGCGCGTTGATGTCGCGTAACTGAGGACCGCGGTCAGGTGGCCTCGCAACCCTCGAAACCGTCAGCTGCCATCTTTGCTTCGTAGGGGCCGGCGATGTCCGCGCCCGGCGTAAGCGTCGGCTTCACCGCATCCCAGTCGTCCGGCTTCAAAACGACCAACCAACCCGCGCCGTAAGGGTCATCGTTGGCGATGTCAGGTTGGTTCACTATGGCGTCGTTGATCTCGACCACCTCGCCGCCGGCGGCGGATTTCGCCGGCCCGACCCATTTGCCGGATTCGATCGTCGCGCAGGACCGTCCCGCCTTGACACTGCGGCCGACCCGTTTCGGCGTTACCGCGACGAGCTGTCCTGCCATGGCGGCCGCGACCGAGGTCATGCCGATACGGACGTTGCCGTCGCCGATCTCCTGGAACCAGATATTGTTCTCGACGTCGTACAGCAGGTCATCGGGCAGATTACATCCACGAACGGTTGGCATTGGTACTTTCTCCTCTTAGCAGCCGCGCTACGACGTCGCTTGTAGCGGTCGGGAGGAACAACAGAATTCGCCGAGGCCAGACACCTCCATCTTGCCGCTGACGAACAGATATAGATGCATCGCGACCATTGCGGCGAGTTTCAGACGCAGCGGCGTTTCCGGATGGTCCGGTTCCAGCGCAATAAGATTGTAGTGATAGACGAGTTCGCGGCAAGTCTCCCGGCATGCGTTAAACGACGGTTCCCCCTTTGCACCTTGCCGATGTAGCGCCAGCAAGCGAAAGCCCTCGCGGTGGGAATCAGTCGGCGTCTCGCCGCGGACCGTGATCCATTCTTCCAACACCGCTTCTCCGAGGCTCAAAAGAGCGGTTACAGTTTCGCTGGCGTCGTCCGGCCTGTCGCGCAATGCGACGATACGGGCCTCGATGTCGGTGAACCGGGTCACGCCAAACCTTTTTCTTTGAGGAAGCCGAGTGAATCCGACACATTTTCATGGATCCCGAGTTTGCGCGGACTGATGCCGAGGGCCAAGCCCAGAAGTTGCGTAAAGTAGAGAATTTTGGCGCCGGTCTTGCGGTCGAAATTCGTCTCGGCGCGTACCTGATGCATCTCCAGTCCGGAATGGCAGGTCGGGCACTCCGTCGCGATCACATCCGCCCCGCAGGCATCCGCCGTTTCCAGCAGGTTCAGGACCAGCTTGGTCGACGTGTCCGAATCCGACAGCGTATGTGCGCCACCGCAGCACGCGGTCTTCAACGGATACTCGACGATTTCAGCCCCGGCCGCACGCAAGATATCGTCCATGAAATGGGGCTGCGACGTCGACTCGCTACCTTCCCCTTGGTCTTTTTCGGGAAAGATGTGGCGCGGCCGCGTATACATGCAGCCGTAATAATTGGCGATCTTCAATCCCGAGAGCGACTTCTTGATTCGTGCCTGAATGCCGTCTTCGCCGATGGTGTCCTTGATCCAATCCAGTGCATGGATGGTTTCGATATCGCCGGCTTCATAAGTCGCGTGTCCGGCCTTTTCGGACAGACGTGCGGTTACTTCGACGCTTTCCGAATCGCTTGTCAGGTCGTATTCTGCCTTCTTCAAATTGTGGTAGCAGCCGTTGCAGGGCGCCATGACGGTGTCGAAGCCCATCTCCGCGCTGGCGATGCTCATCACCCGAGACGACAAATAGGTCTGCAGCTTTGGGTCTATATTCTTGACCTCCATCGCGCCGCAGCAGTTCCAGTTCTCCACCTCGACCAGTTCGAGGCCGAGATTCTTGCCTACGGCCCGGGTCGACCGGTCATAGGCGTGCCCGGAGCCTTCCAGTGCGCAGCCGGGATAGTAGGCGACCTTTTTGTATTTTTCCGTCACGCGGGTCTCTCCTTATTCGGCGGGTGCGGATTCGTCGAGATGTAGTGCCCGGCGGTCGGCCGCCTTGCGCTCGGCGACGTAATCCTGGATCGCCGCCGAAGCGCCGCCCCAACCGCGCGTGCGCGGTCGTAGGATATTTGCCAGCCCCATCATGAAGAGCAGTTTGACCGGCAAATGGCGAAGCAGCCGTTTAACGAACTCGACCAGCCAGTCCTGCATCAGTGCCTGCCCGGTTCGTTTGAAAAATCCGCGAATGATGCGGCCTTCCTCAATTCTCCCGGTGGCGAAGACTTGTTCGGCGAACTCCTCGTCGAAGTGCATCGACGGCGATTTTTCCGTGTGCCCTTTGAGTTCGAGCCAATGCGAAAGCGCCTTCATGACACCTTCCGGGTTGACGTCGCGCGGACAGGCGTACGTGCACTTGTTGCACGATACGCACTGCCATATGAATTCCTTGTCGCGCAACAGCTCTGATTCGAGCCCCATGCGGGTGAGGTAAATCCAGTAGCGGGGATTGAATTCCGGATTGATCGCGTTGATGGTGCAGGAATTCGTGCACGAGCCGCACTGCCAACAGCGATGAATGGCTTCGCCGCCTGGCAATGCCGCCACTTCCTCTTCCATTTCTTCATTATAGTCGGTGATGACCCGTGACTCGATGAAGGTGCTCCAGTGACCAGAGACGTCGATCCCGTCGATCTCGAGCTGCTCGTGCGCGACGATATTTTCCGGCCGGATCAGCGATTTTTCATGAATCGGCATGATTGTATCCCTGTTAGCCTCCGAGACCAGCGTCTTGCAGAACATACCGCTCGCCATCGGCGCGGCGAACGCGGGTGCGGCCGGTATCCGGATCGATGCCGTCGAGGCCTAGCATACGCCGTGTGTACTGCATGGGGTCATGATCGGAGGCAAAGTCGGTCCGCAGAAAACTGCCACCTTGGGCGCAGATATAGTCGGCGTAGATCTGCGCTGTTAGCAGATCGACATAGAACAGCATGTCTCGAAAAATGCCATTGGACGAGAGGAACTGACTCAGTTCCTCGCGCAGCATAAGAAAAGTCGCATAATTGTCGGCGATATCGATGGTGATATGGTCAATATTCTCGGCATGCCAAATCTCGCGCAAGACACCGGCATTCGCCGTCTGGTCCCAAATCCAACGCGCCATCAGCGGGTACTGTTCCGGATAAGTGTAGTGCAGCAGTTCCGCCGCCAAGTCGCGCACCCAACGATATGATTTCCCCGACGGAAACGAGGCGATAAAGCGTGACAGCCGCGCGTCTGCGGTATCGAAATTTTCCGCATCGTCGAGCAATCGCCCGATCGCCTCCCGCGCCGCTGCAATTCCGGCTTCCGCCAGCCAGGGGCCGACACGCCGCCGTACCGGCGCCATGAAAGCGCACAAGCCAATGAAACGATCTTCGTCGAGGGTAGAGAGCCGGTCGGGACGCAGGGCTTCCTGAAATACCGATGCCTTGAAGGCGATACCCGCGATGTATTTTTCCACGCCGCCATTGGCCTCGCTGCCCGTGACCAACGC
>JAJFJB010000122.1 GCA_021774435.1 Alphaproteobacteria bacterium
TTCTTGGCCGAAATTCCCTGTCCACTGTCTTGAACCGAAATCGTGACATAACTGCCTGGTTCTATCTCCTCGCCATGAGCCTGAATAGCCTCACCAACCTCGATCCGGTCCGTCCGTATCGTTAGAATTCCCCCCTTGGACATTGCATCACGCGCGTTCACGGCAAGATTGATAACCACCTGATCCAATTGTCCTTGATCCGCCTTGACGAGGCCCAAATCGCGGCCGTGGATCATTTTCATTTCCACACGCTCGCCCAAGAGCCGTTGCAAGAGGTTGGAAAGTTCCGCCAAAACGTCGGTAACATTTAGGAGGCGCGGTTCAAGCGTTTGTTGCCGCGAAAATGCGAGTAGTTGGCGCACCAAACGCGCCGCACGATTGGCGTTCTGCTTGATCTGCATAATATCGGCAAAGGACTGGTCCCCTGCGCGATGCCGTTGCAGCAGCAAGTCACAAAACCCGATCATCGCCGTCAAGAGATTATTAAAATCATGCGCAATGCCGCCAGCGAGTTGCCCGACCGCTTGCATCTTTTGCGACTGCGCTACTTGATGTTCCAAAGTGCGCTGCCGCGTCGTATCGACAAGCGCCAACATTGCCGAATTATCTGTTCCAATTCTTGTATCGTAGATTGAAACAATCCGCTCATTATCCGTTGCCAGCGAAACTTCGAGTGGTTCCCCGCTTTCCTGTCTCGTCGAAGTCGTTGCCAGACGTTCAACTACAGCGGTCCGGCTTTCTTCTGCAATGTGGTCCTCGAACAAACTTGCTTCCGGTTTTTCAACGTTCAGCATGTCGCGCAGAGCGCGGTTGCACGCGACAATTTTTCGATCACCGTCGATATGTGCCGCGGCCATGGGTGCCTGCTCGAACAGGGTCTCGAAATCGGGTGCAGTTGCCGTTTCTGGCTGTTCTTCATTGCTTGGCTCCATCGGCAGCGCCGTATCCAAGCGTTTCGAAAGTAATCCTTGCGATACAGCCGCACCTAGCAGGACAACAATCCCCGAAACCGCAATCAGGCCACCATCGACCCCTCCCCAATAAAGTATTGTGGTCAAAATCAAAACGACGACGACCGAAATAACGCCCGCTCGAAATTTAGGTGTATTCAATGAACTCATCCGCGGTCACGCATCAGGACGCCCGGGGCGGAGCCGGCCTTGCATCCGCCACACGTAGCTGATGACCTCCGCAACCGCCTTGTAATGCTCGGTCGGGACCTCCTGGTCGAGCTCTACCCCTTTGAACAACGCCTGCGCCAATGGCTTGTTTTCGACAATCGGAATATCGTTTTCCTCGGCGACTTCCCTAATTTTCTGGGCGATCAGGTCCTGGCCTTTCGCAACGAGTACGGGTACTTCCATTTCATCCTGCTTGTATTTCAACGCAACGGCAAAATGCGTCGGATTTGTCACGACCACATCCGCTTCCGGTACTGCCTGCATCATGCGCTGCCGGGCGCGGTCCATGCGAATTTGCCTTAGCCGGCCTTTGACGTGGGGATCACCTTCCGCTTGCTTGAATTCGTCCTTCACTTCCTGCTTCGTCATGCGTAATTGCTTGCGATGCTGTGCCCGCTGAACAACGACATCGACAAATGCTATTACGGACAGGATACCAAGAACATAGAGCAGCAATTTCAAAACCAACACATGAAGCAGGGCCAGCAGATCAATCAAATCCACCGTTGGTAGCGTATCGATTCGCTTAAATTCCGGCATTAACAGTAAAACCGCGATCGTCCCAACAATCCCGATTTTTAAGAGACCTTTGAAGAACTCAATCCATTGACGCCACGACGCGTAGCGTTTCAGCCCATTGATTGGCGAAAACTTTTCCAGCTTCGGCTCTAGGGCTTTTGGCGAAAAAACCAAGCCGTTTTGCACAATGCCCGTCGCGATCGCGATAACGACAAGAAATATCGCGGGAATGGCCAGAGCAAGACCAACCGAAATAACTGTCCACATCAGTAAGCCAGAAAGATTGCCGCGTTCGAAGCTATATTCATGCGGCCGCTCGATATAAACCAACGCTATTGCCCGGATATCGCCCATCAGCCCGGGCGCCACCATCGCAACAATGATCGTACCCGCAAAAAGCATGAGCCAAGTATTGATTTCCATACTGCGGGCAACGTTGCCACGCTCCCGCGCCTGCGAAATCTTCTTTGGCGTCGGTTCTTCTGTTTTTTGTGCGTCGTCTGCCTGATCTGACATGATCTTACCGTGGGTTAATAAACCCGCTCATCCCTGTCGCAAAATACTCCAAGAACCACATCATTATAGCCGAAATACTTACGACCATAATGATTAACCCAAGCATAATTTGCAGTGGTAGTCCGACAAAAAACACCTGGAACTGAGGCATCAGCCGCGCCAGTATCCCCAGACAGATGTAGAAAAGTGTAATAACAAGGATAAACGGCGCCGCGAGTTGTACGCCAAGTTTGAAACTACCTGCGACGAGCCGGCTCATCGCCTCGGAGAGATCATCCAGCGGTAATGGTGCGCCGGGAATAAACATTGTGTAGCTGTCCATCAGTGCCGCGAACATCAAATGATGTAGGCCTGTGGCAAATATCAGCAATGTTCCAAGCAATGACAGAAAGACCGAAGTCAGCGCGCCCTGGTCCTGAATCATCGGATTGAATAACGTAGCATTCGCAAATCCGGTCAGGAACGCCATTATGGTGCCTGTCGTAGTTAACGCAGTCGCCAATATCCGTGCCACGGAGCCGATGAACAAACCAATCGTGACTTCGCCGAAGATTAACAAGAGTACCGCTATGAACGCGTTCGGAGTGCTCGGCAATAAAGGGGCGACAACCGGATACATGACGACAGTCACGGTCAAAGCGACAAGCAAACGGACTCGGGCGGGGACAAAGGCTTCGGCTACGCCTGGCATCAGCATAACCGCAGTGCCAAGACGGCTGAATACAAGAAGATAGGAAAATGCTTCGAGGGCGAGAAGCCGTTCCAGCATCGCGCGCTAATTGAGGCCAGCTATTCGATCCGCCACACCAAGCATAAAGGTCTGCAGCGTTTCGACAATGAACGGCAGGAATATGAGCAGGCTTACGAAGATGATGATGATCTTCGGCACGAAAGTCAGCGTCATTTCCTGAATCTGGGTCAGCGCTTGAAAGAGCGCTATAATCAGACCGACCACCAATGCAATTAGCATGATAGGCGAACCGATCTTCAATACGGTAATTATCGCTTCGCGGGCAAATTCCAGCGCCTGCGCTTCGTTCATAGGCCGTAATCTAAACTCAAATCGGCATCCTCATAATCTGCTGATACGCCGAAATTATCCTATCGCGGACCGCGACAACGGTCTGCAGCGTCACTTCTGCATTTGTAATCGCTGTAACGACCTCGGTCAGTTCAGCCTTATCCTGAATCGCTGCAGCCGACATCCGCTCGGCTTGTTCACCAGCCTCGATCGCGTTCTCGGCAACCTGCTGCATCATTTCCGCGAATTGCCCAGGCGCCGTCGTGTCACGAGCCTCCATACCGGAAGAATTGCTCAGCTGCGCAGCCTTGTTTAATGCATCGGCCGCTCTTGAAAATTCAACTGCCATTGGTTGGACGCCTCAGTTTCTGTGTACTACCGTAAGAGATCTATTGTCCGCGTCATCATGGAACGGGATGTTTCGATCATGTTCAAATTCGCCTCGTAACTGCGCTGCGCCTCGCGCATATCCGACATTTCAATAAGCCCATTCACATTCGGCTTCTTATAATATCCGTTTGGTCCGGCTGCAGGGTGATTCGGATCATATACCAAACTGAACTCGGATTGATCCCCAATCACCTTCCGAACGCCGACCATATCCGCATCCAAAGCCTTGTTGAACACGTTCTCGAAAGTTAGCACTTTTCGCCGGTAAGGGTCACCCCCCGGCGTATCCGCCGTCGAGTTCGCATTCGCAATATTTTCAGATATTACTTTAACCCGTTGTCCCTGAACACGAAGGCCAGAGGCGGAAATCATCATACTTGCTTGTAGATCGGAAGGCATTCCCAGAAAATCCCCGTCAAGTTAGTCCTATTGCCCGCCTTGCCGGCCCAGGGCGATTCGGAAAAGATTTACGTTTTTTCGATACAAACTCGTAGCCAATTGATGCGCAGCCGCATTGTCGGCAACTTTGATAAGCTGCTCTTCTAAGACAACTGCGTTGCCCGTCGGCGAAATTTCATAATTTTTCCGAGCTTCCTTTTCATCCCCGAACGCCGTCTGCTGAACTTTGCTCTGGATATGACTCAAATCTGTTACCGCGAGTTGAAGCTGAAAATTATCCCGACGGAATTTATCTTTGAAATCAATCGGTTCCAAATCTTTTGGCGTATAACCCGGTGTGTCCGCATTCGAAATGTTCTGCGCAAGTACGCGCTGGCGCCGTCCCGACCATTCCATTTTCGTCGTCATCATCTGGAATATTGGTAATCCGCCTAAATCCATTTTCCTGCACTCTAGAAATCATTCCGCGACAGCTCACGGCAATTCATTGCAGGGAACATGCCATCGGCCCGGTCCCTAAGGCCGACAAAATGCGAACGCGAACTTTCTGATTCACGGCGCAAGGCGTATGGAATAGCGAGGACACCAATTTCATTTGGTTCCATGAAAGATTAAAAATTTATCGTTATTATTCAAATAACTAACTAATTCCGCTCGTGAGCCAAGCTTACCGGGGCCATATGCAAGGCGGATCATAAGCTTCTAGAAACTCGAAATCCCATGTAAGTTGCGCATAAGCCTGCGTCCATATCTTGGAACCGGTATGATGTTGAAACCCGCGTCCCCCAAGGGGAACAGGGGAATGTCCGGTAAAAGGTCAAAATTTGCCGCTTCCCAGTCTCCCAACCAGGCAAAAGATGCCATAGCCGTCGCTCTTGGGAATCGAGACGGCGCCCCCGAATCGGTTCCGCGCGTACTCGCAACTGGACGTGGAGAATTTGCAGAAACCATCCTCGATATCGCGTTTCGTAACGGTATAAAGGTACGAGAAGACACAGATTTGGCCGAAATACTGGCTGCTGTCGACCTGGATAGCGAAATTCCAGTCGAAGCATTCATCGCAGTGGCAGAAATATTGCGTTACGTCTACGCTAACAATAGTCACGAAACTTCCGAGCATCTGGATCAAAGGGCGCGAGAAGCTGATGTGGCCGCGTCAGAGGAAGGTGGTTATGGCCGAGAAGAACGAAATTTTGAACACGCTGACCGAGTTGACGACAGAAGTAGCAAATGCTCGGGAAGGCCTGCTAAAGGGTGAAGTGGTCCGGATTGATGGCGTCCATGCGCAGATCGAAGCGCAATGTGAACTCATTGTTGATCTGGACCCGGAAGACGCAGCAGAAATTAAACCGGCACTTGATGGTTTACTTGACGATTTACGTCTTTTCTCCGCTGAAATCGAATACGTTCAGGCCAAAGTCGCTGAGATATTGAAAGAGGCCGAAGAGACCGCCATCAGTGACGGCGATACCCCGACTGAACCGTAAGTTAAGCGCTTTTTCGGCATACATAATTGTGGAGCGCCATGGACGTCGACGGCTACCTCAGATTCGTTCTCGCACTTATATTCGTCATCGGTTTGATTGGGCTATTTGCGTTGCTTCTTCGTCGCTACGGGCCCGGTATGACAGGTATGGTACCCCGCCGCCGTGGACAAGAACGCAGACTGCAGATCGTCGAAGTCGCAACCATTGATGCGCGCCGCAGGCTCGTATTGGTCAAACGCGATGAATGCGAACATTTGATACTGCTTGGTGCAAATTCAGAACTTCTGATTGAAAGCAGCGCCGTCTCCCAAGGCCGGCAAAAGGGTCCCGGATGCTGAAGTGCCGTCAATTTTGGTTTTCGGCAATTTGGGTACTCTTGATCGCAATGCCGGCGGGTGCGCAAAGCCTCAATCTCGAATTCGGCGATGGCGGCTCCGCGACGGGACGAATTGTCCAAATTGTCGCGCTAATGGCAATCCTGTCCCTAGCGCCTTCAATTTTGGTGATGGTGACGTCATTTGTCCGCATCGTTGTTGTGCTGTCCTTTTTGCGAACCGCCATGGGCGCGCAACAAACGCCACCGAACGCTGTTTTGGTAAGCCTCGCGCTGTTCATGACATTTTTCATCATGCAGCCAACCCTCGAAGAGGCCTACTCGAACGGTATCGCACCGCTGATAGACGAGAAAATAAGCGAAGAAGTTGCCCTTGAGCGAACCGTAAGCCCATTTCGCAGTTTCATGCTCAAGCATGTCCGTGAAAAGGATCTCGAACTCTTTATGCAATTCGCCAGGATCGAAGTTGTCACCTCCGTTAACGAAACTCCGCTTCGCGCCCTAATTCCGGCATTCATGATTTCAGAACTTCGACGAGCATTCGAAATCGGCTTTCTGTTGTTCGTTCCTTTCCTCATGATCGATATCGTTATCGCATCCGTTCTTATGTCGATGGGCATGCTCATGCTGCCGCCGGTACTCATTTCGTTGCCGTTCAAACTGATCTTTTTTGTACTGGTGGACGGCTGGTACCTTGTCGCTGGCAGCCTGACACAAAGTTTCGGACCGCTCTGATCAGATGACCCGGCTGGTAGGACGTCGTGCCACGGAAAGCGTTGCTTCGATAAGCGCAGAATCTAAGCCTTATCTTCGCGGTTTTCCTGTCCAGCAGCTTGCGGCGGCGGTGCAGGTGCCGCATCCGGCGGTTTCACCGGCGTAACCGGTGATTTTAGAAGACGTTTCTTGTTGTCCGCGAGGTATTCGGCAAGAAACGCATCGAATACGCCGTTGTCGGCAATCCGGCTAGTAATTGTTTCCAAATCCAAAGGCTCGTCCGACGTCGATGCGCTTGCTATAAATTCAAACGCCTTGCTCAACGGGCTCGCCGCCATCGCCGAACCATATAGCGCTCGGACGACTTCCAAACCGCTCTCGTCCTTATCCAGCCGTAACGCCACAGCCCAATTCAAGACGAGCTGCGCCTCAGCCTGATCAAAGGTGGTTCCTTCTGCCGGGGGTTCCCCCGATAACCGTTGCAAAACCTTCGCCGCCTCTCCCCAATTTTCCGATCGCCATTGAATATCGGCGCGAAGCAAGTCCGCATTCCGGGACACATCGCCCGCAAGCTGCTCTATGGCTTCCTTGACCTGACCGGTCTCGAACAACGCGCGCGCCTGAATTCTCCGTCGGTCGTCGTCAAGCTGCTCGGGTAATCTTGGAAAGACAGTTTTTCGCAATGCCTCGATTGCCTTTTTCGGGTTGCGGTCCAGCAATCGTATGAGCGCTAGCTTGGCACCGACTTGCGCGCGCTCTTCGCCTTGCAAACGAAATTTGACCTGATGTTGCAGCAAATCCGCGGCCCGGTTCAAAAGGTCGACGTCGACCAAACGCTCGGACAGCCTTTGGATCATCACATTACCTTCCGGTCCAGCGGGTGTAAGTTCGCGAAATTCATCATATAAAGCTAAAGCCGTTAAGGGCGGTAGCTTGTCCGCCTCGCCCTCCAGATACAATTTCTTAAATGTATCGGTCATGACCTCGGCTATCCTCTTAGTATCAGGATGCCGCGGAAAATAGGTTGCGATGACGCGATAGGTACCCAATCCGCCCCTGTAATCGTTGCGGTCCAAATAGAGCCCACCAAGCCGCCGAAGCACTTGCATTTCGAATTCGTCACCGCGCCACTGGTAGCGTAATTTCTCGAGTCGCTTTATTGCTTCGTCGGCATCCATAGTTGTCTGCAAGAGGCCCATATTGACGAGCGATAGCTGCGCTCGCGCCGCATTCCACGTATCTCCGCTTTCCTGAAGCTCAGTCCACAAATCGGTCGCACGGTCGATGTCCTGCTCGACGAAAGCGAGTCTTCCCTGCAAATAACGCAAGGTCGCTTCTTCACCTCGCGTCATATTTTCCGACTGCTTGTCGAGTGTTGTTAGCCAACGCGCTGCTGTACCGCTATCGCGTGCTTTGAGGGCAGTGTCGACCCGCAGCAGACCGATCCTGCCTTTTAGGGGATCCGGGTAGCCATGCAGAACTGCATCGCCCTGTTTGAATAGCAATTGGGCGTCTTTCCACCGCGCCGCCTGGGCAGCCGCCACACCGCGCCAAAGCTGGATTTCCTCATACTTATCGAGGCGCGGGTCGTTGAGGTTTCGAGCCGCAACCTCGAAATCGCTATTGAGCGCGGCAACCGCTCCTTTTATGGCCTTAAATTCCGGCTTCGTATCGGCGCGAACATCAGCGCCTCCGATTACCTCTAAAATTCCTTTCGCTTCCGGCGCCAGTCCACGGGCAAAATAGAACTGCGCCAAGCGCATCCTTGCGGCATCCCGGCGTTCCCGGGGCAATCGAGCAACCGCATTTTGAAGCTTCTGACGGGCCTCGTAATAGTCTTTCTCATTGTTACTTCGCCACTCGGCCAGCCGGAATATCCGACGCGACCGACCAACGCGGGTGCCTCGCCCGACCACTGAATTCGGTGATATCCCAGAGACGTGCAGCCCACCAGGAACGGTCATTGCCAAGCCCGCCGCTTCTTTCTCTATCTCCAAATCATCGTTTAACCCGACGACGGCAATTCCTTGAGTCGATGCCAATATCTGAAACTCCGGATAGGCCCGTTGACCGTTTACCCCTTGCCCGGATGCCTGCACCGTAGCGACTTGGATCAGGTCGCCGACTTCTGGATCCGGCAGACGAATTACGCCACCAATATCGATGGCCGGAAAGAGAACCCGTGCACCGCCCTCGGCATCGGGATCGATATCAATGGGAATTTGTATTTCCGCCCGCGATTTACCGCGCCGAAAATCGATCACCCAGTTCGTACCATCGCGCCGTGCGAACGGGCTAAAACCCGAGCCCGGCACCATTCGCAATACGGTTGCATTGCCAATCGGCAGTTGTTCTAAGTTCGAGACGATCCCGCGCCCGGCTTCTCGAAGTGGCGCGAGGTCAATGGGAGCCCGTTTATCAAACACTGCCCAAACAAACCCAGCGCGTTGAAAAACTGCCGCGCCAACAGGGTCCCGCCATTCAATGATAAGGCTGACGAGCGACTTGCCAGGCGAATTTACGGCCTCCGTAGCTTTTGAGTCGCGAAACGCCTGCGCAATAATTCCACCACGCTTCCGCTCCCCTGACTGCGGCGGCGATGCTTGTGCAACTTGATCCGGCACATTCGCAACGGTTGCCTTTGCTGCGGGTTCAGGTTTTTCAGGTTGATTTGACGGTTTGGTAGCCTCCTCTGTATTCGGTGCTTCGGTCGGCGCTTGCTTCGGTTTTTGTTCCGGCTCCGGTAGAAGACTTCGCGGACCACTCGTCGCAGCTTTTGTCTTAGCATCGTTGATCGCTTTTTGGGCGGCGTCTAGCAACGCGCTTTGCGACGCCTTTGGCTCGGCCACGGGCGCTTTCGCAGGTGCCTGCCCAGAGGCACTATCGCTCTTTACCATCAGATCGACGACGACCTTTGTGCCTGAGCGAAAATGCCGCAACCTTGGCGCGCCGGCGACATTTAGCGCGAATTCGAGACCGGTACCACGGGTTATCGATTTTGGGTTGGTTGTACTGCTTGGAAGCTGCCGACGAAGTGCGTTTAGGTCAATTTTTGCGGTCTTATCGAAACGGAGCCGCAACCTTCCAGCCGTCAGTGCTGCTTCATAATTGACAGGGCGGTTCCAATCGAAGACCAGACGCGTATGGCTTGGATGTTCACCGACGCGCACGCCCAACAATGGCTGACGCGCATTGGCTGGATTGAGCCGACGTAGGTCGAGAACGATGGCGTTATCATTTTTGAACGATCGAAGTTTGAAGTCGCCAGCTAACGTAAACCGGGCAACACGCTGATTACCTGTAATCGAGGCCTTGGTGACGTATTCCCGGAGATTTCGCAGCGCGGACCCAAACCGGGCCGAAATCGGCTTTTCAAACCGAACGATCAGATTACGGTTTTCAATCCTCGCAGAATATTTGGACGGCGACGGCCAATCAAAAACCAGCCGGCCGAATTTTGCGTGCGACCAGCCGCGAACCGGGACATCGACACCAAACGCCGTACTCGGCAGCGCGAAAACAATAAGAGCAATCAATACGCGGATCAGTATCAACGTTCTTCCGCCGTACCATGAAGCACCAAATCGACACGCCGGGCCAACTCCAACCGCCGCGCTTCACCCAGCCCTTCATCAAGATAGCCGTAACGCGAGTCGCCGAGGCCTAACGTTATTATATTCCGTTCATACCCAGACGCGCGAAGTTCTTTTGCCACTGCGGACGCCCGATTCAGCGACAAAAGCCAGTTCGTGTCAAAATCCTCACCTTCTTGCGCAGATGGGCCGGCATGGCCGAGCACTTCCAACTGATTTCCAATGTTGCCGATGACACCCCCAAGATGGAATATCGACTCACGCGCACCTGAACTTAAGCCCGCATTTCCAGGCTCGAACAACGCGTTACCAAACAATGATATGACGACACGAGAATCTTGCCGCCGAACAATTGCATCTTTCAGGTTTTCGTCTTGTCTGAGATGATCTTGCAAGACGGCACTTAGGTATTCAGTTGGCAGCGCAGGCTGAAGTTCGATTACAGGAATTGCTTTTTCCGCCTCAGGATTCGGTGCCCGGCCGGCTTGCGAAAACCGCAAGCTGTCGGACATCGTGCCCACCACGGCTTCCCAACTCTCAGACGGAATTGTGGTCGTGGAAAAGAGCATGACAAAAAATGTCAGCAGCAGCGCCGTGACATCACCGAATGTCACCAGCCAAATAGGCGCTTTTTCTCGCTTGGGCGTCTCGTCTTCGTGGAGGTCCATTGCCTACTCAACCAGTTCGCGAAAATCGACGTAAGCCTTGTCTTCCTCGCGCACGTGGAACCGCATGCGCAATTGACGGTTTTGTCCCTGAACTGTTCCAACTTTGATCGTATCTGGGGGCGCTCCATTTGCGACAAGTTCGCGGGCAATCGCTACCGCGCGCATCCGTTGCGCCGCGATAAATTTGTCGTTTCCATCGATTTTAACGCCGAGAACGAACTCAAGCTCATTTACGAAGCCTTGCGCCTTGTACGCCAGTGCTTTGGCAGTATTGATAAAAAGCGTGCGCCGATCAGACCGCAACTTGGCGCCGCGGCCAAAAAAAAGCTCGTTGACTGGCATTTCTGCTTGCATCGTACGCCCATCAGAAATGCGCTCTACTTTCAGCAAGGGTATCGAAGCGACCCACAATCTCTCCACTTCATCAACGAGTTCCTCGGGTTCCGGAACGGGTGCCAGCGCCGAAATATAAATCTCGGTCGAGGTTTTCTCTTCATCTGGTGCCTGGAAAGTAAGCAATAAAGAATTAATCACAGCCCGTGTTTTAATCTCTTCACGCGTCGCCAAAGAATTCAAAAGTATGAAGAATGCCAATAATAAAAGGAACAACCCTAAAAACAGAACAGGGCCGGAGTCTTTCACCGGCCCTGATTGTTTAGAATTAAAGTCGTCCATGACGATTATATTAAGGTATTTTTCGCTTAGTCAAAACTCTCAAGTAACTTATCTATGTCATCTTGACTATTTCCGCCACCTTGTAATTGCGGACCGTCCAAAAGGTCGATTTCCTCGCCGAATTTTTCTGTATTGAGTGTACATTGTGCGAGGTGTTGTTCAACGCGTTGCTGGGCTGCGTCATCGCCCAATACCGCGAGTGTCAAATCCACCGAAGCGCCTGTTTTTACAAGCGCGTCCGAAACCTTTGATACGCGCTGCCCCGTTATATCCTGGAACCCACACGCCTGATAGATTGTCATAACGTGATCAATTACTTCTGCCAGCACCGCCTCATCCAACGTTTCGGCCAGCGACTCGATTTGCTCCGCGGCGCCCATGATCTCGGACGTTGCCGATTCGGTCGCGGCAACAATCGCGTCCAGCTCACTTTGCGCTTCAGGAATATGGGTTTCCAAGGTCATATCAAGGCCAAGCTGGCCAGCGTCAATTTTTGCCCTGTCCACGAAGGAAGATCTTTCTGCCAGCGCATCAAAGACAGCATGACCAGCCTCAAGTGTGTTGCCGCGTATCACTTCGCGAATTCCCGCAACGAATTCGTCGATATTGGCAACAGCACTGGGATCGCCTTTCGTCTGGATCGCGATCAAGTGATCGCGTTGACCAGAGCCTAGCTTGGACAAAGCCATGAAACAGCGTCGATTTAGAAGTTTCCGATAACGCTTGACAACTTCGTACGCAACGTCGCGGCATTAAAAGGTTTGACGATATAATTGTTAACGCCGGCCTCTTTCGCGGCGACAACGTTCTCTGTCTTGCTTTCCGCGGTGATCATAATGAAGGGCGTCTTCTTCAGATTGTTATCGGCACGAACTTCCTTCAAAAGCTGTAGCCCGGTCATCGGATCCATGTTCCAATCCGATATAACAAGATCGAATTCGGCGGACCGTAGTTTCGTTAACGCTTCACCACCGTCCATCGCTTCATCGACATTGGTGAAACCAAGCTGCTTCAAAAGGTTGCGTATAATTCTTAGCATCGTCTTATAATCATCGACGATGAGAATCGGCATATTCTTGTCAACTGCCATTTCAGTATTCCCCGCTTGAGACTTTGTCTGCTTGGCTCCCGAAGGAACCGAATGAACGCAGCCATAAAACCGCAAACGAGTTAATTCAGAGTTAAGCCCCCATTCTTTTTCCCGGCACCCAAGTAAGATGGATTATGAAGGGCGTTTTTCCCTAAAAATGGCGCACGCTAGCTTTCGAACACATTGGTGCGCCGGCAACGAAATCTCACGATGTCGGCTTGAGTCAGACTATTTCGGTACTTTAGGGACGCTTTGCCGTTCGGCGAGTTGCTTTGTGAGCAATCGGGCTCTCTCCGCATCCATTGCGGCAACGATCGGCGCGATTTTTCGCTCTTTCATGCTTTGCATGACATCAAGCAACACTGTCATATCAAGATCGTTGAATATCTTCGCGGCATTCTTAGGCTTCATATTGGAATATATGGCAACCAGACGATTGAGCCGCTCCGCTTCTTCCTTTTCCTTTATATTCAGAAGCTTTTTAATTTCCTGTCGGATCTTTTTCAGGTCATCTTGTTTTTCAACGAGACGTTGCTCAGCCGCCTTTAACAAGACGGCGCGCTGATCGAGCTTCCTTTCACGCCCATCGAGCGCCTTACGACGCTCACCCAATTCCTGAAGAAGACGGATTTCCGAGTAACTTAGCTTTGAAACGTCACCAATGCTGGACTCCTCGCCTTCCTTAACTTTGATCGACTTTGCGCCCTCGGAAGCCGTTGCCGCCTGTTTGTTAGGTTCATTCTTAGTTTCAGCGGCCTTGGGGGCCGCTTGAGCTTGCGCCGGCGCCGGCTCGAATTCAATGGCATCTCGCCGTTCCGAGACGCCGGTCCAAATATCGCCCAGCTTTACCGACAGCATCAACGTCGCGACAAATATCAAAATAGGCGCGATACGGATTGAAAACCGCATTGGTTATCTCATTCCCTGCAGCGCGCGGAGAAGTTCTGCTTTTGATTTTCCGCGCTGATCTTGATCTGGCTTCTCATGCATCTCGTCCACGGCGTCACTGTTCCGCGATGCGGCTTCGGTGGGACGCGGTGCGACGGTTCGAGCGTTCTTTATGGCTGCTTCCAACCGATTGGCAAGCTCCTCTCCTCGATCCGTCATAAATGCGAGATCATCGCGCAGTTCCTGCGCCTTGCTTACATTTGCCTGAAGTGCCGTAGCAGTCTCCGTCGCACTCGATTTCAGCCGCGCTACGCTCGCTTCAGCACGGTTGGTCGACTGGGTAAATGTTTCGATCAACGTATCGAGTTCCGCCTTATTTGCCTTTAGTGCGGATAAGCTACGATTGAGACGAAATGCGTATACAATGACGACAACCAGCAAGACCGCGCCAAGAACATCAATCAAGAGGCCAAGTTCACCCATGGTCTCACTCCATTAGACGTTCGTCGATCCGAACCGCAACCGAGCCACTTTTCCGGCCCATCGACGCAACAAAAAGCGGAACGGCACCACATCTTAGCACAACCTTGCTATCGGGCTTCGCCTGCAATTGAATTTGTGTCCCAATTTCCCAGTTCATGACGTCGTTAAGCGGCAAATATATTTCATCAAGTACCGCTTCCACCCCAACTTCCGTAAACCAGAGTTCCGTTGCCAGGTGATTTTCCCAAATCGAGTCGCGGCCGAATTTCTCGCCCATGAACATTTGCAGAAGGAGTTCCCGCACGGGCTCCAAGGTCGCATAGGGCAGCATTAGTTCGAGCCGCCCCCCCCTATCTTCCATATCGATCCGCAGACGGGCCAGAATCGCCGCGTTGGCGGGCCGCGCAATTGTCGCAAACCGTGGGTTCGTTTCCAGCCGGTCGAAACGAAATGTCACCGAGCTCAAAGGATCGAAGGCAGCCGAAAGGTCGGCAAGAACAACGTTCACCATGCGCTCGACCAGCCCACGTTCGATCGTCGTGTAGGGCCGGCCCTCAATACGCATCGCCGCGGTGCCACGTCGTCCGCCCAGAAGGACATCGACGATGGAATAGATCAGCGAGCTATCCACCGTGATGAGGCCGTAATTGTCCCACTCCTCAGCCTTGAATACGGAAAGCATTGCCGGCAATGGAATAGAGTTTAGATAGTCGCCGAACCGGATCGATGTAATGTTGTCGAGACTGACTTCGACGTTATCAGACGTAAAATTCCGCAGCGATGTAGACATCATTCTAACCAGGCGGTCATAGACGACTTCCAGCATCGGCAGGCGTTCATACGACACCATGCCGCTGTCGATGATCGCCTCGATCCCCGCGCGATCACTACCGCTGCCATCGCCATCCTGAAAACCAAGAAGGCTGTCGATTTCATCCTGATTTAGAACGCGCGTCGACGTACCATCGCCGTCTTCATCGTCCTCGGCCATCGCGGCCCACTCATCCGCTACGGCGTCGTCGTCGGGCGCTCCGTCTTCGTCGCCATCTTCCGCCATTGCAGCCCATTCCGCCGCTACGGCATCATCATCGACTTCTTCGTCTTCGTCGGCCATCGCCTACTGTCCCGATTTCGCAATTATTCTTGCGGTCGCATTCTAGCAATTATTGTACCAGAATTTCGCGAAACAATACGTCCTTAACTTTTACTGGGTGCGCGGCGGCATTCACTCGGGACAGTAATTCCTCCTTAACGCGGTAAATTCCTTGCGATCCTTGCAGTTCTTCGACCCGCAGCTCCCTCAGGAAAACCTGGAAATTATCTATGATTCGCGGCATCACCGTAGTGACCCGCG
>JAJFJB010000123.1 GCA_021774435.1 Alphaproteobacteria bacterium
CCTAATGTGTCGGCCATATTAAAGAAGTCCTTATTTGATGATTTTCGTTTCGAGGGCTGCGCTGCTTATCGCGTCCCAGTCATAGCCGACACCGAACCCCGGACCTTCCGGGACACCGACACAGCCATCGGCGTCGACGCAATCCAGTTGGTCGGAATAGTCGCCCGTATAGAAGGGCAGGGACCAGGCGTTGGGGCAATCCGGATGCACCAGATTGACCTCGTAGTAATTCGCATTCCGGCAAGCAGCCATCAAGTGCCGCATCGCCGGACCGCAGGAATGGATTTCGACATCCATGCCGAGCCCTTCCGCCGCGACAGCGACCTTGTGGCAACCGGTCAGACCGCCATCGTAGTCCGGATCGGCACGGCCGAAATCCGTCGCCCCGGCAACCATCAAATCCGTCGTCGTTTCCAAATTGCGTACGAATTCCGTGACCAGAATTGGAGTCCGGATATTCTTCTTCAGCATCTGATGCCCATGGATGGAAATACCGCCATCGGCATAGGGATCTTCCAGCCAGTACAAATCGCACTCGTCGCAGACGCGGCCGAGTTGGATCGCATCGGCAAGCGTTTTGAGGTGACCGGCGCTGTCATACATCACGGCCATCCTATCGCCGACACGTTTTGCGACCGCGCGGATCATGGCGCTTTCTTCTTCGACGTCGCCATGCCAGCCGTGCATCTTGTAGGCACGGTACCCTAACTCGTAACACTGTTCGGCAAAGTCCGCGTAAGCCTCGGGGCTGGAAAGGCCATTGACCTCACGGTCGCCGTGGATCGTGCTGGCGTAGGCCGGCAATCTTTCACGATAGCCCCCAAGCAGCTCTGCGACGGATGCGCCGTAATGTTTGCCGGCCAGATCCCACAGCGCAATATCGAGCGCGCCGATACCGACTTCGCCGATATGTTTGGTCATGCCGCGAAGGGCACGGTAGTGGCGTTCGCGTTGCAGTGCCGGCTTGCCGATCAAGGAATGGGACAAGGCTTCGCAGGCCGTTTTGATAACCCGGGCCCGCCCGCGTCCGGGCACATACTCGCCGACCGCGCCATTATCTGCATAAACCCGCAGGCCGAACCGGATCTGCGGGTCGGCGCGTCCCGGCGCATACGCAATCCCAAACCCCGCCGGGTCGGTCGTCATGTTCTCGACGGCGATTTCAAATACGGTGAATTCGATGCGTTCGATTAGAGGGGTATCGGTCATGGGAAAGCCTTCGGAACCGGAAACAAATCGCGCTGGAGAATAGGAGAGTTTGCCGCTGACGGGAACGGCTATTCGACATGGGGTCGATGCAAGGCGTTCAGTCGTAGCGGTTGCGGATTTCGGCCTTGCCGTGGCCTTCCTGGTGAAAGTAGTTCGCGTTGTAGAATTCGCGGATGAGATCGGCATACAACGTTGGCGGATATTTTTCCGGATGTTCTGCATCGACGCAGGACGGCGCGACATTGATGGCGCGCTTTACGTTCGGGCTGTGGAAGTAAGCCATCGAATAGCGGTCCGTATCTTCGTCAACGATGACGCCATGCGGTGTCGACAGGAAGCGGTCGTTCGACATGCGCCGGATCATATTGCCAATGTTCAACAGGAACGTGCCCGGAATTAACGGCGGTGCGAGCCACTCGCCAGACGGTAAGCGGATTGCCAGTCCCGGTGTTTTGTCGCGCGCCAGGATCGTCATAAAGGAGTTGTCGGTGTGCGGGCCTGTGCCGAAATCATTGTCTTCGACTTGCGTCGGTGGGTAATGCAGCAGCCGCAGCTTGGCATTGTTCTCGTCGGCGAAATCGTCGTCGAGATAGTCGGCTGGCATGCCGAGCGCGACCGAGAAGGCGGGCACAAGCCGCTGACCTAGATTGTTCAATGCCTGGAAATAGGACATCACGCCTTCACGGAAACCAGGTAGGTCCTCAGGCCAATAATTGCCGCCGCGCAAGGGGATGCCGGCGATGACGTCGGGATGGTCCGGGCCGCGGTCGTGGGTGATGAAGAAGGATTCGTTCTGGTTCGGTTTAGTCGCTTTGTGAACGGTCGAATGCTTCTGCACGCTGGCGTTCATCGCCAGATAGCCGACATTGTGCTTATCCAGAGGCAGCTTCTTCTTTTCCGCCAGCGGCAAGGCGTGGAAACGCCGCGACTGTGCGAACGCGTTGTCGATCAAGGCATCCGGAATGCCGTGGTTTGAAATGTAGAAGAAGCCGATTGTTTCGCAGGCAAACTTTATCTCAGCCGCCAGCCGTTTCAGCGCACCTTTTTCACCGCGCAAATAAGGGCCAAGATCAAGGATGGCCAGTTGCGATAAGGCGGCGTCCAAATCCCGTGGCAAATTTTCCTGAAACAAATGCATCGTATCGGTTCCCGGTGCTTTTTCGATCGGATCGACTGACCAAGACAGCAATCTTAGCGTAACTCGGCGGTAAACACACCTTAGCAGGCCTTCTGCAACATTGGAGGTTCACGGTCCCAACAGAAGTCGATATTTGCATTTGGGATTGGATTCGTATCAAGTCAGTGAAATTGGGTGATCGCCAATCGGCGAAACGAACTATTAAAAAAGCAAACGGGGAGCAGACGATGACGAACAGCAATAATCCGGAAACGATCGTACTTCACGCCGGATATCGGACCGACCCGGCGACCGGCGCCGTTGCGGTGCCGATTTACCAGACGACGTCCTTTCAATTTCAGGATACGGGCCACGCCTCGCGACTTTTCGCGCTGCAGGAGCTGGGGAATATCTATACCCGGATCATGAACCCGACCCAGGACGCGCTTGAGCAACGCATTGCAGCATTGGACGGTGGCGTAGCGGCCTTGGCCGTCTCTTCGGGGCAGGCCGCATCGGCGATGGCGATTCAGAACCTGGCCTGGGCCGGCGATAACGTTGTCAGCTCAACGGATCTCTATGGCGGGACCTGGAACCTGTTTTCCAACACGTTGCGGCAGCAAGGTATTGAAGTTCGATTTGTTGATCCTTCCGATCCGGAGAACTTTCGCCGCGCGACGGATGATCGGACCCGTGCCTATTATGCGGAGACCTTGCCGAACCCGAAATTGCACGTTTTTCCCATCAAGGAAGTCGCGGATATCGGACGGCCGCTCGGCATTCCGTTGATCATGGATAATACCGCGGCGCCGATCCTATGCCGTCCCTTCGACCATGGCGCCGCGATCAATGTCTACTCATTGACGAAATATATCGGCGGCCATGGTACGTCCATTGGTGGCATGATCGTCGACAGTGGTGCGTTCGACTGGGAAGCCGTGCCGGAACGGCAGCCGGCCCTCAACCAACCCGACGAGAGCTATCACGGCGCGGTCTGGACGGAAGCGGTCAAACCGCTCGGCCCCATCGCCTATATCATCCGGGCCCGGGTTATTCTGCTGCGCGACCTCGGCTCCGCGGTTGCCCCGCAAAACGCATTCCAGTTTATCCAAGGCCTGGAAACACTGCCGTTGCGCATGCGTGAGCATTGCCGCAATGCGGCCGCGGTCGCTGAGTATCTCGGCAAACATGGCAAGGTTACCAAAGTGATCCATCCCGGCAACCAGTCCGGCGAGGAACGGCGCCGTGCCGATACTTATCTAAAGGGCGGTCTTGGTGGTCTCGTCGGCTTTGAGTTGGGCGGTGGCAAGGAAGCTGGGCAAGCCTTTATCGAGGCTTTGAAAATGTTCTATCACGTCGCCAATATCGGTGATGCGAGGAGCCTGGCGATCCACCCGGCTTCAACGACGCATTCCCAACTCTCCGCCGAAGAACAATTGGCGACCGGCGTTTCCGACGGATACGTGCGTTTATCGATCGGTATCGAGCATATCGACGACATTATCGCGGATCTGGATCAGGCGCTCGCCGCTGTTTGAGTCGATAGACGCTGGTGGGGCTGTGCGGCCTCACCGGCGTCGGCTCTCAGTTTTTGTGTCCTTTGAATTGCTTCCTTAATTCGGCGCAATAATCGCGATCATTCGCACGCGGTGTGAACCAGACGAAATCAAAGGGCAGCGTCGCCGCATTAAAGCGGGCGGCGTAGCGGCCAGGCTCGGTTTCGCCGTCTTCGACTTCAAGGAATGCCATTGTCACGAGGCGCTTTCCAGGCGCAAGAATGTCAACCGTCTTTGGAGCGCCGAGGTCACGCCGCGCATGCCCTCCGCCTGCTATCATTACAGCTGTATTGTGCAGCTTTTGCGCGTTTACCATATTATCTGCCAAAACCGCGTCTCGGGCGCGCTGCACACTCACCATCGGTCCCAATGCGGAACGCGGCATCAGGTCACAATGGGCTTTTGTCACGACATCCAGCATCGCTGTTTCAATGACAGTCGGCAGCGGTTCGTTAAGGCCAAGACGTGCCGTGCGCATTTTTGGCAGCGCTTTAAGACTACCGCGACCGATTGCCTGAATAGCGCTACGGGATAAGCTTCCAGCAATCATCGGCAGCCCATGTTTCAACGCAATATCAGCGATGGGTTTGTATTCTTGCCAGGAAGGCCAACCCGAGCGGTCCCAATCGACTGCCGCACCGAAAGCTTCCGCGTTAGCTAATCGGCGTGCGTGAAAAGTATCGATCGCATCCTGCTTGTCTTCAGTAATCATCTCCCAGACAACGGCAGGCCGCTGACCGGCCGCCACCAGCCCGTCCAGGATCCAGGCCTGCAGCCGATGATGGTCGGAATTATCGTGCTTTTCGCCCAAAAAAACGAATTCGGCCGCAGACAGATGCTTGATCAAGGTCCCCGGCGCAATGTAACCGGCGCCATCAGGTCGCCAAATCTTGCCGACAAGCGCGTGGCTTTCGGACAATGTTATCTTCCAATCAGGCGGCTCCATCGCTTTGGTTGAAAGCGGTAGAGCGAGCACAACAAAACAAACTAAAATCAGTGGTCGCATGCCCCCCTATATGCGCAAGTCTGGCCGAGGTGCAATGTAGATAGAGGATTTCTTGCCAAAAAATCTTGGCGGGCGCGTGACGGTTCGGCATACTGCCGCGGAGTGAAAACTCGGCCGCAGAGCCGGGGTCATGTGGGGCTTGAACAGAGTAATGGGGGCGGGGAATTGGTGCACGCGATTTCGCTGGGGCTGACGCTTTTTGCGACATGGCTGTTGCTATCCGGTGTTTACACGCCGTTTTTCATCTTTTTGGGTGTGCTTTCCTGCGTGATTGTTGTGGTGATCGCCCTGCGGATGGACGTAATCGACCGTGAATCACACCCGGTTCACCTCTCGACGCTGCTCCCGGGTTACTGGCTGTGGCTTTTCAAGGAAATTTTGCTCGCCAATATAGACGTCACCAAACGCATCCTGTCGCCGCGGCTGGCGATAAATCCAAGCGTCTTCCGCGTGAGAGCGAGCCAGAGTGATGAGCTTGGCAAGGTTATCTATGCCAATTCGATTACGCTGACGCCGGGAACCGTCACTATCGACATAGATGACGACGATCTGATCATTCACGCGCTGAGCGAAACTTCGCGGGACGATCTCGAATCGGGTGAAATGGACCGCCGTGTCACCGCGCTGGGAGACAGCGCATGATGTTCGTGGCCGCCACGGCGGCACTTGTCGTCGCCATGTTGCTGGCTTTGGTGCGCGCATTGCTGGGGCCGACCGTGTATGACCGCGTGCTAGCCGTAAATTCGTTTGGTACCAAGACGGTGCTTATGATTGCGGTGCTGGGATTCCTTGCCGGCCGGCCCGACTTTACCGACATTGCTCTGCTATACGCACTGATCAATTTCGTAGGCACCATCGCTGTTCTGAAGTTTTTCCGCTATGGCGATATGGCACGCCCTGGTGGCCGTCCTAGCCCGAAGGGCGGCGACTGATGGA
>JAJFJB010000124.1 GCA_021774435.1 Alphaproteobacteria bacterium
AGCGCATCTGCGACAGCGCCATAGGCATGCGGTAGGTGGTTCAGCAAGAGGCCGCCCAAATAGAAATGATCCGAATGGGTATCCCAGACGGCGAAAGAGGGGATGACGGCCTTCACCGCGGGGTGCCCCGTCGTGGCGAGAAAGTCCGCTGAGGCGCCGACATAGGAAATGCCGGTCGAACCGATTTTGCCGTCGCTCCAGGACTGAGCCACGACCCAATCCGCCAGTTCGCGGTAATCGTCCCGCTCAAGCGGGGAACGGAACCCATCCCGGGATCCGAATGACGCGCCGGTACCGCGTACATCCGCGACGACGAGCGCATAGCCGCGTTGCACGAAATAGTCGCGCAGATAGCCGATATTTGGGCTCGCCTCGACACCGTCAGCTTCGGCCGGTGCCACCTTGAAGCGCCGGTAATAGGGCGTGTTGATCAACAAGGCCGGCAATGCCTCGCCAGCCGGCAGTTCGTTGGGCAGGTGCACGTCCACGGCAATCTTCACGCCATCGCGCATGGTGACGTAGCAGGAACTAAGCGTGATACCTGTACCAAACCGCGGCGGGTTGTCGGCGGCATAACGGTCGGGTGTCATCACCCAGGCATCGGAATTGGCGGCACTATCGGACATGGTACTTCTCTATTCGCTAAGGGGACGTTTGCGTTAGTGTTAACGCGGACGATGGAAAGAACAAGCCCATGAACGATCCCGTTTTGCCAAATGGCAAACTTCCTGCCGCACTGCTGCGACGTTTGTTGGCACCGTTCCGGCACGATGCGCCCGACGTGCTGCTGCCGCCGTCGGTTGGCGAAGATGCGGGCGTCATCGGTATCGGTAGCGGCGCCCTGATTGCGGCGACCGACCCGATCACACTGACAGGCCGAGAGATCGGCGGACACGCCGTACTGATCAATGCCAATGATGTCGCGGTTCTAGGCGCGCGGCCGCGCTGGTTCTTGGCCGTTTTTTTACTGCCCATCGGCACGACGGAGGCTGAGGTGGAAGGCATGTTCGAAAGCATGCGCGAGGCGCTGGAGACGCTCGATATCGTTTTAGTCGGTGGCCATACCGAAGTGACGTCGGCCGTCGTGCAACCTGTCGTTACGGGACAAATGCTTGGATTCCAGGAGGACGGCACATTCATTCGGACGGGCGGCGTTTCGGTTGGTGATGTGGTTCTGCAGGTCGGACCGGCACCGGTCGAGGGGGCGGCTGTGCTGGCTCATGAAATGAAAGAGTCTTTGAGTGGTGTCGATCCTGAAATTTTGGAACGCGCGGAAGGCGCGATTCAGGACCCGGGGATATCGATTGTGGCGCCGGCTTTGCTGGCCACAGCGCTTGGTGCGATAGCGATGCACGACCCGACCGAAGGCGGGCTTTCGGCGGGTCTCCACGAAATGGCGGAGGCGTCGGGGCTGGCGCTGCGCGTCGATCAGAACGCCGCACTTTGGTATGCGCCGGGTATTGCGCTGTGCGATGCAGTCGGTGCCGACCCGTGGGGAATGCTGGCGTCGGGAACATTACTCGCCGCATTCCCGGGGGCGACCACCGAGCGGGCGATACAAAGGTTTGCAGAACAAGGGTACGCCGTTGCCCGGATCGCACGCGCCGAAGCAGGTGAGGGCGTGTGTTTCGCAAATGGCTCTGCCCTGCAGCGTTACGAGCAGGATGAACTCTCGCGTGTACTCGCGAAACCGCCGACATAGCGTTGCGCGGGCCGCTGGCGCTAGAGTGGTCCTGCCATTGTCAGATTGAGTGAGGAGCCGCAACATGCCGAACGATCTTTCCTTCTCGAACCGTCACAAGGATCTTGCCGCCCGCGATCGGGATTATGTGCTGGGCTGGCGCTTCGAGCCGCGTATCGTCTTCGAGAGAGGCGAAGGCACGCGGCTGTTCGATGTCGATGGCAATGCCTATTACGATATGAGTTCCGGCATGATGTCCCTGACCTTGGGGCACGCGCATCCAGAGCTTGTCGACACGATCAAGAGTATGGCCGAGCGTTTCACGCATCAGTCGTCCTGGTACACAAACCCCTGGGCGATTGAATTCGCCGAACTCCTTGCGACGACTTTGCCTGGCGAATTGAAGATGACCAATTTCGCTGTCACCGGGTCAGAAGCCAATGAGATTGCGATGCGCATGGCGCTTGGCGCGACGGACCGTTTCGATATCTGCTCCATGGTGCGTGGGCTGCATGGTGGTTCATTGGCTGCGGAATCGATGACCTCGGTTGGTGGTGCGCGCCGTCGCGGGCTTGGGCCGCTGACCCTGCCGGCGAAGTCAAACTGCATCGTGCCCGCATTCTACTACCGGGCACCCGTGGACGACCCCGATCAGTGGGATGAAATCAGCCTCAAAATGACCGAGGAGTTGATCGAATATACGACCTCGCAGGAAGTCGCTGCCTTAATGCTGGAGCCAATTGCCGTACCGGGCGGTATGATCGTGCCGTCGGAAAAGTGGCTGAACGGAATTAGGAAAATCGCCGATCAGTGGGGTGCGTTGCTGATCTTCGACGAGTGCCAACTTGCGCCGGCGCGGACGGGGAAATTCTGGGCCTTCGAACATTTCGGTGTCGTGCCGGATATCGTAACGTTCGGCAAGGGACTGACAGCGGGTTTCGCCAATTGCGGCACGGTAACGACGCCGGAGATTGCGGAGAAGACACGCGGCACCATGGGCTTGCCCTGGGCCGGAACCTATCCCCAGGACCCGCTGCCGTGTGCCGTCGGTTTGACGCAATTGCAGATCGTTTTGCGCGACGATTTGACGGGGCATGCCGAGCGAGAAGGTGTTTTTGTCGGCGAACGGCTCGCGGAAATTCAATCCAAACATGATTGCGTCGGCGATGTCCGGGGCAAAGGGCTTTACCGCATGCTGGATATCGTATCGGACCGCGAGACGAAGACCCCGGATGCGGAAATGGGCGAACGCATTCGCTATCACGCTCTGGAAGAAGGGTTGTTGCTGATTGCAGTGAAGAACTATGTCCGCTTCTGCCCGCCGACGATCGCGACGCATGAGGAACTCGACGATATGCTGGGGCGGCTGGATGCCGCGATTGCCCGTGCTCAGGAACGGCGCGATATTCCAATCGATGTCAGCGGGTCGAGTTCGCTCGCCGCCAACAGCCTCATCGGATAACACCCATCAAACGGAGTGCGATATGAAAGAGTTCGTCATCACCGAAACCGAATCCCCGACATTCGGAGGCCGGTCGTTCGGATCCGTTGGTCAGTATGAGCGGCTGACGGGGTACGCGATTGGCGCGGTTGATCCGAATGACAGGCGGAATGCGGGCATCGTGAATATCGACAAGGCGCCTCGGAACGCCGACGGGCATGTCGAATACAGGGCGGATATCTGCATCTTGCGGCCTGTCGATCCCGAAATGGCCAATGGCTGGCTGTTTTATGAAGTCCTCAACCGAGGATCGAAGCGCGCGGTCTGCCGGGTCAACAGCGCGCCCGCAACGAATGGGTCGGGTACCGCAGAGGATGCCGGCACCGGGTTCCTGATGGAGCAGGGTTATACGATCCTGTGGAGCGGCTGGCAGGATGATGTCAAAGGCGGTGATGGCCGGATGCGGGCGGCGTATCCGAAGGCGAAGGGTGATGGTGCGCCGATCACGGGACGTACGCTCGACGAAACTATCGATGAAACAAATTCCAAGCTGATTACGAAAGAGCTTATTTATCCGGCGGCAACGATGGATAAGGGCGACGCGACATTGTCCGCCCGCGTTCGGGAGCGTGATGCGCGACAGCAACCCGCTGGACTCGATTGGCGTTATGTCGATGAAACCCATATCGTGATTACACGCCCGGACGATCCCGCTTTCGATGCTGGGACTATCTTCGAGTTCATATACACGGCAAAAGATCCGCGTGTGACGGGGCTTGCCTTTGCCTCACATCGCGATATCGCGGACTTCTTGCGCAGTGGCGCGCCGGATGCGTCCGGGAACGCTAATCCATTGGCGTCCGCACCACCGCAGCGACTGACGCTGTTCGGCATTTCTCAGAGCGGCCGTTTCGTGCGCGACTTCCTTTATCAGGGATTCAACGAGTCGGTATCCGGTGGTCGCGTCTTCGACGCCGCCGTACCCGTGATCGCGGGATCACGCAAGACACAAATCAACATGGCGTTCGCACAGCCGGGCCGGTATCAGCGTCAGCATGAGGACCACAGCTACCCGGGCGATCAGTTTCCCTTTGCCTATCGCGAACTAACGGATCCAATCTCGGGGCTGACCGACAGCGTGCTGGCGCGTTGCGAGGCGACGGGCACGACACCGAAGATCATGCATTTCGATACCGAAACCGAAATCTGGTCGGCGCGGGCCTCTCTCGTCGTGACGGACTGTGAGGGCAACGACATTGAGCAGCCGGAAAACGTACGCGTCTATCTCGCCTCGGGAATTCCGCATGGCTGGGCCATTCCGCCGAACGGGACAGCCATGCAGATGCCGGACAATGAACTTTGTTATGGCGCCTTGATCCGGCCCCTGCTCACGGCCCTGAAGGAATGGGTCGAGAACGACATGCTACCGCCGGTAAGTTGTTTCCCGAGCGTTGCCGCAGGCACGCTTGCGACACCGGACGAGGCCGGATTCCCCGACGTGCCAGGGTTTGCCTTCGAAGGCACGATCAACGGACTGCGTCTCATGGACCACTCCTCTATTCCGCCGGTTGAGGGGGCCGCCTATCCAGTTCTAGTTTCAACAGTGGATAGCGATGGTAATGCGACGGCTGGATTGCGCCATCCTGTGCTGCGCGTGCCGCGCGCGACGCTGCTTGGTTGGAACCTTCGGGCGCAGGGCTATGGCAAAGGCGATATCTACAGTTCTATTGGTGGCAAGATGCCGTTTGCCGGCACACGCGCCGAACGGTTGTCGCGCAACGACCCTCGTCCCTCCATCGAGGAACGCTACCCGAACAATGCCGATTATGTCGCACAAATGCGGACCGAAACCGACGCGATGGTCGCGGAAGGTCTGCTGCTGCCGGAAGACGCTGAACGAATCGTTGCTGCCGCCAATGCGGGCGAGAATGTGCTGACAGCGGCGTAGCTGGTCTTTCCCTACCAGCCCATCATGCCGGACTGACGGCGCGGGTCGGCACCACCGAAGAGCCGGCCGTTTTCGCGGTCGTGGAAGATCGTGCAAACGGCACCGGCGGCACGGGTCAGCTCCGGCCATTCCTCCACCGAGTGGCCACGGCGTTCGAGGTCCGCAACCGTGTCGCCGGAGACTCGGTTCTCGATCTTGACCTTGCCGGGGTCGGCTTGATGCGGCTCGAAGGAATCCGGATGGCTGTAGCTCGCGAAGCGTGGCGCCTCTATGGCTTCCTGTGCTGCCATGCCAAACAGGTTAATGTTGAGGAAGACCTGGGTCATGCTTTGGCACTGCACGTCCCCGCCGGGCGTGCCGAATGGCATCGTCACCTTGCCCTTCTTGATCGCCATCGCCGGGTTTGGCGTGAGGCGTGGGCGTTTGCCCGGCGCGATACTGGAGGCGTGTTCAGGAATGGCCCAGCTCTGCGAACCACGTCCTGAAACGACCATGCCCAGCCCCGGAATGATCGGCGAGTTGGCCGATGTGTCGCTGGGAGTGACCGAGAAGGCGTTACCTTGTGCATCCACTGCACAGGCATATGAGGTATCGTACTCGATCATCGTGGCGCCATGCAGGGCCGCAGAGGGGCCTGACCCGCCGCCGCTATTGTAGCCCGGGACAATGCCAAACGGGGGCATGCCAGGGGCCGCATTTTCCGGGTCGATCATCGCCCGCCGTGAAGCGACATAATCGTCGGAAAGCAGATGGTCGAGCGGTACGTCGATGAAGCGAGGGTCGCCGTAATAACGCTCGCGGTCGGCGAAGGCGAGTTTCACGGCTTCCAGCACCGTGTGAATATAGTCGGGCGAATTATGACCCATGCCCTTCAGGTCGAACCCGTCGAGCAACGACATGATCTGAAGCAGGACCGGTCCCTGGCACCAGGCGTCGCAGGTGTAAATGTCAAAACCAAAGTAATTTCGCTTCACCGGCGCTTCGATGCCGACTCTGAAGTCTCGTAGATCCTCCGCCGTCATCAGGCCGTCATTCGCGGCGTGATAGTCGGCGATCGTCTTGGCGATGTCGCCTTCGTAAAACGCTTTGCGTGCGGCTTCGAGACCGGCTTCCCTGTCGCCGGATGCGGAAGCTTCCTCGTCCGCCATATATTGCAGCGTCTTGGCCAGGTCGGATTGCACGAAGTTCTCGCCGACTTCCGGCACCTTGTCGTTCGGCAGATAGATATCGGCATTGGATTGCCAGCGGCGGAGTTGGTCCTGAGTCTTGTCGATGGACTCATGCAAGGTCGGATGCATGCTGAACCCTTCGCGCGCATAGCGGATGGGCGCTTTGGAAACGTCGGCGAAACTCATGGTGCCGTATTTTTCAAGCGCCGTAGTCCAGGCGCCGGGGGCGGCAGGTACGATACTGCGCAGCACGCCGTGCGGAATGGCGCCGCCGTTGGGGCCGATGAACTTGCTGAGTTCCGCTTTCTTCGGCCAGTAGCCGAGACCGCTGATCGTCACGACCTCGTCTTTCTCGGCGAGGTAGACAATCATCGGTGCCACACCGCCGACATTGACGATATCGCTCTGCAGCACAGCCAGGGACATGGCGGCGGCGACGCCGGCATCGACGGCATTGCCGCCCGCTTCCAGGATCTCGAATCCCGCACGTGACGCCAGATAGTGCCCTGCGGAACACATATAGCGCGTGCCAAGCATCGTCGGTTGAAATGAGACCATGGGTTCTCTCCTCTATCCGGTGGTATCTGCGAGCGATTTGGAGATTAAATCATGAATTCCCGCGTGGCGCGAATGGGGATGTGATCAAGATTTCATGACGTGGCGAACTTGAATGGAATATTCGCGTTGATTGATGGTGATATTTTGACGAGAAGTAGGGCGCTGGGAAAATTGACGATTGAATGAGGACGCATAATGGCGGTGTCATATGACAAAATTTTCGCCACGGTTCGCCGCATTCCCTATGGCCGCGTTGCCTCCTATGGGCAGATCGCCCGTTTGGCGGGGTGTTCGCCACGCTCGGTCGGGTATGCGCTTTCAGCCCTGAAGGATGAAGCGGAACAAACCCCTTGGCATCGCGTCGTAAACAGTCAGGGTCGGATCAGTCCCAGGAGTAGCGGCGATGCGGATAAACGTCAGTTGAATATGCTGATAGAAGAGGGTGTGTATGTCTCCCTGGCGGGTGTGATCTCGCTGGAGGAGTACGGCTGGGCGGGGAGTTTTGACGAACTTGGACTACTATGAGACTTCTTGCGGCGTTTCGCCCGAATGATTTGTTCGCCAATTGCTGCCGTAAAATGGGTCTGTGCTACTTTGATCGGAAATGATGACAATGTTCGCCTGGGTTATTGCATTGATGGGCATGCTGGTGGCGAGTTCTCCTATGCTTGCGGGTGAACCCTCGAAATCCGCCTACGACTTTTCTTTCACTTCGATCGAAGGGGATCAATTGCCGCTGACGGAATACCGCGGCAAGGTCGTTCTCGTCGTGAATACGGCTTCCTTTTGCGGTTTCACGCCGCAGTACAAAGCCCTGCAGGCCGTATGGGACAAATACAGAGACAAAGGGTTTGTGCTTCTTGGCATTCCGTCGAACGATTTCGGCGGCCAGGAACCCGGCAGCGCGACGGAGATAAAGAAATTCTGCCAACTGAACTACGGCATCGACTTTCCGATGACCAACAAGGTCAACGTCAAAGGTAAGAAAGCGCACCCCTTTTATAAATGGGCGGCCTCGGAACTGGGATTTTTCGCGAAACCCCGATGGAATTTTCATAAATATTTGATTGGGCCGGATGGGCGGTTGGCCGGCTGGTTTTCAACGCCGACAAAACCGACGTCGAAGAAAGTGATACGCGCCATCGAGACGCAGTTGGAGCGGGTTAACCCGGAGACGAACACGCCGCCCGCATCGACAATCAATCGTTCTTGAATGGGTTGTTGATGCTGTGGAAAAAACTCTGCGAATTTGGGAAGCCGTTATATGAGACCGCCCCTTTTAGGGTTTCTATTCTTGGTCATAACTTTCCCCGCGTTGGCCGTGGACGAAGCCGTACTTTGGCATGCACTTCGATCGGGAAGTCACATTGCCCTTATGCGGCATGCGATTGCGCCAGGGGTCGGCGATCCGGAAGAATTCGTCCTGGATGATTGCGGGACACAGCGAAATCTTTCCGACGCCGGAAGGGCGCAGTCGCGTCTTATTGGAGATCGCTTCCGGCGCAATGGAATAAACGCGGCCGCGGTGTTTTCCAGCCAATGGTGCCGCTGTCTTGAGACGGCTAAGCTGCTCAATCTAGGTACGGTGCAAGCATTGCCGATGCTCAATTCTTTCTTTCGGCAATTCCAGCGGCAAACCGCGCAGACGGAAGACCTGGAGAATTGGCTCGCCGCCCGTTACGGGGAACGGCCCGCCGTTCTCGTAACGCACCAAGTCAATATAACGGCACTATCCGGTGTCTACCCTTCGTCAGGTGAAATCGTCGTCGTAAAGAAAGATCCCGCGGGGAAGGTGGCTGTCTTGGGAACGATAGAAACGAACTGATTGGGTGAAGTTTCTACCGATAAAGGCGCAAGTCGGTGAGCGTGAGATCCGCGTAGAAAGCGCGCCCGATTGCGACAATGCCGATGCGTTTTAACACCGTTGTATCCAGTGGCGCGGCAAGCCGGTGCGGCGTAAAGTTTGCAAACGGAAGCTCGATCGTCGTCCAACGTTCCGGGGCCACGAATGAGACCCGGTAGGATTGCCAAGGACGGGTATTATCGGCAGTCCGGAGATGTAGATTGTAAGTCTCGCCATTGCCGCGAACCGTCAGGCGAACGCCTGTGTATGCGGATGCATCGAAGAGTCCGCCTCCTGAATTGAGATCAAGCGCGGCCTGGATGAACCCGCCATTGTTTTCCAGCCTAACGTAGCCCGATAAGCGCAGACCAACGCGTCCGTCGACGGTTGCCTTCTTGATAGCAGCTTCGGAGACGCCGCCCATGACCAGATCGCTCACGCCGCGCCATACGCTGCCCAAGGCGGATTTCAGATCCTTATTCGCAAAATCGTCTATCAGCAATTCGCCGCTCCGCGCCGGGGCCGTGAAGGAATTCAACATTAAGGGGCCAAAGATACCAAGACCGATCAAGGCTTCGATGTGCCGTCATCGCTCAATGTCCGGCACCGGTTTGCTCGTCGGCCCGCATTTCGATCTGAGAGCCGATGCTGGGCGACTTTATTCGTGATGCTCATTCCACCAGTTGGCAATTTCCAACCGTGTCGCAAACCAGGCACCGCCTTTCTTTTGCGCATAGTCGATAAACTCTGCCAGCGCGGAGATACGACCCGCCTGGCCGATGATCCTCGGATGAAGTCCGATACTCATCATCCGCGGGTGGGTTTCGCCTTCCTCCCAGAGATAATCGAAACCACGCTTGAGCAGGTCGTGGAAATCGCTTGGGCTGCCATAGCCGCCGGACATGACGAAACTGGCGTCG
>JAJFJB010000125.1 GCA_021774435.1 Alphaproteobacteria bacterium
GATGCTTGATACGGGCGGCGAAGTGATCGGCTAGATTTGCGCCGACTCCGGATAAATCGTGCCGGACTTCAACGCCGATTTTTTTGAGATGGACCGCGGGACCGATACCGGATATTTGCAAAAGGTGCGGTGAGTTATAGGCGCCACCGCACAGGACGACTTCATTTGTCGCGCGGATTTCCTTGTCTTGTCCATCCTGGCGATAGGTCACGCCAACGCATTTCGTGCCTTCGAACAACAACGGTCCGGCACGCGCGCCAGTGAGGACTTCGAGGTTGGGATTGCCCCGCACCGCGCGCAGATAGGTCTGGGCTGTGGAGCCGCGAAAGCGGCCACGCCGGGTCATCTGCGAATAACCGACACCTTCCTGCTGGCCGCCATTATAATCCGGGGTCAACGGAAAGCCGGCTTGCTGCGCGGCTTCGACGAAACGATGTGTCAGCGGCAGGATGGTGCGGTAATCCTCGACCTTGAGAGGCCCGCCGCCGCCGCGGAAGTCGGGGTCGCCGCCTTGTTTGTAAGACTCCGACTGTTTGAAATAAGGCAGGACTTCGTCATAGGACCAGCCGCGGCAGCCCCGTTGAGCCCACCCGTCATAATCTGCCGGATTGCCGCGCACATAGAGCATGCCGTTGATGGAGCTTGAACCGCCCAGCACCTTGCCGCGTGGCAGGCTGATCCGGCGTCCCGCGGATCCTTCGACTGGTTCGGAGCTATAATTCCAATTGACCGTGGGGTCGCGCAGCAAGGGGCGAAGCGCGGCGGGCACATGAATGCGTATGTTGCGGTCTTTCGGCCCCGCTTCGAGTAACGCCACCCGCGCGCCACCCTCTACCAGGCGGCAGGCGACGGCGCAGCCTGCTGATCCGGCACCGACAACGACATAATCCGCTTGCATGTTATTTCGCCCTCCCGATTATGCGGTCATGATTTCTCCCGGCGAACAATTATGCAAGGGTGTGCGGAAATGGAAGTTGCCGAACAGGGAAGCGGAATGAGCAAGGACCCTGATATTCAGGAGCGCCTCGACGACCTGGAGGCGCACATTATGCACCAGGACAGCACCATCCAGGACCTCAACGATGTGGCTCTGCAACAATGGGATGCGATCAAGGCGCTGAGAGATAAGATCGAGCGCCTCGAAGCGAAAATTCAGGCGGCGGAAGAAGGGGCTGAAGCGGGAAGCACGCCGGAACCGCCGCCACCGCATTATTGACGTAGGCGTTGTTCAGGTCAGTGCTTGCTATGCCGCGCTGATCTTGGCGCGCATCAACAGACGGTATTCGTCCATCGGATAGTTCGCTTCGGCTTTGTGCCAGGTGCAACGCTGATCCCAGATCACCAAATCGCCGGCTTGGTAGTCATGGCAATACTGAAATGCCGGATTCAGGGCATGGGCAAAAAGTTTATGGAGTAGGAGTTCGGCTTCGGCCTGCGGCATGTCGACGACGCCATAGACATGCAATGGATTGATATTGAGCATCTTACGCCCGGTTGCCGGATGCGTTCTGGTCATCGGGTGGATGACCGGCGGATGCATTTCTTCCTGTTCGTCGGTCATGGGAATGATGCCGCCATCGGCGGGACCGGCGCCGAATTTATGTTTGGCTTCACGGCCTTCGATTGCCGCTTTGAGATCCTCCGGCAGGGTTTCATACGCGCGGTGCATATCGGCGAAGATTGTGCCGGCGCCGCGACTTGGCATTTTCATCGCGTACATAACGGTGTGAGCGCACGGGTTGGCCTTGAAGGTGCTGTCCGCATGCCAGGCGGCACCCCGTTCGGCGGAGCCGGGATCGGGATTGCCGTCCTTATCGCGGTTTGTCAGGTACACGACCTCCTGACGATCCTTGTCTTGATACTGCGGGACATGATGATCGATTTCGAAGCTCCCGAACACGGATCCGAAGGCCATGAAGGATTCCGGGTCGAGTGACTGATCGCGGATCACCAATACAGGAAAGTCCTGGTGCGCCTGGATCAGCACCGATTTGGTCTGGTGGTCGATTGAATTGCCGAGCGAGAGTCCCGACAGCACGCCAACGAAATTGTCGTGAATGGTTTCGATCGAGGCTTCGGTTGTTTCCGTCATGGCAATAACTATGCCCGTCCCGCGGACACGCCACCATCGACCATGTAAACGCCACCGGTGCAGAAGGAGCTGTCTTCGCTACTGAGGAACATCATGAGCTTGGCGACTTCTTCCGGTTCGCCGTAACGCTGCAACGGCGTGAATTTTGCCATAGGACGGTTTGAGCGGTCGTCGGTCGGCAGACCGCGCTGTTCCTCGATCGAAGTCATCATACGCGTATCGATTGGGGAGGGGTTGACAGTGTTGACGCGAATGTCGTTCGCCGCGCCTTCCAGAGCCGCGGTGCGCATGAGACCAATAACCGCGTGTTTGGACGTCACATAGGCGGACATGCCGCCCACGGCGCGTATGCCCGCCGTTGAGGAGGTGATGACGATGCTGCCACCGCCGCGCTGGCTCATCGCCGGCATGACGTATTTCAGACCAAGGAAGACCCCCCGAACATTCACGGCCAGGACCTTGTCGAACATTTCTTCGGGCATGTCGGCAATCGTGTCGAGTTTGCCCTCAATGCCAGCGTTCAGCAGACATATATCGACGCCGCCAAAGCGTTCCGCCGTCGCCGC
>JAJFJB010000126.1 GCA_021774435.1 Alphaproteobacteria bacterium
CGGGGGCGAGCACCATCGTGAGTGCGGGCTTTTGTAAGGGACCTCATCTCGCGGAAAGCATGATGGCCAGCGGTACTGAGAAGCCGCATTCAAAGGCCGAACAGATGCCCGCTACCGGCCAATCTGTAATGACCTCAAAAATGTACTTGCCAAACGCACGCCGTCCACAGATGCCCCCATTTCTGTCGCTCGTTAAATGTCGAGCGACAAGGACGCTGAAATCAGATCGGTGGCGCGCACTCGATTGCCCATAAGCGGCCACCGTGTTGCCGGCTTTGCTGAACAGTAATACCGACCCCGCGTAGTATGGGAATGAGGCGTTTAAGGCGCCCGCCGAGTGCGGCAGCTGATTTCGGCCAAGACCGTAGTTTTTGGATCTTCTCCATTACCATTCCGTCTAACGTTTCCTTGAGCTCGGATGCAGAGCCGGACCATGATCCCTTTTCCGAAAGAGCTTTAATTGCCTGTGCAACATGGTCATTTTCAAATTCAATGCGAAGTGCGAATTCTCGGTTGTGCCAGTATGCGCCAACTATGCTGCCGGAAGACCACCCGAGACCTTGCTCTGCCGCGGTAACCCATAATGCATAGTCCGCAAGGCGCGGTGGACGTTCCAGCTGCACTGTTTCGAGATTTCGAAGTGCTGATGCCAAACCATCAAGAAGCGCGCCCAGGATAAGCGGCCGGTCGCGCTCATAGGAGCGCCGGAATTCTGCTTCCGACCGACGATTGTCGGTCGAGATCGCAGGCAAATCGACGACAATGGCGCGCTCGCCAAGGTCAGGCCGGGATACCAAATCGGTTATACCGTTTAAGACTATTGGTCGCTTGGCGTCCATCACGACTTCGTCCATATCAGAATGCAATTCGCGCGTTGCGTACCCTCCGCCAGTCGATATGCGGCAAAGGCCGTCTGACAGCCAAGGTGCAATTGAAGACGCATTGTCGAAGGCAAGCACATGGTTATTAATCGCGCTCACCATCAAATCACGATCATCGCGAGGCATAACCCGGATCGGTGACTGGTTCGGGTCGACAAGGTCTCTTGCGATGCGTGTTGCGGTTGATTTGGCGCTGCCCTGTTGGCCGGTAAATATCAATATTGGGTAGGGACCGGTCGGCGACAACGCAGCTAGGAGCCAGCTTACCAGTAACCTAAATTCGCCTTCCGTTTCCGTGTTTATGTATTCACGCAGGAGATTAATACCGCCGGACGTTTCGTTAATTTCGGGAACTGGCAAAGCGCGCATTGCTTTGTTCCGAACAAACTTGGCTGGCGTCTTGTCGATTATACGCCAGCCGGTCGGCGTCACTTCGATCACGCGCCAGTCTGCGTCGCCAATATCAATATAAATCGAGTTACCGTCGCTTGAGAGGCGACGGTTCGCTTCGTATTCCCGGCCGTTATAGATGGCGCGCGCCTCGATAACGCGGAGCGCATCCTCCGTGGCTTGACTGCCTGGCGCGCTGCCCATTTCTTCAAAGAATCGATTGATGACCCAATAGCGAAATGGCTTGCTTCGGACGGCTGCGTTTTCGGTATGATCGCCAACTGGAAATGATGCGTAAGCAACTTTGTCCGGGGAGTGCCACAGGTTTGCACTACAGGTGAGTGTTACGAGTAGATCCTTCTGTGAAGGACTGTTATCGTCTTGGCCCCGCTGACGACCTTTTCGTTCTGACTTGCTAAAGTTACTGCCCCCCGAACTCGACTCAGTCGCGTCAACAGGAACGGCGCCTTCAGGGCGAATAGCATTTGAGACTAACTCCGAGACACGTTCGGTACTCCATCCCTCCGCTTCAGCGTCTGCAGCATCCCAACCGGCTGCAACATCGTCCGGCAGACACACAACACGGACCATCGCCGATACCAATTTCAAGCAACGCGCCGAGGCTTTGGCGTAGGCGTGGCCTGGTTCGTCGTTGTCGGGCCAAATGATAACGTCGCGTCGTGCCAAGCGTTCCCAATTTGCCTTTCCGGCTGCACTCGAACCACCCCACGTCGTGACTGCTATGTAATCTGGTAGCAAACGTGCCACCGCGTCCGCAGCTTTCTCGCCCTCGCATAACACCACAGGCGCGTCCGGGCGCGACGCAAGGCGATCTAGACCGTAGATAGGACGTGGTTCTAAAGGAGCCTTAATTCGCCATCGCTGTTCCTTTGTCGATTCGTGCTGACAATAGGTAAGAGGCAGGAATTCTTTGCCTCCGTCTAGTTTGTCGAACCGTCGGTTTAAAGCAATCAATCCGCCGTCTTGGCTACGATATTCATAGACTGCGGTTGGCACGCCGTATTTGGAATGTGCCACAGGTGGCGCTGAGGCGTCCTTCGGGATCGAACTTAGTTGAAACCACTGACCGGATTTGCGACGCCCCCCTTTTTCATTCGCGCTGGAGAGCGGTGTGAACATCTCATCATCAGGCATCGGTCGACACTCCGAGCATGTCGGCCACCCGGCGTGCGGCTTCGCCTTGCCCTACGCCGGCCAAGTAAGCCGCTAGCGAGACCGGGTCGCCACCCTTATCGCCTGTAGCAAAGTCGCACCATCTTCCAGTTTCAATGTTGATCTTGAACGACCCGGCACGCTGATCACGCCGCCGAGGATTTATGGCAACCCACTCAGAACCTTCGCGCCGTCCGTTTGGCAACCATCTGCTAAGAATATCCGGTAGGCGTACTAACGCTGCTTGGTTGATTGCCTCGAAGTCGATCTGAATGATGGCCGTATCCTCATGTTTAGTCATAGGACAATGCCTACTCAAAGCAACAGATGTTCAAGCGTCTCAGGACATCGATCCAACGTTCGTAGAACATTGCTTTGTCATTTATGAAGCGTTTTAGCTGGTATTCGCCCATCGGCCCCGCATTGGCTATTTTTTTAGCCATTGCTTGCCCGGGCATAACAGCATCCTCAAGAATTTTCAGGTCGGCAATCAGGATTTCGATATGAGGTTCGAATGGTGGCGGATAGCGTTTACGCAATTCTTCGATGCATGCGCGTGCGGCCGTCATGATAGCTTCATCTTGATATTCCTGCCCAAAAACAACGCTCTGCCAAAGCTTGATTCCAGCCGGTTTCTTGGAGGTATCCGATGAATGACGGTTGTTGCTGCGAACGCTCATTGGTTCACTCCCTCTCCGTCAGAGGTGGAACGGCGTTCCCTAGCGGCGGCCCAGTCAAGGAGCGTCTGGCGTTCGTACCGCACGCTGTTGAATAGCTTCCGGTAGGCCGG
>JAJFJB010000127.1 GCA_021774435.1 Alphaproteobacteria bacterium
GCGGCTCGCTCGAGAGCCGCCGACCCAAGGTTTCTCGACGATCTGCGTGCGCTGGCCAATCAATTTAGTAAGCCAGCAACCGAAGTTTTGATAAGCGATGATTTTAGCGACGGAGACTTCACGTCCAACCCTGCTTGGACAGTCGCGTCAGGCCGGTTCGAAATGGATTGGCAAGGGGGCTTGCACAGCAATGTCACCGCCTCCCAGGCACCAGCGCAACCGGCACAAAAACAGCCCGCGCGTCGAGAACGCGGCGAAGACGTCGCTCTTCGTCTTTTGGGACAAATTCTGAACCCGGATCAAGGTGGCACGCAGGGTGCAAACAAACCTGCTGCTGCGCCGGTCGCTGAACCTGCGATACCCGCCGAAGCTTTCCTCATGGAGCCGATCTCAAACGCCTTCGCCCTGACGGCGACGCTCGCCATGGAGGCATCGGCCGGCCCCGTAACCTTTGCGATGTTCCAGGGTCAGCAGCGTACAATTGGTTTCTTTCTCGTCTACGATCCCATCGACGGTCTAGCGCTTCAAAGGCGCGGCGCGCGCAGTAATATAACCATCGCATCCGGCACGGCGGCACTCGCCGACGGCGCCAATCATGTGATCGGTTGGCAACGGAACGAGAATGGCGAAATGTCCGTCACTGTCGACGATGTCGAAGTTCTCCGCGTTACGGATAGCAACTTTCGCGACGATTGGGCCGGTGTATCAATGGTAAACGGCGGTGGCGCGGTGACCTTGCGCTCATTGACGATCTCCGGCACCCGCTGACGCCGTAGATCGCGGTCAAGTTCCCTTAAAAGAAACGGCTGCGGCGCAGATATGGTAGCATGCAGGCTGCGGTCTGGCGCATTGCCTCATCCGGATGCGGCCGGTCCGTGCGCACGGGCAGCGGCGCGGGAAGCATTCGCCGACGCCGGCGTTCCGCAACACTACAGGCGACCAAAAGCGTTCCGAAGAGCGAAACCGGAATGATGATCAACATCGCTGTCGATGAAACCCCAACAGCAATATTGAACAGGGTCAAAATCAGAAGCAGCGGCATGACCTGCATAATCAAGGCAAAAATGACGATGACGATCCACATCACTGCTTGCGCAACCACAGAAACGCTATGATCCATGCTCAACATTCCCAATGACAACGGCAAATTTACCGCAAGTCCCTATTGTGCCATCATTTTTGTTCCGAAAGAAGCCCCTTACTCAGGTAGTCAATTGATGCTGTTATGGACGGCGCAAACTGTTTTCCAATTGATCGTGCCGGTCTACCGGGCGATTGTTTGGGAAATACCGCTAGCAATTGGGAGAATTGGCAATGAACCTGCCTTTGGGTGACACCTATCATTACGGGCTCATGACCCGGTTTCCGACGATCGAAGCCACCCGGGCCATTACCGCAAAACTCGATGCGTTAAAATTCGACTCCGTCTGGGTCGGTGATCACATTGCGTTCACCACGCCAATTCTTGACCCGTTTTTGCAACTTGCCCAAATAGCCGCCTGCAGTGACCGTCTCACCGTCGGTACAGGCGTCTACCTGCTCCCCTTAAGGCACCCAACGCCCGTAGCAAAGCAAACTGCGACGCTTGACCATCTCTCCGGTGGCCGGTTCATTTTTGGCGTCGGCGTCGGCGGTGAATTTCCGCGCGAATTCGAAGCCTGTGGTGTGCCGCACAATGAACGTGGCGCACGCCTGGAAGAAGGAGTCGAAGTGGTCCGAAAACTATGGCGTGGCGAGCCGGTATCCCATGAGGGAAAATTCTATTCGTTTCCTGAAACCCATATGCAGCCCGCAACCACTACGTCCAACGGGCCGCCAATCTGGTTTGGCGGCCGCTCCGAAGCGGCCCTCAAACGTACGGGCCGCATTGGCGATGGCTGGATTTCCTATGTCGTGACACCTGAGATGTTCAAGGAGAGCCTCGACAAAATCGCCCCTTCTTTCGAAAAGGCGAACCGGGACGTGGAGACATTCGGCACGGCGCACCTGCTCTTCGCGCAAATCGACAACAGCTATGAAGCCGCGCTCGACAGGGCAACCGAGTTGCTCAGCAAACGCTACGCGATGGATTTTCGCAGGCCAGCGCAGAAATACGCCGCGCTTGGAAAGCCGGAAGATGTCGCGGAAGCGATCTCGAAATTTCACGAGGCCGGTGTCCGTCATATCAATCTTGATTTCCTCGGACCGCCCGAGGAACGCGACGCGCAGCTCGATTGGTTCGCCGCCGAAGTAAGGCCTCTGTTGGGCAAGGGATAGGCGAAGGGACGAATCTTGGATTATCAATTTCTGCCAACGACAATCGTTGGAAGTTATGCACAGCCCGACTGGCTCATCGATCGGGCCAATTTGAACAGCCGACTCCCGCCACGAGTCCGCGCGAAGGAAATTTGGCGCGTATCGGAAGATCTTCTTGCGGAAGCGCAGGACGATGCAACGCTCATCGCCCTGCATGATCAAGAACGTGCTGGCATCGACATCGTCGGCGACGGTGAAATGCGTCGCGAGAGCTATTCCAACCGTGTCGCCAATGCGCTGGAAGGCATCGATCTCGACAATCATGGCACCGCAATCGACCGTACAGGAAAACCCAATCCGGTCCCGCGCGTTGCCGGTCCCATAAAGCGCGCGCGGCCGATCGAGGTTTCGGATGCCGAGTTCGTCCGCCGAAACACCGACAAGCCGATCAAAATCACCGTCCCCGGCCCTTTCACAATGAGCCAGCAGGCGCAGAACGACTTCTATCCCGATGATGAGCATCTCGCCATGGCCTATGCAGAGGCGATAAACGGAGAAATCCGCGACTTGACGAATGCCGGCGTCGATATTGTTCAATTGGACGAACCCTATATGCAGGCCCGCGCAGAGTCGGCCCGGGAATTCGGTGTGAAAGCCGTGAATAGAGCGATAGATGGTGTCGAATGCCAAATCGCACTGCATATTTGTTTCGGTTACGCGCACGTGCATGGCGCGAATGCGCAAAAACCGTCGGGCTATTCCTTCCTCTCCGAACTTGCTGACTGCAATGTCGATATCGTTTCGGTCGAAGCCGCACAACCGCGCCTTGATCTTTCTGTTCTGAAATCCCTCGTGTCCAAAAAAGTCATGCTGGGCGTTATCGACCTTGCCGACTTGTCGATCGAAACGCCAGAACTGGTTGCGGACCGTATACGGGCGGGCTTGGAGGTCGTGCCGGCTGAAAACCTGATCCTCGCACCCGATTGCGGCATGAAGTATCTGGCGCGTGACGTCGCGTACGGGAAGTTAAAGGCGCTGGCGGATGGCGCACGGATCGTCAGGGACGAATTACAGGGGGCAACCTCATAGTCAATTCAAGGTAGAGGCCTGGCGCCTATTCGCCGCCGCCGCCATCTCCGCCACTGTCGAACCCGCCGCCATCGTAGCCACCACCGTTGTAATCGCTTAGATAGCCGCCTTCGGAATAACCTGTATCGGTGTGAATGGCTTCTGAAACCGTTAAGCCAACCCACATGGCACCAATGAATGAGGCTTCTCTGCCATAGGAGTAATCGGCCTCCTCTTCGTCCTCGGCATCCTTTCGTCTCTTCATAAATCGACGGCCTTTATTGGCCGCATCGCGCAATTTTCCAGCGATGAGAAAGAAGACGACAAGTCCGATAACGCCCGAAATAAAGATCGGTAGCCACCAGAACGCGGCGGCGGCAATAGCAATCATAACAGCAATTTGCAGCATGGCTTCGCGCTCCCTTTAGATCACTTCCAGTTTAAGTCCAGATCGCTTCGTCACCAAAAATTGTAACACCGACGTGAACTCTCAGCCTAGAACTGAAAAACTGCTGTTCATATTGATCTCCCTGCGCCGCGAATAGAAACCGATATCAATTGTCCGACCGATATGTGGCAGTTTGTATTGCACCGGATCCGCGTCATGGTCGTGCCCGTCCTCGCAGGCCAAAATCAGTTCCGCCATCATGGCGCCCGCTACCGGCGCGTTCTTGAACTGATTGCCACTGGTACCAATCGCCATATAGAACCCGTCGAGACTCGATCTGTCATAAATGGGAATCCAATCGTCGGACACATCATAGAGGTCAACGACCCCTTGCATCCGGCTGGGGATCGGCAGTGTTGGAATCCGTTGTGCCTCGCGATGAACCTGTGTTGTCCATTGATCGGTGAAATCCCGATTGTAATTGTCTGGATCAACGAATTCGCGCAGATCGCATTCCGGGTCCTCACTACCGATGAGAATGTGGTTGCCAACTTCGGGGCGGCAGTAATTCCCAACGTCGCTATCCGTAATCACATAGCCGGCATGCTCGAAGTCGAATCCTTCGGGTGACGGCACATGAGCAACTTCCTGCCGCAATGCCTTGGTCTCGATATTCATGTCCTCAAGCACACCCGCCATACCATTGATCAGCGAGGAGTGCGGACCGGCAACGTTGACGACCACCGGGGCATCGATGCGCTTTCCGTCGGTTAGGGTCACGCCTCGAACCCGCCCATCAGCGCGCCTGATTTCCGCGACTTCTGCGTTAAACTGGAATTTGCCACCAACAGCTTCGACGGCACATTGGACGTTGTGCGTGGCGAGCTGTGGGTCACTCACATAGCCCGCGTCAGGAAAAAAGACAGCGCCGTCGACAGTCCCCCCCGCGGGCTGCCCAAATGCGTCATCGTCCAGCCGTTTCGCGGGTGCGAACCGTCGCATATCGAAAAACGGCAACTTTTCGCCAATTTTTTCGTTATCCCACCCTTCCCAGGGTATGCCTATCGCGTCCAACCGTTCACACATAGGCTCCAAAAATTCATTCGACTCCGTTCTCAATGCTACGCAGCCAGTGTTGTGATAGGCCGCCAGGCCGCGTTCGTCATCGGTGCCGATATACGCCGTCCATTCTCGCCATACGAATACGCCCTCATAGGCAAGAGCGCAGCCATCGATCGTCGAATAGTGCGTGCGTATGATCGCACAGGACCCGCTTGTCGATCCGTAGCCGGACGTTGGTAACTTATCGATGTTCAGTGTCGATTTGCCACGCTTGGCCAGCTCATAGGCCACACAACACCCAATGATGCCTGCACCGATAACGATTGCGTCGTATTGCTCATTCATTGTCTTTGTTCCCGAATTCTTGATCAGCACTACATATGATAATAGTTAGGGATGTGGTATGGCCGCCCAGCGAATACTTTAACGCCTAGGTTCGGGAGTCGGAAAAGAAATGGAACTTATCTCGAAACCGCATCGGTATCTTTTGTTTCTTCGGTTCATATTGGTCAACATGGTTGCCACGGCTTTGGTCGCCGCGGCTTACATTCAAGGCTGGATGGACGGGATCTTCGTTCCAATCACGATGGAGATTTCGCTGGGAATTTTTGCTGTATTCCTGTTTGGTCTATGCACCTGTGGTGCCCGGGTCTGGCGCACCAGCGTGGAACTCAACGATATCCGAGGCGGCGCGCCTCGTGACGGGACACGAGCGGCGAAATACCTCAATACCGTCTATGGTGGGGGCCCCGAGAGCCGCTCCCTCGGCGCCTCCGCACTGCGGCTTAAATTGTCAAACGGAGTCGCCGTGGTCCGCCAAGTAGCGAACGGCCTGGTCTTTCTTGGCCTGATCGGAACCGTCATCGGCTTCATCATTGCGCTTTCCGGTGTCGATCCCAAAGCGGCGACCGAAGTGGACAGCGTCGCCAACATGGTCGCAACATTAATCAGCGGCATGTCCGTGGCGCTCTACACGACGTTGGTCGGTGCCGTCCTGTATGTCTGGCTCACGATCAATCACCGCATTCTGACCAGTGGTTCGGTCAATCTGATCGGTGCGATTATCGAGCTCGGAGAAGCCCGTGAACGAGCTTGACGATTTCGAAGAAGAATCGTCGGGCACGATCTTTCGTGACGTCATTCTGCTCGCGCTGATCGGATTCGTCGCCATGGTGGTGATGCTGCTGCCGCATCTGAAAAAATCAGAAGTCGAAGCGCAGGATCACAAAGCTCCCGGTAACGTCATTGTAGAAATGCATTGGCCGAGCGAACAGCTGGTGGATGTCGATCTATGGGTCATGGGTCCCGACTCGACACCCGTCGGGTTCTGGAATTTAGGCAACCGTGTATTCAACCTGCTCCGCGACGATCTTGGGATCGAAGGCGACGCAACGGATGAGAATTACGAAGTCGCCTACAGCCGGGGCATTCCTGCCGGGGAATATATCGTCAACGTGCATATGTACGGCCCCGTGCCGAAAGGCATGACGATACCTGTCACAGTCGTTGTCAGCGTGCGGAAGGACCTTGAGGCAACAAAACAAATCCTCAAAACGCAGATCAATTTGAAGAAACGCAATCAGGAAGAAACCGCTTATCGGTTCCGCCTGACCAGCAAGGGCGAGCTGATTGAAGACAGTGTCACGACGTTGCGCCGTCGCCTCATCACGGAGGCCATGTAGTGGAAAATTTGATCTATCTGTTCGCGGCAACGGTAGCATTGTTCGCCCTGCTCGCGACAATAGCCATCTGGTCGCCGCGGAAAACGATTGTCCGCGTCGTTGCGTTGACAGCGGCAGTAATCCTGCTTCCGCTGGGCTACGTTCAGCTGATAGAGCTCCTAAGCCAACCGAAGCCCATGAGTTTTGAATGGTTCAATCGCGATGCCAAGGAGGCCAAGATTTTAGCCGTCAGCTTCGAAGAAGGAGAAGCCATCTATCTCTGGATGCAAGTCGGCGACGCTCTGAAACCTCGCTACTATAAACTTCCGTGGCGCCAAGACCTGGCGGAACGCCTCGAAGAAGCCGTCGACGACGCGATCACACGCGGGTCAACCGTTGTGATCACGACGCCTTTCTCGCCGAAATCGCTGGAAGAACTTGGCAACCTGAATATCGACATCATTCCGCCGCCGGTGCCCCCAACCAAGACGCCGCCGTTTCAGAAGCCACAGGTTTTGGATCCTCGCAAACGCGGAATCTAGCCGGTCGTCCGTACTACACAGCGCCTGGCCAGTGATACTGCCGCGCCAATTGTACCATCACATTCAAAGTCGGTGAAAATTGCCGGCCCGCGACTGTGACAAGTGAAATGGTACGGGAGACACTGGGGTCGGTTACGGGCCTCGTTGCGATGCCGGACCGGTCCGGCAAAAATTCGGGCATGATGCTACATCCCATTCGTGCAATCAGCATGGCCTGCACCCAATCCTCGCGCTCGCTGCGATAACGCACATTCGTACTGACGGTCCATTCGGCGCCTAAATCTTTAAAATGGTCGGAAAACTCACAGTGCACCCGGATCAAATAGTTTTCACCATCCAGTTCTTGAACCGGCACAGTATCCATTTGTTCGAAACGGTGGCCTTCGGGAAACGCGATCATATAGCGTTCCTTGTAGAGCGGGATGGCATCCAGCCGGTCGGGGATATTCGGAAGCCCAATCAAGCCAACATCCAGTTCACCCTTGAGCAACAGCTCTATCAAATCCTTTCCCGGCGCCTCGACGATATTCAGGTCAAGCGACGGAATATCCTCTCTCAATTTCGTAATGAAATTGATCATCTTGGCAGGACCGATCGTCGACATAACGCCAAGACTTACCGATGCCACTTCCAACGCGTGAAAGCCGCTCGCGTCCGCCCGCGCCGCTTCGCTGGCTGCGTAGATTTTTTCAAGATGCGGCTTCATCAATCGGCCCAAATCGGTGAGGTGGCTTTGGCTTCGCTCGCGCCGAATTAACTCACCGCCAAGCTCTTCTTCCAAGTTCTTGATCGCCTTCGTGAGCGACGGTTGAGCAACGTTGCATGTTTCTGCCGCCCGCGTGAAATTCAGGGTCTCGCAGACAGCCAGAAAATAGCGCACTTGGTGCATTTCCATAGTGAAGCTCCGCATCGTCGGGAGGCGCGCCGTTCCTCCCTTGAATTGCCCGTTATTCCAGTAGCTTGGTACTCTTTATAACCACTAGCTATCGAATTGGAAGCCAATCGATATTTCAATAATAGCATGTGAATTTCCATCTCCAAGGCAACGGGACGAATGAGTCTGCCCAACACGCAATGCATGGAGACTAGCAATGAGCATCATCCACCTTAGAAAAGGCATTTTTGTAACAGCCGTCGCCGCGATGGCTGCTGCAAACCTAGCGCAACCGGCCGCCGCCGCAGGCAATGACAATGTCGTTAACCTGACGCAAACAGCTTGCCAATTCCTCGAAGCCGAAGGCACCGATCATGGCTACAAGTCGGCAAGCAAGGCCGACTGCGAAAAAATCAACAACCAAACCGGAGACGAACGGCTTGAAAAATCGGCGGTGCTCAAACTTAAGCCAGGCAAATATACCTTCCGGGTGACGAACAAAAATGTGCCCTATGGTCTTGGGTTCTGGCTCCGCGGTGCCGGTGTGGTAGGCCGCGTATCCTTGCCAAGCGTATCCGGGGGCGGCCTCGCCACAGGAGTGACTAAGGATTATGTCGTAACCCTGAAACCCGGTGAATATCTCTATTCGTGCCCGCTCAACCCGACGCCCGACTACAAGATCGTCGTCGAGGGTTAATACTCGTCGCCCTTGGCTAGACAACATAACGAGCGGAGTGATCACTATGTCGAATATCAGCACTCAAGTCATAAAAGCGGATATCGCAGTTATCGGCGCTGGGTCCGGTGGCCTCTCGGTCGCCGCGGGTGCAGCCCAAATGGGTGCCAAGGTCGTCCTCATCGAAAAAGCAAAGATGGGCGGCGACTGTCTGAACACCGGTTGCGTTCCTTCGAAGGCTCTTATCGCGGCTGGTGAGGCGGCTGAAACGGTCCGAAGATCCGGAAAGTTTGGCGTAAATGGACACGAACCGGACATCGATTTCGCGAAGGTCAATGCCCACGTCCATGATATCATTGCGGGTATCGCACCTCATGACTCGGTGGAACGGTTCGAAGGGCTGGGCGTTCAAGTTATCCAGGCCCCTGCGCGCTTCGTAGGGCGCAATGAAGTCGAAGCCGGCGAGTATCGCATCAAAGCACGACGGTTTGTCATAGCCACGGGGTCCTCCGCCTTCATCCCGCCCATACCGGGTTTGGACGACGTTGCACACCTGACGAATGAGACGATCTTCTCCCTCATCGACCAGCCAGAGCATTTGATCATCATTGGAGGTGGGCCCATCGGCGTCGAAATGGCGCAAGCCCATCGTCGGCTTGGCGTAAAAGTGACGCTTGTGGAAGGTGACAAAATAATGAGCAAAGACGACCCGGACGCCGTCGACGTCGTGCGCCGCAGATTATTTCAGGAAGGTATCGTCGTTTGCGAAAACGCGAAGGTGGAAAGCGTCGTAAACCGCGGCAACGGCATCTCTGTCCTGGTGCATCGCGATCATAAAACGACAGTGATCGAAGGCTCCCACCTTCTCGTGGCCGCCGGCCGCAAGGCCAATGTTTCAGGTCTGGGTCTCGATGAGGCGGGTGTGAAATACGGCATGCGCGGCATCGCCGTCGATCAACGTCTCCGCACATCGAACAAGCGCATCTTCGCGATTGGCGATGTCGCGGGCGGTTTTCAGTTCACGCATATGGCGGGATACCATGCCGGTATCGTCATCCGGAATGCATTGTTCAATTTACCGGCCAAGGTCAATGAAATAGCCGTGCCCTGGGTGACCTACACGGATCCCGAGCTTGCCCATGTCGGGCTTTCCGAAACCGACGCGGATCGCAAAAATATTGCTGTCACGGTTGTTCGGCAGGATTTTGAAGGTGTGGACCGTGCACGGGCAGAACGGGCCGATGTAGGCTTCATCAAAGCCATATACGGAAAGAAAGGCCGTATCCTGGGAGCAACGATTGTTGGCAAACATGCCGGCGATCTTATTCTCCCTTGGGTCTTGGCCGTGCAGAAAGGGCTGAAGGCAGCCGATATGGCATCGATCATCGCGCCGTACCCGACGCGAGGCGAAATCTCGAAACGCGTCGCGGGTTCATATTTTACGCCGGCGCTCTTTTCCGACCGCACAAAACGAGTCGTCCGAATGATGCAAAGGCTTCCGTGATCGAAATGACGAACAAGGAGCCTCCCCTATGACCTTCGAAACGGCCAGCCCGGCCCAAAACAGTTGGGCAAGAAAAACAAAGCGGTTCCTACCCCTTATCGCCATCGGAATTGCTTTAGGAGGGGCCTTCGCCTTAGGCCTCGGCGACTTCCTAACGTATGATGCCCTTCGCGAGAACCGGCATATCCTTATGGCATTCGTTGAAGAACAGGGCCTACTTGCCATCGCCGTATTCATCGGCCTGTATATCGTCGCAACAGCGCTCTCACTTCCTGGCGGTGCAATTTTATCTGTCGCCGGCGGCTTCCTATTCGGAACCGCGTTTGGCACAATCTATATTGTCGTCGGTGCCACGCTCGGCGCCGTCGGCATATTCCTTGCCGCAAAAACCGCACTCGGAGACGCACTCAAAGCGAAAGCCGGACCCTGGCTGAAAAAATTGGAAGCGGGCTTTCAGGAAAATGCCCTCAGCTACCTGCTGGTGCTGCGCCTCGTTCCCCTGTTTCCCTTTTTCGTCGTTAACCTGGTGCCGGCGTTTCTAGGGGTTGGGTTAAAGGTCTTCACGCTTGGGACGGCAATTGGCATTATTCCGGGCGCATTCGTCTTCGCTTCCGTCGGCGCGGGCCTCGGTAGCGTTTTCGATTCAAATGCGGAATTCACACCGTCCTCAGTGTTGACACCGGAAGTCATTATTGCACTTGCAGGGCTTTCCATTCTTTCACTAACACCATTGGTTTACAAAAAGATCCGCAACCGCAGCACGAAGCGCCGAGGCAAAATTTAGCGTGAGAGGCCGTGACGTCACGCGCTGGGAGATCCGGACGCGGCTTAATCCTGCGCAGTCATGGCTCGTGGCAGGAATAATGTCACCACCGTCCCTTGGCCCGGTTCGCTTTCGATTCGGAGGTCACCGTTTGACTGTTTCGCGAACCCATAAACCATCGAAAGGCCGAGCCCACTGCCTTCTCCCACATCTTTAGTAGTGAAAAACGGTTCGATGACATTTTCAATAATGTCTGCAGGAATACCAGTGCCCGTATCCCTGACCTGCAACGAAACATAATCGCCCTGGTTCAACGGGTTTGTCTCTATTCCCAAATTCTGTGAGACAGAAAAATTTTCCGCCGTAAACTCAAGGGTGCCGCCGTCTGGCATGGCATCCCTCGCGTTGATTGCCAAATTCAAAAGCGCGTTTTCCAATTGTCCCGGATCCGCCTCTACCGGCCAAATCGACGCGGCAACATTGACATTGATTTCGATTGCCGCACCCAACGTACGCCCTAAAATCTGATGCAAATGGCCAACCAGTTCCGCCAAATCGATGGTCGCGGGACGCAAGGGTTGGCGCCGGGAAAAGGCGAGGAGCCGTTGCGTCAGTTCCGCCCCGCGCTGGGAAGAGCGGTATATTGCCTGAACGGAGGAATTCTCGGTGCCGACCTCGTCTTCAAGCAACTCAGTATTGCCAACGATCACACCAAGAAGATTGTTGAAATCGTGCGCAACCCCACCGGTCAATTGACCCACCGCTTCCATTTTTTGTGCTTGCCGCAGTTCCTCCTCGACGCGTTTTCGTTCCGTGGTGACCGAAGAGACGGTAAAAACACTGCCATCCTCCAGAATGTGATCGCTCAGTTCCAACCAATCGCCATCGCTTCTTCGATATTCCATGTGATCAGCGGGGTTGTTCCGCCGGTCCAGTCTTTGCGCAATCCAGGCGCTTTTTTCCGCAGCAGATCCGTCGATTCCCTCCTTGTTGATCAACGTTCGGAGGATTGTCTCGAAATGCATTCCCGGGACGATGCGAAATCCTTCGGTCTCATTAAGGTCTCGATATCTTTGATTGCAAATGACAAGACGGTCGTCCGCGTCAAACAACGCGAATAACGACGGCGTTATATCCAGCGCGCGGGCCAAAAGCGTCTCGGCATGCTTCATCTCCGAAATATCCAAGCAAACGCCTATTTCCCGGATGACTTTGCCGTCATCATCGAAGACGGGATGCGCAATTTCTCGGAGAAAGCGTATATCGCCGTTTGGCGAAATCGTTCGGTACTCCATTTCGAAAATCTCGCCGCGGCGCAATGCTTCCATCCCAGCTTTGACGGCTGCCCGGTCTTCAGGATGCGTTAACGTGAATTCGCCATCCAAGCCGGAAGCCTTATCCATATATTGGTCAGCGGTGAGGCCATGCATACGGGCATTTTCATCCGAGCAATAGATGCAGCGATCCTCTACGGCATCCCAAATATAGTACCCCAGCCGGGCCATTTGCGTTGCCTGCCGAAGTCGTTCATCGCTCTCCTTAAGGGTCCGTTGTGCCAGTTCCCGCGCAACGATTTCGTCGTTGAGTTGCCTGTTAATTTCGAGCCGCAGGCTTAACAATTCCCTGGTCTCGTGCCACCGTCGATAGGCAAACCACGCAAATCCGACACTTCCCAGCACGAGAGCCATGAAAACTTCATCGAGTTCCCAGTCTTCGTGCGCCTCCGACCATTCAGCCCAATGTTCGAAAAAATCGTAGTGCGACGCGACAAAAAACAGGCAAACGACGGCAATGCAACAGATTACGAGGTCGCGTCTTGCGGTGCCTACGCTACGAAGGGATTCCATTCAAACTCAATGCACGATTTGTTATCGGAAAACGTTCCTTATAGGTAATTTGGCAATAATTCGTAAAAGTTCAGGGGGTACTTACCAAGTATCGTTACCCCGAGGAAACCGAAATAAACATTTCAAAAACTATATTAGACTAAGGTCCAAATAACTGAACTTTGCGCCGCGACAATTTCGACCACAATACAGCCCAAATTACTAAGGCTCGCCTTGGGTCCTTGAACTTCTGTCCTGCCACGCCATTTGAACGAAGGACGGCGCGCCGGCCGATTTGGCGAGGAGTGCCAGTCTTGGGTGGGAACAAAGTGATCGAGAATTTATGGAAGTCCTGTTTCTCGCCTTAGGGCTGGCTTTATTGATTCTCGGAGGCGAATTTGCGTTGCGCGGCGCAATCGGGCTCGCAAGAAAACTGGACGTATCGACAGCCATCATAGGGCTGACTGTCATGGGTTTCGGCACCTCCGCACCCGAACTTGTCGTCACCGTTCAAGCCGTTCTGACGGGCAATACCGGTATCGCAATTGGCAATGCGATCGGCAGTAATATTGCCAATACCTTGCTGATCCTCGGCGCCGGCGCGTTGATCCGCCCCTTGATCTGCGATCCGCGAGCGGTTCGGCGCGACGGCACCTTCATGCTCTTCACAGCCGTACTACTCTGCGGTCTTGGACTCTGGGGTGGCATCGCCGCATGGCAAGGCGTCACAATGCTGTGTTTGTTGATTGCCTTCATGTGGTGGAGCTACTTACAGGATACGCGCCATCACGATGCCACCGCGGACTTGCACGAAGACGTTGCCGAAGAAACAAGCGGCATTCCGCGCCATAGCGCTACTATCGCAACCTATATCGTTGGCGGCTTTGCTGGATTGGCCTATGGCGCGACCTTACTCGTGGAATCGGCTGTCGTAATTGCCGAGGCGGCCGGTATTTCCCGATCGATAATTGGCCTGACTTTGGTGGCGTTTGGAACATCGCTGCCGGAACTCGCCGCGACGATGGTGGCAGCGTACCGGCGCCATACCGACATCGCGATCGCAAATGTTCTCGGTAGCAATATTTTCAATATTCTCGGCGTTCTCGGGGCTGGCGCTCTCTTCGGCACCCTCCCTTTCTCCGATCATATAATCACCATTGATCAGTGGGTCATGCTGGCATCAGCAGTTGTCCTGCTGCCTATCATGATCTCCGGCTGGCAGGTCAGCCGTGCGGAAGGAGTCCTTCTGCTTGGATCATATGCAGCTTACATCATCAGCATTACGGTCCGCCTTTAGGCGCGCGGCAGTTCAAAACCGTTTCCGGCTTCCGGGTGCTCGCCTGGAATGCTATCCATGAATGGTGAAATAGAAAGGGAGTTCTATGAACCTGCCACGCGTTATCGGTCATCGGGGCGCCGCAGGCCATGCTCCCGAAAACACCCTCACCTCCATCCGGACGGCCGCGGCGCTTGGCGCACAATGTGTCGAATTCGATGTTCATCTTTCGGCCGACAAAATTCCCGTATTGATCCACGACGATACCCTCGACCGAACCACCGATGGCAAAGGCCCCGTTGATCAAACCTCTCTAGCGGCCCTGCAATCTCTCGATGCCGGCTCCTGGTTCACAAAGGAATTCACGGACGAACCGTTACCCACATTGGAAGAGACCATCAAACTCTTGGCCGCGCTGGGTCTTGGTGCCAATGTCGAGATTAAGCCATCCGCAGGCAGGGAAATAGAAACGGGCCATATCGTGGGCCGCATGCTGCGCGAGCAGTGGCCAAGCGCCTTACCCCCGCCCTTGATATCGAGTTTTAAGCCAGAATCCCTTGCCGCGGCCCGTGAAGTCGCCCCGCATCTGGAACGAGCTCTTCTCATCGGAGAGTTAATCTCGGATTGGGCGCGTATCATGCGCGAACTCGGCTGCACCGCCTTGCATTGTGGGCATAAACGCCTGTCCGCATCGGACGCGGAGCAAGTGAGGCGCGCAGAATTTCCGCTTCGAATTTATACCGTGAACGAACGAGCAAAAGCCGAGCAACTGTTTTCGTGGGGTGCGGAATCGATCATCAGCGATTATCCCGACCGGATCCTATGACCCTTCCAACGACATTTCAGCCGCTAAAAATGTTTTCGAAAGACGCAAAGCGGCGAATTCGCGGTGTGCTCTTCGATATCGACGATACGCTTACCACCGACGGCAAGTTGACAGCCCAGGCCTATACCGCGCTCGAGTCACTTAAACGAGTGGGACTCATGACCGTACCGATCACCGGCCGGCCGGCGGGCTGGTGCGATCATATTGCCCGCATGTGGCCGGTCGATGCCGTCGTTGGCGAAAACGGCGCATTGTATTTTCGCTATCTCAATGACAAACAGCGCATGGTCTCACAGTTCCACCACGACTTCGCTTCCCGGACCAGAAACCGATCCCGCCTCGACGACTTACGAGACCGCATACTCGCCGAAGTCCCAGGCAGTGCGGTCGCATCCGATCAAGCCTACCGGGAAGCCGATCTGGCAATCGACTTTTGTGAAGATGTACCGCCTCTGCCACGGGATCAGGTCAGACGTATCGTTGAATTGTTTACCGAAGCGGGGGCCTCAGCAAAGGTGAGTTCCATTCATGTCAACGGATGGTTCGGCGACTACGACAAACTATCCATGACCAAGCTGTTGTTCGCCGAACAATTCGAAACCGATCTTACTGCAGAACAGAGCGCATTCGTATTCGTCGGCGATTCGCCGAACGACGCGCCGATGTTCGGATTCTTCGAACATGCCGTCGGAGTCGCCAACGTTATGGATTTTGCTGACCAGCTTGACGCTGCACCGGCCTACGTCACCCAGAACAAAAGCGGCAAAGGATTTGCCGAGCTGGCCGAAGTGCTACTATCAGACCGACAGACTTAAATCAGATAATGGCATGGCGGACCTTCGCCGAGACCCATTCGCTGACAATCACGGTACCCAGAATTACAAGGAGAATGACGGATACCTGTGTCCAGGTCACAGTGTTAATAGACGCATTGAGTTGGAGTCCAATACCGCCGGCACCAACGAGACCCAAAACCGTGGATTCCCGGATATTGATATCCCAACGAAACACCGAAATACCGGCAAAGGCGGGCAAAATCTGTGGCACGATTCCGTAATTGAGAATTTGAGGACCATTGGCGCCGGTCGCGGTGACGGCCTCCACCTGCGTTTCATCAATTTCCTCGATTGCCTCATAGAGCAGCTTGGCGCAGAATCCGATCGAACGAAATCCAATCGCCAGAACACCCGCGAAAACGCCAGGACCTATAACCGTCACCAACATCAACGCCCAGAGGAGCGAGTTGATGGAGCGAGACGACACGATAATAAAAAGCGCAATCGGACGAATAAAAGTCTTGCTTGGCGTTGTATTTCGCGCCGCGAGAAAAGCGATTGGAAAGGCCATCACAATAGCCATCAACGTACCAAGGGTGGCGATAGCAATCGTGTCCCAAACGGGTATCCAAAGCGTATTCAGATACTCCCACTTCGGCGGTATCATTCGGCTCGCCATGTCAGCCGCCTGCCGCGGCGCGTCGGTCACGAACATCCAAATCGTTTTTTCAGAAACCAGTTCCCAGCAATAGACAAAGATCGCCACCGCGGCGAATTGCGTGGCCCAGATCAGCAACTGACCATTGCGGTCGCGGCGCTGCCAAACCTTAAGGCCATCTTTGACATCAACCGGCATTACTGGACCCACCGCCTGATATAGCCGGAGCTGTATTCGACGGCCATGACAATGCCGATAATGATCAGAAGGATCGCGGCGGAAGAGTCGAATTCATAGCGGTCGAACGAGGTCAGCAATGTCGCACCGATGCCGCCACCGCCGACAATGCCGACGACGGCCGATTCGCGAAAATTGATATCGAAGCGATACATGCCGAGACCGATCATGCGCGGCATGACTTGCGGCTGAACCGCATAGTTGAGCCACTGGAACCAAGACGAGCCGGTCGCCTTCACTGCTTCAGCTTGAACGGGGTCCATATCCTCGATGTCCTCGGCCAACAGCTTACCGTAGAACCCAACTGTGCCGATCGAGAGCGCGAGGAAACCCGCAAATGGACCGAACCCGAAGAGCTTGACGGCTAACATTGCAAGGATAATTTCAGGAAAAGTCCGCGATCCGGCAAGTACAGCGCGGGAAAATAGATATACCGGTCGCGGCGAAAGATTTCTTGCCGCACCGAGCCCAACGGGGATCGAGATCGCTATCCCGACAACGGTCGAAATCACCGTCATCCAAAGACTTTCGAGAATACCATCAAAAATATCACCGGCGCGGGAGGTAAAATCCGGCGGAAAAAACGAGGCGAGAAAGCGCTGAGCCCGCGGCAGCCCGTCCGCGACCCGCGACCAGTTGACTTCCATAGTTCCGAAGGCGACCGCAAGATAGACAGCCGCACCCACAGCCAAGCCCCACCGGAGAGTCGGATTGGCAATGAAGGGCGGCCTTTTCCAGCGACGTCCGGAAGGAGCGACATCACTCATTGGACTTCCGAAACCTGCGCATCCATCTCGTCGTGTTCGAATTGCGCGATGCTATCATCATCGTCTTCTTCGTCCTCGACTTTTTCAATGGTGGCTTCCCAATCTTCCTCCCCATATATCTGCGTCAACACAGTCGGTGTCAGCCCATCCGGCGGGCCATCATAAACGATCTCGCCAAGCTGCAATCCGACGATCCGCTCGGAAAACATCTGGGCCAGCAGAACGTCATGGATATTGATGATCGCGGACAATTTGCGCTCGGCGCAGAGTTCCCGAATCAGGCGCATGATCTGCCGGGACGTTTTCGGGTCCAACGATGCGGTCGGTTCGTCAACGAGCAGAAGTTCGGGGTCCTGAATCAACGCGCGGCAAATACCGACCCGCTGACGCTGCCCGCCCGAAAGTTCGTCGGCACGCTTGTCCGCCATATGGTCGAGCCCGACACGGGCCAATAGCCGAAACGCTTCGTCGATATCGGACTGCGGAAATTTGCGGAAATAGCTGCGCCAGAAACTGACGTAGCCGAGACGGCCGGAAAGGACATTTTCCATCACCGTCAAGCGTTCGACTAGCGCATATTCCTGGAAGATCATGCCCATGCGCCGCCGGGCTTTTCGCAAGCGGCCCTGACTCAGCGTGGTGAGCTCCATGTCGTTCAAGGAAACCTTGCCCGACGTCGGTTCGACCAGTCGATTGACGCATCGGATCAAGGTGGACTTGCCGGCACCGGAGGGCCCGATCAAGGCCATGACCTGGCCGTCAGGGACGTCGAGATTAATTCCCTTTAGCGCCAAATCTCCTGTCTTGTACTGCTTTACGAGCGTGTCCAAGCGAAGCATGGCGGCCCCTGCCGAATTTCAGAAATTTAAATACACTCGCGGACCAGCGCCCAATACGCTGGCCCGCAAATGCTCATCACTTTATTTGCAGGTGTATTTGATACCGTTGGCAGTATCGATCTTGCGGATAACGTCCCAATCGAACTTATGCGTGATCGCGATGAATCGGTCTTCCTTCTTGAATTCCTTTTTCAAGTCAGAACCTTCCCATTGGAAGGTAAAGAAGGCCTGTTTGATTTTCGCGGCCACGGCCGGGTGCAGGTTATTGGCATGCCCGTATCCTGTGGTCGGAAAAGTCTGCGATTTGTAGATCGACGTGATCGCTTCCGGCTTTACGACACCGCGCTTGATCATGCGGCGCAACACGGAATTGGCGATGGACGCTGCTTCGTAGTCCTTGTTCGCAACGCCGAGGATCGAGTTATCATGCTTGCCGGAGAAATTCGTCTTGAAATCCTTATCTTTCATCAAGCCGAATTCCGATTTCATCAGGGCCGAAGGCGCCTTGTTACCCGAATTTGAGGTCGGCGAGGTGAACGTCATCGTCCGGCCTTTGATATCGGCAGGCGATTTGATATCGCTGCCGGCAGGAACAATGATTTCCATCTCATAGCCGAACGAACCGTCCTTCGCCGCCATCATCGCAAACGGCACGAAGCCGGCGCAACTGACCGCGATCGGATTGGAGCCCGTGTTGAAACCGGCGACATGCAGACGGCCAGAACGCATGGCTTCAAGCTGCGCGGCATTGGACTGGACCGGGAAGAAGACGACCTTCTTGCCTGTCACTTTCGACATATGCTGAATGAAACCGTCCCAGACTTTGGCGTAAACAGCGGGATCCTCGACCGGCGTGTAGGTGAAGATGATTGTGCTCGGATCTACCCATTTGCTTTCGTCGGCCGGAAGATCGGCAACGAGGTCATTGTTGTAATCGCAATATTGCTTATCGAGGGTGCCGCGAGGGCACTCCATTGCTTCCGCGGTAAGCGACGGCAGCGATACGCCCAAAAGGGCAACAGCTGAAATAATTCCTGTGGCGAGAGTCCCTAAGCGCGCCATATCGATCCTCCCTGACGTTTTTTCATTTTTTCCATTTAACCAATCACTCGTTAGCGCATTCCGAACTAAAACTAAAACAAAATCGTGAGACCAAGCCATCCGGGTCCAGCCGCCATGCCCATATCGGAATGAAATTTAGTATGAATGGTGGTACTCTGACACCGGTGGCGCAACGCGCGGTTGGAAAGTGCCGAAGGAGAGACATCGCATCGCGCTGTTATTGTCGAGAGGTCATGGAAATTGAGACAGATTTATCTTTGTCTAATCTTGACGTTGCTCCCCGCCGTACTGCCAGTAAATGCCGATGAGAAGACCGACCTGTCCTTCGTCGACTCTCATGTTCATCTCAATCGAAGCGATATGTATCTCGACCTTATGAGCGCGCACGATCTCCCAAAAGCGGTCATTTTCTGGGGGCGCTCCAGCGAGAATGAGTCCTTGATCGAGGCAGCAGAATTACATCCCCGACATCTAATACCGTTTGTGTCGATCTCTCCGGAGCGCCAGCGTTATCGGCCCTATTGGAGAGAAGAGGATATGGCGTTGCTGGCCGAGCTCGACGCTTTGCTCGCGGGTGGACACGCAAAAGGGATTGGTGAGATTTCGGTGGCGCATTTCCCCTCCCGCGGCTTTCCCGAAGCCGATTTTGATCTGCTCGGCTCGATGATGACCGGCATCATGAAGCTTTCAGGGCAATACGATGTCCCCGTCAACATCCATTGCGAGATCACAAGATTGCGTGAATTTTCGGAACTCCTCGAGAGATTCCCAACGGTCAAAGTCATCTGGGCGCATGGTGGCTATACGCCCTATTTCATCGCCAAGCGGATGATCGCACGTCACGCCAACCTAACCTATGAACTCAGCGCCAGAACGTGGCGAATTCACCCACGGTCGCCGGACTATACGATCTTCAGAAACGACAACGATGTCTGGCCGCAATGGCTCGCCTTGATCGAGGACAATCCAACTCGCTTCATCGTGGGTACGGACGCATCGCAGCGCAGTCGGGATTCCGACCGGCGAAAAATCCAGAGCGTTAAACGGCTACTCCGGCAATTAAGCCCACCAACCCGGCGTCGCGTCGCGCATGAAAATATTCTGGAACTCGTCGAAAATTAATCCTGCACACCGCCGGCCGTTTATTCGGCAGCCCCTCTTTGCTCTATCGAGCCTTGCGCGTAGTTCAGCGCCACATCGAACACACTGAAGTTGCGCAATGGCGCATCTGCCGTGAGGGTTGGCGTGGCACGATTAACGATCAGTGGTACCGATTGTTCCGTCGGACCGCCGTGACTGCGCAAGGGTTCAGTCAAACCTGATAAATCATGCTTATCCGCGCTGCTGCCCAGGGTCATATGCTTTTCACTAGTCACAACAAGGTCGCCGACCCGTTCAGACGGCAATTCAAATCGCGCGCAGGCATCCTTGTTGCTCATCACTTCCAGGACACCATCCATCGCAGCAAGCTTTCCGGCCACAGTCTCACGCATCGCTGCGTCGTTTATATAAATGGTAGCATAAGACCCTAGAGCGCCATGATGAACGACGTAGGGATCGGTAATTGGTAAGATCACGCGGGCCTTGCCAGCGCCGAGCCACTCATCCGTTAGGTCCTGTAAATAGATTACATTGACCGCCCCGGTCGCAGGGTCGTGTTTCGCATTCATACCGTGATCCGCCGTCAATGCGACCGTGCAGCCTAGCGCATCGAGCTGCGCCCAATAACCATCCATCATGGCATAGAATTCGTTGGCCTTGTCAGTGCCTGGTGCATGCTTGTGCTGCACGTAATCCGTCGTCGACAGGTACATGATGTCCGGGCGGTCCCGCTCCATAATCTTCACGCCCGCGGCGAAGATGAACTCGGACAATTCGGCGCTATAGACCGACGGCACCGGCATGCCAACCAAATCGACAACGCCTTCGATACCATTTTCCGCCAAAGTCGCCTCATCGGCCTTTTCAGAGGAGAAGCAAACGCCCTTGAGCTTATGGCCAAGCTGCCGCCGTAGCTTGTCCTTCGCGGTCACAACGACGACTTTGGCCCCAGCGTCCGCGAACGTCGCCAACAGGGTGTCGCAGCGCATGAATTTCGGATCGTTCATCATCACTTCTTCACCCGTCGCAGGGTCATAGAAGAAGTTGCCCGAGATGCCGTGCACGGCCGGGGGCGTGCCGGTTACGATCGAAATATTATTGGGGTTGGTGAAGCTTGGCACGACGCATTGCGCAATACGATTTGTTCCGCTTTGCCGGACACCTGCAAGCCAGGGCATCCGGCCGGCCACGATGGCTTCGTCCATATAAGCCGGCTCGGACCCGTCGACGCAGACGACGACGACAGGCGCCTGCGGCCACGCATAGTCCGTTCCATTTACCGACACGGGAGTATTCGCCATCATCTTTCTCCATCCGTTGGACTGCGGACTTTACGCCGATCTTCAGTGACAAGAAAGCTGAATGGCATGCCGCATTCAAGCGGCGGCCGGTCCCCGCTGCCGTACGCCCATATCTTCAAGCGTCTTCTCCATCGCCGATAAAGCGCCCTGAATTACAGTCTCGTCGATCCGGCCAATACAGCCGATGCGAAAACTATCCGCGACGGTCAACTTACCGGGATAAATCACATAGCCCTGCTCGGCGAGTCGATCATAAAAAACCTGGAAATCGAAGCTGGGGTCAACAGGCATATGGAACGTCACGATTATAGGTGCCTGCAACGCCGCCGGTAAAAGAGGCTCGAATCCGAGCGCCTTCATCCCCGAGATCAGAATTTCACAATTCCGACGATACCGCCCGCCACGTCCCGCGACACCGCCTTCGTCCGCATGTTCCGCCAGCGCTTGATGAAAGGCCGCAACGACATGGGTCGGCGGTGTAAAACGCCACTGGGCGTTCTTCTCCATCGCGCTCCATTGATCCTGCAGATCGAGGCTGAGGGAATGCGCATTGCCTTTCGCCGCAGCCAAGGTTTCGGTCCGGCAAATAACAAAACCCATGCCCGGCGCCCCCTCGATGCATTTGTTTGACGATGCGGCAAGCGCATCGCAGGGCAAGGCGGCGACATCTATCTCCAAGGCGCCGAACGCACTCATCGAATCGACCAATAAGCGGCGATTCCGTTTCGCGACAACCGCCGCAACCTCCGCGACAGGATTCAGGATACCGGACGTGGTTTCGCAATGAATGATCGCGACATGCGATATCGCAGCATCACCGTCCAAAATCGCATCGACCTCCGCAGGGTCGGGCGGTGTATTTTCGGCGGTCTCATAGGTAACGTAGTCGCGGTCGAGGTAGTCACAAATCTTTGCGATGCGATGACCATAGGCACCATTGATAAGGATCAACAACTTTCCGTCGCGCGGTAAAAACGTCGCCACCATTGCCTCGACCGCGAAAGTGCCGCTGCCTTGCACTGGCACGCAAGTGAACGCCTCACCACCGCCCGCAAGCGCGACAAGTCTGTCACGGACTTCCCGGTTGATCTGGATAAATGCCGCGTCCCGGGATCCCCAATCGCGAAGCATCGCCTGCTTGGTTGTTAGCGATGTCGTAAGTGGTCCAGGCGTCAGGAGGAACGGTTCGTAATTCTTTGTGACCATATTGCGTGCTCCTTTGAATTGCGGAGGAACCTAAACCAGCACGATGGCCGTTCCAACCCGGTTAAAATCTCTCAACCTCTCCTCGCCGCCGGCACAAGCAATCGCTATAAAGATTTCAAATAAAGCCAGAATAGGAAGCTAGGCTCATGGCCAAATCTTTGCCTCGGCATACTCGCGCGGTCATCGTCGGCGGCGGCATCGCCGGCTGCAGTATCGCTTACCACCTGACCAAGCTAGGCTGGTCCGACGTGGTGTTGCTTGAGCAGGGTCAGATATCGTGTGGCACGACTTGGCACGCCGCGGGATTGGTCGCACAGCTTCGGGCGACACACAGCCAGACAAATTTGGCCAAATATACCAAGGACCTCTACGAAAAGCTGGAAGCGGAGACCGGGCAAGCGACCGGATACCGGCAAACCGGCAGCATCTCGCTGGCCCGGACGCCGGCCCGCGAAGAAGAACTGAAACGGCAGGCTGCCATGGCCGTCGCCTTCGATGTCGAGATCGAGAGAATCTCCTTTGACGAAGTAAGCGAGCGCGCGCCGATGCTGCGCACCGACGACCTGGTCGCGGCCTACTGGATGCCCGGCGACGGCACAACCAACCCAACCGACACATCCCAGGCCTTGGCGAAAGGTGCGCGGGCCGGCGGCGCCATGATTGCCGAGGGCATAAAGGTGACGGAGGTTCTGACCCGCGCTGGAGCCGCCGTCGGCGTACGCACGGATCAGGGCGAGATTTCCGCGGAAGTCGTCGTTTTATGCGGCGGCATGTGGACCAGGGATCTGGCCCGACCATTGGGTGTAACCGTGCCGCTGCATGCGGCCGAGCACATGTACATGGTGACCCGGCCCCTGGAAGGAGTCATCCGCGGCCAGCCGGTGATCCGCGACATGGACGGCTATATCTATATCAAGGAAGAAGTCGGCGGCTTGCTGCTCGGTGGGTTTGAGCCTACCGCAAAACCCTGGGGTGGCGACGGCATTCCGGACGGCTTTGAATTCCAGTTGTTCGATGAAGACTGGGATCAGTTCGATATCTTCCTGCAAAACGGGTTGCAGCGGGTTCCGAGTCTGGAAAAGGCCGAAGTCCGGCAACTCCTCGTAGGACCAGAAAGTTTTACGCCGGACAACCGGTACATTTTGGGTGAAGCGCCCACCGTCGACCGGCTGTTTGTCGCCGCAGGTTTCAATTCCGTCGGCATTCAATCGTCCGGCGGTGCCGGAATGGCGCTCGCGGAATGGATTGTCGACGGCGCGCCGACAATGGATCTCAACGACATCGATATCGCCCGGTTCCATCCCTACCAGATCAATCGAAACTATCTTCACGACCGGACGACCGAGTCAGTCGGGTTGCTTTACGCCATGCATTGGCCTTTCAGGCAACCAGAAACCGCGCGCGGTGCGCGGCGGTCGCCATTGCATGACGCACTTGCCGCCGAAGGCGCTTGCTTTGGAACATTGCATGGTTGGGAACGGCCCAACTGGTTCGGAGCAAAGGGCACGACACCCGATTACGAATATGCCTGGGGCCGGCAGAACTGGTTCGAATATTCGGCAAGTGAGCACAAAGCCACCCGTGAAGCAGTCACTCTGTTCGATCAAACGTCCTTCGCAAAATTTCTCGTTCAGGGCCGCGATGCGGAAGCCCTTCTTCAAGAAGTTTGCGCCGGCGATGTTGCCGTACCGCCGGGCCGGGCTGTTTACACGCAATGGCTTAACGAACGCGGTGGCATCGAGGCGGACCTGACAGTCACAAGGCTGGCGGAAGATCAGTACATTGTCGTCACGGCCGCGGCAGGGGCAACGCATGATTTCGCCTGGCTGTCACGCCGTATTGGTGACCGGTTCGCAATCGTTACCGATGTCACGTCGGGCACATCGATGCTTGGACTGATGGGACCAAGATCCCGCGATCTGCTGACGGCGCTCGGCAATAAGAACATGTCCAACGAGGCGTTCCCGTTCCTGTCAAGCCAGGAGATTGAAATCGGTTATGCCCGGGTGCGGGCGCAACGCATCACCTATGTCGGCGAATTGGGCTGGGAGCTCTACGTACCGACAGAATTCACGGCTCATGTTTATGAAACCCTCGCGGAAGCCGGTCAGGAATTCGACCTGAAATCAGCCGGATACCATGCCATGGACTCACTGCGCGCGGAAAAAGGATATCGCCACTGGGGCCACGACATCACCGGCGTCGATACGCCCGTCGAAGCCGGCCTCGGATTTGCCGTTGGCTGGAACAAAGACATGGACTTCATCGGCCGCGCCGCCGTCGAAGCGCAACGCGGCAAACCAACGCCAAAGCGTCTCGTCCTGTTCAAGCTCGATGAGCCGGAACCGCTCATGTATCACGATGAGCCGATCTACCGCGACGGTACACGGGTCGGCGCCATTTCCTCTGCGGCGTACGGTCATACGCTCGGCGCGTCGGTGGGTATGGGCTACGTTCATGAAGAAGACGGCGTTAACACCGACTATCTTGCCGTCGGCACTTTCGAAATCGACGTCGCCGGGGAACGCGTCCCGGCAACCGCCAGTCTGCGTCCCTTCTACGACCCCAAGAACACACGAATTAAGGCATGACATTGCGGTTTTCATTTTTTCCATATAATATGCGCATGTTTTCTGCGCATATTATATGGACATTATCGTGCAAAAAGTAAATCAAACGAACAAAAACCGCCGGAAGCCGGTGAATCTGTCTCTTCGCGCAGACATCGTCGACCAAGCAAAAGAATTGGGCATCAATGTCTCACAAATTGCGGAAACCGCGTTAGCGGATGAGGTTCGCCGAACCAACGAAGCTCTGTGGCTTGAAGAAAATGCCAACGCGATCAAAGAACATAATGAAAGAGCTGATCGTCAAGGCATGTATAACAAAGGCCTTCGCCGCTTCTAATGGCTCGTTTTGATGTTTATCGCAATGAATTGGGCAACTCGGACGTCGCCTACTTAGTGGACATTCAGAGCGGTCTGTTGTCCCAACTAAGAACGCGAATTGTCATACCGTTGATACCTCTTCCGCGTTTCGGCACGCCCGTTTCCCGACTTAACCCTGTTGTCGCTATCGAAGGCGAACTGCACGCACTCGCGACTACCGACATGGCAGGCGTACACGTTTCGATCCTCGACAAACACGTAGGGTCACTAGACGAGTATGCCGACGACATTCTCAATGCCGTCGACTTTCTCCTCCACGGATTTTAAAGCTCTTCGCTACCGGTTCGTCGGCATGGTGAACTGAGCGCCTTCACGAATACCGCTCGGCCAGCGGGCGGAGATCGTTTTCATCTTGGTGAAAAAGTTGACCGATTGCGGGCCGTGCATTTGCGTGTCGCCGAACTTGGAGCGTTTCGAACCACCGAAATGATGAAACGCCATCGGTACCGGGATCGGCACATTGACACCGATCATGCCGACATCCACCTGGTCGGTGAAGGCGCGCGCGGCGTCACCATCCCTGGTGAAGATCGCAACGCCATTGGCGTATTCATGCCCATTGACCATATCGACGGCGGCATCGAAATTGTTCGCCCGCGCCACCGATAGCACGGGGCCAAAAATCTCGTCCTTATAGATCGACATATCGGTAGTGACGCGGTCGAACAACGTACCGCCGACGAAGTTGCCGTTTTCGTATCCTTGCAAGGACGCCCCCCGACCGTCGACAACAAGCTCGGCGCCAGCCTCAACGCCTTGATCGATATAGCCTTCGACACGTGTTTTCGCTTCCGCGGTGATCAACGGGCCCATATCGGCTGACGGATCGTTATAGGGGCCGATCTTGAGGCTTCGAACTCGGGGCTCAAGCCGTTTGACCAGTTCATTCGCCGTATCTTCGCCAACCGGTACGGCAACGGAAACCGCCATGCACCGTTCGCCCGCCGAACCATAGCCCGAACCAAGCAGCGCATCGACCGTCTGATCCATATCTGCATCGGGCATCACGATCAGGTGGTTCTTCGCACCACAGAACGCCTGGACCCGTTTGTTTAATGCGGTCCCGGATTGGTAGACGTGCTCGCCCACCAAAGTGGAACCGACAAAACTGATCGCGGGCACATCGGGATGCTGAACCAACGCGTTCACCGCGTCTTTATCACCGTTGACGACGTTCCAGATGCCATCCGGCAAACCTGCTTCCTTCCACATTTCCGCCAGGAATAACGGGGCGGAGGGGTCACGCTCGGATGGTTTGTTAATGAAGGCGTTGCCGCAGGCAATCGCCATGACACCCATCCAGCACGGAATCATCACGGGGAAATTGAATGGCGTAATGCCACCAACGACGCCCACCGCTTCGCGCATCGAAAAGGTATCAATGCCACCACCGACGTTCGTCGAGAGTTCCCCTTTCAGAAGGTGCGGGATGCCGCAAGCAAACTCAGTGACGTCGAGGCCGCGCTGAATGGAACCCTTGGCATCTTCGATTGTCTTTCCGTGCTCGCGGCCAACGATTTCAGCCAGCTTGTCCATATTCTCCATGATAAGTTCACGGAATTTGAAAATTACCGCGGCCCGGCGTGGCGATGCCGTTGCCTCCCAGGCGGGCTGTGCCGCCAAAGCAGACTGAACCGCTGTATCCACGTCGCTAGCCGATGCATACGGACAGTTTGCGCTGACTTCGCCCGTCGCCGGATTGAAAACTTCGCCAAACCGGCCGCTCTCTCCTGCGACGTGCTCGCCGTTGATGAAATGATAAAGCGTTTCAGCCATTTTTCTGTTCCTAGTATTTACTGATGACGTCGTGAATGGTGCCGATCATGCGCTCAATATCGGCACGCTCCGACACGAAAGGCGGTGCGATAAGTATCGAGTCGCCTGTTACTTTGGTGAACACGCCCGCCGCATAGAGATCCTTCACCGCTTTTCCGCCGCGCAGCCCCAGCGTACCGTCCTCGGCCGCCATATCAACCGCTGCGAGCATGCCGATCCCGCGAATGTCGGTCACGACACTGAGATCCTGCAACGCGAACACCTGATCGAGGAAAAACGCCTCCATCTCAGCCGCGCGATTAAAGAGGTTTTCCTTTTCGTAGAGACCGATCGCCGCAATACCCGCGGCACAGGCGGCTGGATGCGCGGAATAGGTATAGCCGTGGTAAAATTCGATGCCCTTTTCCGCCGCAGCTTCGGTGATCGTCTTGTAGACCTTGTCACTGGCAGCGACCGCCCCCATCGGGATCGCACCATTGGTTAGGGCTTTCGCCATCGTCATAATGTCCGGCTCAACACCAAAGCGATGGCTACCAAAATTGGTTCCCATCCGACCGAACCCGGTAATCACTTCATCAAAAATCAGTAGGATGCCGTGTTCGTCGCAAATTTCACGCAAACGCTCCAGATACCCCTTCGGCGGTACATAGCAGCCAATCGAGCCGGCAACGGGCTCGACGATACAGGCAGCGATCGTATCGCCGCCATGAATGTCGCAAAATCGCTGTAAATCGTTCGCCAGTTCGGCACCGTGTTCCGGCTGACCACGGGTAAATCGGTTTTCTTCGAGCCAGGTGTGGCGCAAATGCACGACGCCCGGGATGCCTAAACCATACATTTCCCGGTTACGCACCATGCCGCCAACGGAGAAGCCCGCAAAATTCACCCCGTGATAGCCGCGTTCGCGCCCCACAAAGCGCATACGCTGACCTTCGCCGCGCGCCCGATGATAAAGCAGCGCAATTTTCAGTGCCGTCTCAACGGCTTCCGATCCGGAATTCGCGAAAAATACATAATCGAGATCGCCTGGCGTCAGCCGAGAAACCTGCCTTGCCAACTCAAATGCGGCAGGATGGCCATGCTGAAAAGAGGGCATGTAGGACAGTTCGAGCATTTGCTCATGAACCGCATCGGCAATCTCAGTGCGGCTTTGGCCCGCGGGAGAGCAAAACAGCCCCGAAACGGCGTCGATTATCTCGTTTCCTTCATGGCTCGTGTAGAACAAGCCCTTACCTTCGACAACCAGCCTCGGGTCGCGCTTGAAATCCTTATTGGCTGTAAAGGGAAGCCACAGATTTTCCAAATCATTGGTTGGATAACGCATCATTTATCTCCGTAATCGCGCAACCGGATGGCCATCGTGGCCGCCGCCAAGTGTCTTCCATAGCAGATATCACGACGGAATCGCGAATCATAACCGTGCGTTTAGATTTCTTCCCCTTCGAACCAATTTCGGCCCTCGCGGTCCTCGATTTCGATAACCCACAAATCTGGGTCCCGCTCGGTCTGGCGCGAGATATAGGCATCGGCTTCGGGTTCCGGTGCCAGCACACCGTCGAATGCCACCAACCAGCCCATCTGCCCGTCCAAATTTCGCGCCTGGGTCAACACGCGGCAACCGTCGCCGAGCGTGTTGATCTTCAAGAGCACCATGCCGCGCTCATTATCGCCGCGCCGCACAACAAACGCCGGTACGGTTGCAACCGCACAGCGCCTTAGATGGGCATGAACCCAGTGCTCGGTCTTAATTCGCGCGCGCATTCGGAAATCAGCCTACACCTATCGATCAAATGTGCGCATGTGCCGACCTGGCAACAAGCGCAGCAGACATCCAGATAAACCATACGGACATTGAAACTCAGAGAAAAAGAAAAACCACGATAAACAACAAAAAGTACAACCGTTGAGCTATGCTTAGAAGCTCGCGCTTATGATTGCGCGCGAAGCCAGAACATCCCAGGGCGGGCCAGCCGCCAAAAATCAAGGAGGAAATAATGGCAACATTGCTTTTTGATAGTTGGGGTACATTGGTCGACAATTACACGATCTCAGATGTGCTTGAGCCATATTTGTTCGAGTCGCACAACGCGCAAAAACTCTCCGAAGACTGGCGCTTCATGCAGAAGTGGTCGATGTTTTATCTGACCCTGTGCGAGCGATTTATCCCGCAACCGGACCTGACCGAATCCTGCCTACGCTGGGCCCTCGACACGCACCATATCGAACTGCCGGAAGAGGCGATTCTCGACATCATGTCGCAATATCACAAGCTGCGCGCCTATCCCGATGTGCCCGGTGCCCTAAAAGATTTGAAAGAACAGGGACACACGTTGAAGATCATCGCCAATCCGACGAAGAAGATGCTGGAAGATCACACCGAGTATGCCGGAATCCGCCAGTATTTAGACGAGATTATCAGCAGCGGCGAGGAAGCGCTCGCCTTCAAACCCTCACCCAAGGTCTTCAAGCTGGGCATGGAACGTGCCGGCTGCCCCAAAGAAGATATTATCTGGGTCACCGGTCATTTCTGGGAAATCGTCGGCGCGGACACGCAAGGGCTGGCAACAGCTTGGACCAACAGGCAACGAATGAAACCACTACCGATTGGCGTCACACCGACATACACCTTGCCCAACCTGCAAGCGCTGGCTGACATTCTGCACGAAAAGCAGCAAGACGTAGCCGATTAGTCTGTATCGCGGTCGTTGGAATTACCGTGCCCGCGGGTGCGCTGCGCGGTATTCCGCAAGCAAATGCGCATCTTCAATCTCGGTGTAACGTTGCGTCGTCGATAGGGAAGCGTGACCGAGCAATTCCTGTATTGAGCGCAGGTCGCCGCCACCGGCAAGAAGGTGTGTTGCAAATGAGTGGCGCAAGGCATGAGGGGTCGCGGTATCGGGCAGCCCGAGCCACCCCCGGACGGCGCGCATGCTCCGCTGCGCAACAGCGGGATTGAGAGGGCCGCCTCGAGCCCCTCGGAACAATGGTTCTTCCGGTGCCAAATTATAGGGGCAAACCTCCATGTAGGCGCCAATCGCATTTCGAACGGCAGGCAGGACCGGTACCATGCGCTGTTTGTTTCCTTTGCCCAAAACCGTGACGGTATCGCCGGTCGGCGCATCGGATTGTTTCAAGCCAAGCGCCTCCGATATGCGCAGTCCACAGCCATAGAGAAGTGTGAACAGTGCGATATCGCGCAACCCGATCCACGGCTCTTCGGCCAAGTCGCCGATCTGCTCGACGATCGCCACCGCGTCTGGCGACGATAACGGTTTCGGCACAGTATGGGGCACTTTAGGCGAGCGGACTGATCGGATGGCGTGATTGGTGAGGTATTCATTGCGTTCACACCACCGGAAAAACGTCCGTATGACAGAAAGCGCCCGCGCCGTGGACCGTCGTCCCAGGCCATCCTGACTGCGTCTTGCAAGCCACGACCGAAAATCCGCAGGACGCAACGCGGCGATATTCGTCACTGAGGGTGTATCCCCGATATGCTCGGTCATAAATCTTAGGAAACCGAACAAATCGCTTTCGTAGGCTTGGAAGGTATTTTCCGAGACCCGACGCTCATCGGCGAGCCAGGCACGCCAATCCGCGATCAGCGCGGCGAGGTCGTCGGCGACCTCTACGGCGTTTACATCGTGGCCTATTCGCTCGGGCGCGAAAGCCATAGCCGAATATCGTGTTCGACAACTTTACCCAGGAAATTCAACAACTCGGTCCCCTGGCCCGCGTGAAACTTTCCAGGACGCCGTGCACCAAAGGCGATTAGGGCCGGCGGCGTATAGTCGGAAATTTTAAGGCGTATAAAGGCGGCAGACCGGACTAGTGTTGCACCGCCGCCGAAAATTTCCGGATCCGCCGGCACATCACTGCGCAGATGAACCTTTTTATTTTCCCCTAAAGTGGCGTCAACCGCACCAACTGCGAGCATACGAAGGCCCGGCAGCCGCAAGGGGACGGTCGCATTCTCCTCGGTCTCAATGCAGAGCGTGACGACGTCAAGATCGAGCATTACGGCAAAGTCCGTCGTAACGATCTGGATCGCCTGTTCGAATGATCTAGCCGCCAGGAGCGCAACGACACACTCATGAACACGGCTCTGCGTGTTCAAATTCGCTCGGCTGGTGAGAATTATTTCGTCCTGCCGGGCATTCAAACGCGCAACTTCGGTCCGCAATTGCCGGATCATGGCGCCCTGTATATCGGAGACGCCATCACCGAAATCGCGCTCCGGGGCAGAAAGGAACTTTAGGACATCGGGATTATGCGACAGAAAGTCTGGATGTTCCTGCAGATACGCGGCAACGCGCGCATCGGTGAGATCATCTTCGTTGGAGTCGGTTGATTCCCGAGTCATGTGTTATCCACCAAAGTTGCTAAAGGATCGATTGTCCCGTCTTCTTCCAATCCGTCAAGAACGCATCGAGTCCCTTGTCTGTCAGTGGGTGCTTGAACAACGACCACAAAACGCTCGCAGGCACGGTCGCGACATGCGCCCCCATCTTTGCTGCTTCGGTGATATGCATGGGAGACCGGACGGATGCAACAAGAACTTCCGTATCGAAATCATCGTAGTTTTCGTAAATTTCACAAATTTCAGCGATCAGATTCATGCCATCCGCCGCAATATCGTCAAGCCTGCCAACAAACGGAGAGATAAAACTCGCGCCCGCCTTTGCCGCAAGGATTGCTTGGTTGGCGGAAAAGCAAAGCGTTACATTCACCATGGTTCCAGCTTGCGACAAGACCCGGCAGGTTTTAAGGCCCGCCGGTGTCAACGGCACCTTGACCGCAATATTGTCCGCGATTCCGGCCAATTTTTGCCCTTCGGCAAGCATGGTTTCAAAGTCGGTGGCCGCGACTTCAGCACTTACGGGACCATCAACGGCATCGCAGATTTCCGCCACCACCTCGAAAATATTGCGGCCCGACTTCGCGATAAGCGACGGGTTGGTGGTGACACCGTCCAACAAGCCGGTATCCGCTAGCTCGCGAATTTCGCCGATATCGGCAGTATCCAAAAAAAACTTCATAATCTTCTCCGGTTGCGCGCACGGCGCCGCTTCAGGATGGCGCACACGCGATGACTCTGCTTAGACTCTGAAACGATGACGCTGCGCCAACAAAATGATCTCCTGATATCATCCGGGCCGAAACCACGGGTCAAGGTTCTTTTACCCTTACCCTTGGCGGACGCCTACGATTATGGCGTTCCCGAGGCGTTGGAACTTGCGCCAGGGGATTTCGTGAAGGTTCCACTGGGTCCCCGCCAAGCGATCGGCGTTGTCTGGGGAAAAGTACCACAGGGTGCAGAAAGCAGCGTTTCCGAGGACCGGCTCAAGGATGTTATTTTACGGATGCCGGCACCGCCCCTGCCCGAAGAATCGCGGCAATTTATCACCTGGATTTCGGCTTATACATTGGCACCGCCCGGCGCGGTGCTGCGCATGGCGATGAGCGTTCCGGCTGCCTTGGAACCCGAAAAACCGCGAATCGCCTATACTAATGTCGCTGCATTACCCGACATACGAATGACTCCGGCACGCCGGCGCGTCATCAGTCTGTTGCAAGACGTTCCGCCTCTGGCTCCAATGGATATTGCACGTGAAGCCGCCGTCAGTACCGGTGTGATCAAGGGCCTCGCCGCCGCACACGCGCTCGCCCAGGTCAATATGCCGCCGGCCACCCGTTTTCCGGAGCCTGACCCGGATACCCCTGGACCCGTATTATCGGATGCGCAAACAAAGGCCGTGCAAGCGATTCAAAGCCGCAATGATGGGTTTTCCGTTACGTTACTTGACGGTGTAACCGGCGCTGGGAAAACGGAAGTCTACTTTGAGGCGATTGCCGACGCACTGCGAGGCGGCCGCCAGGCACTTATTCTCCTGCCGGAAATCGCACTGAGCGCGCAGTGGCTCGAACGTTTCGAAGCACGATTTGGCGCCCGCCCGGCAGAATGGCACTCCGATCTGACACAGTCCCGCCGTCGTTCCACGTGGCGCGCCGTTGCAGAAGGCAAAGCGCGGGTCATTGTCGGCGCGCGATCCGCCCTATTCCTGCCTTACCCCGATTTAGGCCTGATCGTCGTTGACGAAGAGCATGACAGCGCCTTCAAACAAGAGGACGGCGTCGCCTACCATGCCCGCGACATGGCCGTTGTGCGCGCACGTATTGGCGATTTCCCCATCGTCCTGGCCTCCGCAACCCCATCGTTGGAAACCGTCAACAATGTCGAAATCGCTAGATATGAGCGGGTCAGCCTGCCGGCGCGACATGGCGCCGCAGCACTACCCGATATTGAACTCATTGATCTACGGCAGCATCAACCCGGGCGGCAAAGCTGGATTTCTCCACCCCTTCGCCAAGCTCTCACCGAAACCCTTAAAAATAATACACAGTCATTACTTTATCTGAATCGTCGCGGCTATGCGCCGCTCACCTTATGCCGCAGTTGCGGTTATCGACTGCAATGCCCGAACTGCACGGCTTGGCTCGTAGAGCACCGGTTTTCCGCAAGACTGCAGTGCCACCATTGCGGATATGCGGGCCAACGGCCGGAAATATGCGATAGCTGCGGCGCCACGAATAGTCTTGTTGCCTGCGGTCCGGGCGTGGAGCGTCTCGCCGAGGAAGTCATGAACTTCCTACCTGATGCCAGGCTTTGCATCGCCACGAGCGACTCGTTGCGAAAGCCGTCAGATGCAGCGACATTTGTCGCGCAAGTGCTGAATCATGAAATCGACATTATTATTGGGACGCAAATCGTCGCTAAGGGGCATCATTTTCCCAAGCTGACCTTGGTTGGTGTCGTGGATGCCGATCTTGGACTGGCAGGCGGCGATCTGCGGGCAGCGGAGCGAACGTACCAGCTTTTGCACCAAGTTTCGGGCCGGGCGGGGCGAGACCATGAACCAGGCCGGGTTTTGCTGCAAACCTATCATCCCGAACATCCTGTCATGCAGGCACTGGCCAATGGCGACCGCGACGGGTTTCTTGAGGCGGAAGCCCAAGCCCGCACGGTTGGTGGTTGGCCGCCCTACGGTCGGCTTGCCGCTTTAATCGTCTCAGGCCGGGATTCTGATACCGTCTCGGGCGTGGCGCGGGCTCTCGCGCGATGCGCCCCGAATAATACGGGAGTACGTGTCCTGGGACCGGCTCCCGCGCCGCTTGCCATTCTGCGCGGCCGGCATCGCTGGCGCCTCTTAGTGAAAGTCGACCGCAACATTTCCGTCCAAGACCAATTGCGCAAATGGTTGCCGAAAGTGGCTATTCCAAATGCCGTCAGGGTCCAGGTCGATATCGATCCACAAAGCTTCCTTTAGGGGCAATTTGCGCCGCAGACTATTTGCCGAAGCTCTTACCGCGTAAAACGACGATCCAGGTTATTTAGAGCGCGACGAATTGGCACTTTCGCACGGGTTGAAAGGCCCTATCCCGTGTGCTAAACGTGCCTCGCTTCCGCGCAGGAGCTACCCGCA
>JAJFJB010000128.1 GCA_021774435.1 Alphaproteobacteria bacterium
CCCGAAAACGTGTGGAACGGCTGCAAACACCGCCAACAAGCACATGAGAACGGGGAAACCGATATCGAGACACCACATTCGCAGTCTGGAATCCCACAAAAGACCATGTTGTTTCCTAAATTCATTACGCATTTCTTGGGATTGTTTGTGTCCCAAACTTCGTTTTTGTACGCGCATGTTGCGGCGAAAACCTTCCAAATGCCGAAATTCATCGTATTCGGCCCACATCCAGGCTCTTACGTCGATCATTGCCGTGATGCCAAAGCTGATCGCGTAATAACCAAGAGCAGCGCAAAGCAATGCCCAAATCGAGAGTTCCGCACTATTGCTAACTTTAAAGCCAAATGGCGTGAAGCTCTTTGGTTCAATGCCCGGCACCCAAGCCAAGACAATAATTACGCTCGAAACAGCAATCACATTGCGCCCGTATTTCAGGGCTCGTTCAGAAAGTGGAGGTTCACCTTTCGCCATTTCCAAATTGGGCGACAATTTACCCCCGCGTGTCAATAACGAGCGGGACACGGAGCAGGTTGCGCATATGCTATTTTTAGGCCGCAACTTAAGGACGAAAGGAAACGCATGATGGCAAACAAAGATCATGTGGCGATGCTAAAGCGAGACATTGGCGCTTGGAACACTTGGCGTAAGGAAAAACCCGAGATTCTGGCCGATCTCATCAGGGCCAATCTCGGCGGGGCCGATCTCAGCGAGGCCGATCTCGGCGGGGCCGATCTCATCGAGGCCGATCTCGGCGGGGCCGATCTCCGCAGGGCCAATCTCGGCGGGGCCGATCTCAGCGGGGCCGATCTCGGCGGGGCCTATCTCGGCGGGGCCGATCTCCGCGGGGCCGATCTCATCGAGGCCAATCTCGGCGGGGCCGGTCTCAGCGGGGCCTATCTCGGCGGGGCCAATCTCAGCGGGGCCGATCTCATCGGGGCCAATCTCGGCGGGGTCGATCTCCGCGGGGCCTATCTCCGCGGGGCCGATCTCATCGAGGCCGATCTCGGCGGGGCCGATCTCGGCAGGGCCGATCTCCGCGGGGCCAATCTCCGCGGGGCCGATCTCGGCAGGGCCAATCTCCGCAGGGCCGATCTCGGCGGGGCCGATCTCGGCGGGGCCTATCTCCGCGGGGCCGATCTCGGCAGGGCCAATCTCAGCAGGGCCGATCTCCGCGGGGCCGATTGCGTGAAGGTAATACTTTTTAACACATCCCTTACCGATGTCGATCTCTCATCTTTGGTCAATGCCTCGATCGATCACCAAGGTCCATCCACGATCGATCACCGGTCGATTGCACGGTCACTCCATTGCACAAACTTGCTGCCCTTTCTGGTTGCGACGGACATGCCCAATGTTGTCGCGACTTACTTGATCGACGCTGTCAAATCTCTCGATCCCAACGGACTGTTTAATCTCATGCATTCAACCTTCATTAGCTACGGCGGGCCGGACCAGGATTTCGCTGAACGGCTCCAGAGTGCCCTCGACCAAAACGGCGTGAGGACATTCCTGTTCACCAAACATGCCGCGTGGGGAGAAACGATCCAGGGCGCTGTGCGGTCGGGTATCCATAGCCATGACCGAGTAGTTCTGGTGTGCAGCGAATCCTCCCTGACCCGCGCCGGCGTCCAACACGAAATTGAATTAACACTACGCCGGGAGACGAAGGAGGGCGGCACAAAGCTACTTATTCCCGTTGCCCTGGACGATTACGTTTGGCACGGCTGGGAGCCGGATAACTCCGACCTCAAAGATGAGGTGCTAGAGCGCGTGATTGGTGACGCCGAAGGTGCGGACACCAACCAAACGAAATTCGATCAGACCATCTCGCGTCTTTTGGGGGCGCTGAAGGTGTCCTCTTAACGAGCATGGAAAGCGACATGCGCTACGAGGTTTACAGATACGGGTACGCCAAGGGTTACACCGCTGGCCGAAAATTCAACGCTAGCCCGATTGCGCGCAGAGTCCGTTTACATGAATCCGCCGGAGCTGAAAAGGGCGGTCGGGTAGCTATGCTACTTCCGCGGTTTGGACATTTCGTCGAGCATTTTCAGCCGTCTGTGGCGTTCAGCTTCAGTTTTTGGGGCAGGCATAATAAGCGCCCACTTATCCCATGCCGAGGCGCTCCAAATACCATTTCGAAGGCCGCGGGCTTCTTTTTCGTCAAGAAGAAAAGCGCCCATCGAGTAGCTTCTGTCCGCAACGGCCGCTCCAGATCGAACCATGACCCTGGACAGGTCATTTTCATTGAGATTGCTTTTCAACCAGCAACGCGCGATGACGCGGTTATCGCGCTTGCTGATAGTGGTGCACTGAATTTCGTTTCCGACAATTTGAAGTACTTCATCAAGCACGCCTCTGGCAAAAGGTCCCCACGGCCAATCTTGCATTTCCGGTGCGTCAATACCCCAAAGCCGCACTTTAACAGCTTTATTGGCATCGGTTGTGACAAGAAGCGTGTCTCCGTCAAGCGCGATAGCCTTCCCAGATATTTTCTCTTGCGCTTGAGCCTGAGAGGCGAACGCCGCCAGCAACGTCGCGATAAAAAGCGTTCGCATGGCTTTCTCCCTCGCAAAGACTTGAGCGTACACGCTCTGACCGAAGCCTACAAAGGCTTGCTGCGCGCGCTCGATTACTGCGCGGTCACCCCGGAAGGGAGCGCCATCAAACGCAACGTTCGGATTGCACTGAAACGGTCTGGCTACGATGGGCCGGAAGGTTGGCGTTTTGTAGGGGGCACCCGCAACAAAACTCGCGATGGCAGACTCCATTCTATCAGCCCTCAACGCGTAGCAATCACGAGGGTGATGCTAACCATGGTCTCAATCGCTCACAACGCTTTCGTCACTTTAGAAGCGAGTGGCGCCCTTGTCATGAATTGGAGTTATCAACTCGATCGATTCATTGATGTTAAAATCCAAATTATCGAGCAATTCTTCGATGGCGATAAGGTTTTCTTCAGTGATTGTCTCTTTTGCCAAACTGTTGAAACTATTCGCAGTACTCCAAAGTTGTTGAACGGATGCGCCTGCTTCTCCCAACAGGTAGAGGCGGTCAATGCTCTCGGCAAATACAATTGGGAACTCCAGCGGGACTATGATTTGTCCTACAAAGTTTTTTCTCACTTCTTTCAATCGAATCTTTGCGACCAACAAAGCTGGGAAAATTGCAAGGGCCAAGCTTCTAGCCTTTATTTCGCGGTCGCGGTCTTCGCGTTCCACCGTTCGATTGTGCTGCCACCAACTAATATAGATCGCAACAAAGATTGCGAGCACGGACCCGACAGCCTGGATCCAAGCTGGCCACGATATCTCGTATGGCCAACCATCGATAAATGGCGGAACCGCGAAAATAGCCAAGACCAGCAAAATTTCGAACCAAAGGGACATATCCACAACTTAACAGCGTGCTCAAGTCTCGAACAAGGCTGCACAATCACTAACGAGGGGAAGGGGGATTCGTGACCACGAAAGACGATTTTTACCGCTATGTGGACGAACATGGCGCGCAATCGGCCGGGGAGATAGCCAATGCGCTGGGGTGTCATGTCAATCAGGTGCGCACGATTGCGCGGCGCGCGCAAATTGCGCTGGCGCCGGGCAAGCCCGGGCGGCCGCGCAAGGATGGCGCGTCCGATGATTGATCGGGCATCGCTGGCGCCGGATGGGCCGTACGCACTGTTTGAAGGGGCGGTGGCGTTGCTGATCGATGCGGCGTGGGATCTTGCCTCGTTGGATGCGGCGCTGGGGCAGGCCCGTGCGGTTATTCTCGAATGCAGGGCGATTGCGCCGGGATCGTTTGAGCGATTGAAGGATAGGGCGGAAGCGCGCCGGCGCGAGTTTCGCGATACGGCGGAATTGAAGCAGGGCCGGCGCTGGTCGAAGGCCGCCAAGGTCGCCTATGTGAAGGGCGAAGGGCAGGACCGCGACCATAGCTGCCATTGGCCGGGCTGCGATCGGCAGGTGAAACCGGCGGTGTGGGGCTGCCGCGAACATTGGTTCGCACTGCCGGCGGATTTGCGCGACCGTATTTGGAAAACGTTCAACCCGGGGCAGGAACGCACGCAAACGCCGTCGCACGAGTACGTCGCGGCCGCGCGCGCCGTCCAGGCCTGGATTACCGAACATCGCGGGGGTGCCGATGACGGATAATACTTTGCCGCCCGACGATCCGTTGCAATCCGCCATCGATATGTCGCTGGGGCTGGACCCGTTCCACGGTATGTCGGGACTGCAATTCGATGCGATCTACGAGGCGCATAAAGCGGGGTTGGACCGTTACGCAACGTTTCCGCGCACGGTGCGGCAGTTGCGCGCCTTGGGCGGACTTTATGCCGCCTATGGCGACCCGTTGACCATGGAGGTTATCGAGCATTGGAACGCGCTTAAAACCAATCCGAAAATCAAGGACTATTTGCGGCGCCGGTTCGGTATCGATTACGCGGCCGTGGCGCATCTGTTCATCGGTGTGGCGCGCATTCTGATAGAGCCGGGCGGGCGTTTTCAGTTTGCCGATTTTCGCGGCAAGGACGGCGAGGCGGTGCTGACCTTGCCTATGCTGACCGTCGCGGAAGACCAATCGACGCCGGCGCTCGATATCCTCGCCGTGTCCCTCAAAAATCGCGAATTGCGCTGGCGCCGTACCGATACGGCGGACGTGATCGCCGGCGACAATCTGAATTTTTCCTGGGAAGGCTGGCCGGAAAAACACGGCGCGCGCATTCGCCTGTTTTCGAACGCGTTGGCCTTTCTGGAAGCCGGCGCCACGCGCGGCGGCTATCTGGTGGTGGATTGGAAATCGTCCCGGGCGAAGGGGCTGTTGCGGCGGCTTGATGCCTGCAGCATCGCCGCGGTGGTCGATGACGCCAAGGCAGCGATGGAATTGAAGGCTTTGGCGCGGCCGCGTCGGCAGTCCCTGAAAATTGAGGTGGTGCTTTGAGCGAAGATGACGGCGAATATCATGGGCCTGGCCAAGCGCCGGAACATGGCGGGCGGCACACCACGAAAGAGCTACCCGATGACCCGGGCCTGGACCTGCTCTTGTCGTACGAAGCATTGGCCGATTTAGGCAACGCGCGGCGACTTATCCAGCGGCACGGCACCGATTTGATTTACACGCCGGAGCGCGAATGGGGGGCCTGGGACGGCGCGCGCTGGAATTTTCAGGAGGGTAAAAAGCTGATCCAGCTTCGATCGCACGAAACGGCGGACGCGATGCGGGGCGAAGTGAAGGCTCTGACGGCACATAACGGCAAAGTGACGGAAGGCGTCAAAGCGCTGGAAGCGTTCGCGCGGCAGTCGATGAATTCCGGGCGCCTTAAAGCCATGCGCGATGTGTCGGCGCCTTATTTGCAGCATGCGCTTGATGAATTCGACGCGCGGCCCGAATTGCTCAATGTGGAAAACGGCACGCTAAAGATGGGTTATCCCGGTGGCGATGGCGACCTGGTTAGCGTCAAGCCGCATGCGCGCGGCGATATGCTGACCCGTCGCGCGCCGGTGGCGTTCGATCCGAAAGCGGAGGCGCCGCAGTTCCGGCAGTTCGTCGAACGCATATTGCCGGACCCGGCGGTGCGGAAGTTCGTGCAGACCTATATCGGTTATGCGGCGACGGGTGATAGCGGCGCGCAATTGCTGGTCTGCTTCTATGGCCGCGGCGCCAATGGCAAATCCGTGTTGCTCAATATCGCGCGCGGTGTGCTGGGCGATTATTGCATGACCTTGCCTTTTGCCTCGATGACAGACGATCGGCCGCGCGGCGGCGGCGAGCCCACGCCGGACCTGGTCCGATTGCCGGGCGCGCGATTGGTGATGGCCAGCGAACCGCGCGTTGGCACGCGTCTGTCGGAAAGCACCATCAAGGCCTTGACCGGTGGCGAGCCGATCATGGTTCGGCCGTTGTTCCTGCCGCCGTTCGAATTCGTGCCGACGCATTCCATTATTTTGTCCTTCAACAACAAGCCTAAAATTTTCGCCCAGGACGAAGGCACGTGGCGGCGAATTGCGCTGGTGCTGTTTCCCGTGACCATTCCAAAGGCCGAACGGGACGAACTGCTGGCGCAAACGATCATCGCGGAAGAGGCGCCGGGGGTGTTGAACTGGATATTGGACGGCGTGCGGATGTATCGCGATGCCGGCGGGCTGATCGTGCCGGAAGAAGTGCGGACCGCGACACAAGCCTATCGCGACGATTCGGACCCAATCGGGCCGTTTATCACATCGGCCTGTGTCGAGCGGCCGGGCTACACCATTTTGGCGTCGGATTTATTCAAGGCCTATGTGATTTGGGCGGAACGAAATGCGGTCGATCCGGTGTCGCGTCGGCGTTTCGGGTTGATCCTGACAGAGAAGAGTTGGGAGCGCTCGAAAGGCTCGTTGGTGTCCTATCGTGATTGGCAGTTGAGCGACGAATACGCGTCGATTCTGGCGGGGTCTGAATCGCGGAATGACAGACCTTATGCGGACGATGGCGCTGCGGACGAGCCGCCTATCTAGGAAATCCAGACCATGGGCGCATATTTCAGACCTTGGCTTTCATAAGGTCTGGGCGAAAAACGGAACCTTATCAAGGGGTAAGACCTTGGCAGACCTTAAAGACCTTATTCGCGAGCCTATCGCATATGCGCGCGCGCACACCCGCGTAAATGGGAAATAAGGTCTTTAAGGTCTTAAGGTCTGCAATAGCGAACGGAGTGAACATGAAGAGAGCGGACGCGGATCGGATGGTAAGGCAGGCAGGGGAAACACTTCAGGCGCTGCCCGGCGAACGGGTGCGCGGTTACGGCAAGGCGTGGCCGGATACGCTGGTGACGTGGGGCGATATGCTGGCGCGCATCGCCGTGGGTGGGCAACGGGGCTGGACGCCTGGCAGTGGCGTGACACGCATCCGCCCGGCGCCACCAAGCGCGCGGGCGATTGCGGAACTGGATACGGTGCTGGGTTGGGTGATGCACTACAAGGCGACGGGCAGTGAAACGTCGGCGTTCATTCTTATGGCGCGGGTGCTGGGCGTGTCACACCAGGTAATTGCCGCGGCGCTGCCGGGCAGGTTGTCGCGCGAGACGATCCGCAAGCGCTATTATACCATCCTTGATGAGTGTCGGGCCGGTCTGCTGCGCAAAAACCCAAAACATAAAGTGGTTGCCAAGGTTGGCAAAATTGGGGCATCAAATCACTAACGTTGCACGGAGACTATGCAGCGCGCCGCGGCCGGGATCGAAAGATCGCCGGCCGTTGCTTTTGGACCCACAACAACAGACTGGATTGCATGCCCTGGGCTGCCCCGCGGCCATGCCAGCGCCCCGGGTGTGGCGCGCTGACAAAAGCCGGCCGGTATTGTTTGAAACATGCGAAGACGGAACCGCGGCGCCGCGAGGCGGAACGCGGATCGTCGAGCAAGCGCGGTTATGGCCGCCGGTGGCGGCGCGAACGGCTGGCGTACCTGGCGGCGAATACGTTGTGCGTTCGGTGCATGGCGGCCGGACGGGTGACGGCGGCCACGGTGGTGGATCACATCAAAGCGCATCGCGGCGATAAGCGGCTGTTCTGGGATCAAGTGAACTGGCAGTCCTTGTGCAAGCCGTGCCACGATCGCAAGACCGCCACGGAGGACCGCTAGGGGGTAGGGGGCCTGTAATCCCTGAAACCACCGAATCCGTAGACCGTTGGCCAGTAAAATTTTTGTACCCGCGTAATTAAAAGTAAAAGACACACGCCGGACTTTGGTCGGTGCGCGCTCGAATCTGAGTTGCTGCAGCATCGGGGCTTCTGGCGATACCAGGAAAATTTGAACTAGGCGCGAGCTGCCATCGTTTTTGGTGGCGATGCAGGCCTTTGTGAAATTCGACAATTTGGAAAGTTGCGATGGCGCGTGGACGTAAAGCCAAGCCGACCAATCTAAAGCTTATCCAGGGCAATCCCGGAAATCGCAAGATTGAAGAGGCGACACCGGAACCGGAAGTCCTTCATATGCCGGCGCCACGTTATCTGGACAAGATCGGCGCGGATGAATGGCGGCGTCTGATGCCGGTGTTGTTCTCGTGGGGGCTTTTTACGCGCCTCGATATGGCGGCCTATGCGGCCTACTGCATGGCGTATAGTCGCTGGCGGCGTGCAAACACGGCCGTAAAGCGGAGCCTGACGTACAACACCAAGGGCCGCAACGGCACAATGAAGCGAGCCATTCCGGAAATTGCCATCGCCCGGGAAGCCAGCCGGGAAATGCTGCAATACATGTCCGAATTCGGAATGACGCCAAGCGCGCGCGTTCGGCTGAAAGGGACGGCGCAAGGCGACCTTTTCGGCGGGCAGCCTGACGAAGCGCCGGCAACGAAGGCCGCAAATAGTCCGTGGGATGACCTCTAAAACGGAAACCCGCGACCACGTCGCGGCCGGGCTGGCTTACGCCAAGGATGTGGTGGCGGGCAAAATCCCGGCGTGCCGCTATGTGAAGCTGGCGTGCCAGCGACAAATAGATGATTTGGCGCGGGCGAAAAACGATCCGAACTGGCCGTATCGTTTCGACGAAGCGGCGGCGGCGAAGATTTGCAAATTTATTGAGTTGATGCCGCACATCAAAGGTGAGTGGGCACGGCGGCGTGAGCGCATCCGGCTTGAACCATGGCAACAATTCATCCTGACAACGATCTTCGGTTGGTTGCACAAGGAAACCGGTATGCGGCGGTTCCGGACCGCCTACGAAGAAGTGCCGCGGAAGAATGCCAAGTCCACCAAGCTATCCGGCGTCTCGCTCTACATGCTGACTGTTGATGATGAAGCTGGCGCGGAAGTCTACACGGCGGCCACGAAAAAGAAACAAGCGGAGTACGTGTTCGGGCCGGCGCGAATTATGGCGCAACGCTCGACCGAATTCCGGCTGCGCTACGGCGTCGAAGTGTTTGCGGAAGCGGTCAGTGTTCCGGCGACCGGTTCGAAATATACCGCGCTGGATGCGAACGCCGCGACACAAGATGGGATGAATATTCATTTCGTAGCGAACGATGAGCTGCACGCCCACAAGAGCCGCGATTTATACGACGTGCTTGAAACCGCTTGCGGTAGCCGCGCGCAGTCACTGTTCTGGAACATCACCACGGCCGGCGTCGATCGGCTGGGGATTTGCTACGAACAACGAACATACGTCGTCAAGATTCTGGAAGGTGACGTTGTCGACGATACCTATTTCGGGATCATTTACACGATCGATGAGGGCGACGACTGGCAGGACGAAAGTACCTGGCGCAAGGCCAACCCGAATTATGGCGTTAGCGTCTATCCGGATGACTTGAAACGTTTGGCTACGAAGGCGGCGAAGACGCCGGCGGCGCGGAACAACTTCCTAACCAAGCGCTTGAATGTCTGGGTCAATGCGATGGGCGCCTGGATGAATATGGACGCCTGGGACGCGTGCGCCGATGAAAGCCTAGTGGCGGAAGATTTCGAAGACGGTTTGGAGTGCTATGTGGGGTTGGACCTGGCCAGCAAGATCGACGTTGCGGCGAAGGTTAAACTGTTTGTCGACGGAGACGAATACTACCTGTTTGGCAACTACTACGTGCCCCGCGCGCAAGTCGATGATGGCGACAACGAAAAATATGAAGAATGGGAAATGGAAGGCCTTTTGACGGTAACGGAAGGCAACGTCATCAACTTCGATACGATCAAGGAAGACATTCGGGACGATATGGAACGGTACAATGTTATCGAGGTACCCTACGACCCGTGGCAGGCCACACACCTTGCAACGCAACTCTTGGAAAAGGGCGTGCCGATGGTCGAAATCGCGGCCACGGTAAAGAATTTTTCGGAAGCCATGAAGGAATTGCAGGCGGCGGCTATGGACCGACGCCTACACCATGACGGCTGCCCGATCTTGCGGTGGATGGTGTCGAATGTCGTTTGTCATTACGACGCCAAAGAAAACGTCTATCCGCGCAAAGAGCGGCCGGAAAACAAAATCGACGGCGTCGTGTCGGCAATCATGACGGTGGCGCGCGCCAATGGTTCGTTCGAAGACGATGAGGGGTGGACCTTGCCGGACGATTTCGAAGAGGCCGCAGCATGAGCGAACAAGCGAGCCAGCCGGCCGCGCCGGATCGACGTGGAATTTTGCGGGATGTGTGCGCCTTTGGCGGCATCGGGCTAATTGCGTATGGTGCCTGGTTGGCCTACCCGCCGGCCGGGTTCATCGCGCCGGGTGTGCTCCTAGTGGCTTTGGCGGTGGGCAAGCGATGAGCTTTATAGGCTATTTGATGGGCGGCGGCTTCCAGGCCAGCGACCCGGTGCCCAATAACCGCGACCCGTCCGATGACTTTTGGTACAGCGGGCCGGGGGTGATGTCGCGCGCCGGGCAGGCGGTGACGCATCAAAACGCCATGCAGGCATCCGCTGTCTATGCGTCGGTGAAGCTGCTTTCCGAGACGTTGGCGATGCTGCCGTTTTCGGTATTTCGGCGGCTACCAAACGGTGATTCAGAAAAATTGGCGCAACATCCGGTGACGCAGTTGCTGGATTTGAAACCAAACCGGCGCAACGCGACGGCGTTTCATTTTAAGGCCCGGTTGATGGCGCATCTATGCTTGCGCGGCAACGCCTATGCGCGGATTTTGCCGGGACCGATGGGACCGGTTAGCGAGTTGATGCCGTTACATCCGGATTTCGTGACGCCGCGTCTCGCGGATTCGGGCCGTGTCATATATGACGTGCGCGGCCGCCGCGGCGGTGTCGAGCGGCTTAATCAGGACGAAGTATTGCACCTTCGCGCCTTGGCGCTCGATGAGGATGGGATTTGCGGCCTGGACCCCATCGCCGTGGCAATGCGGGAAGCGATCGGGATGGCGTTGGGGGCGCAAGATTACGGCGCCCGGTTCCTGGCAAACGACGCGACACCAACGGGTGTCCTGGAAATGCCGGGTCACTTTGTGAAGGATGAGGACCGGCGGTCATGGATGCGGCGCTGGCGCGCGGAACAAAGTGGCGCGAACCGGCACAGTACGGCATTGATGGAAAAGGGCATCACGTACAAACCGATCGCGATGACCAACGAGCAGGCGCAATTCCTGGAAACGCGCAAACACTCGGATGTGGAAATCGCCCGCCTGTTCGGGGTTCAACCCCACAAAATTGGGATCATGGACCGGGCGACGTTTTCGAACATCGAACAGCAATCCATCGAATTCGTTACGGACACGATGCTGCCCTGGTTCGTGAATTGGGAACAAACCATCGAAACGTCATTGGTGTTCAGTGATGACGATCTGTTCGTGAAATTCAACGTGGCGGCGCTACTCCGAGGTGACACGCTGGCGCGCTATCAGTCCTATCAGATTGGCCGGAACGGTGGCTGGCTATCGGCCAACGATGTGCGGCGTTCCGAAAATATGAATTCGATCGGCGCGGATGGCGATGTGTATTTGCAGCCCTTGAACATGCAAAAGGCGGAAGAGACTACGGGCCAGCCGTCACAACCCGCCGGCCAGCCGGCCGCGGTCGCGGATTTGTTGAAAGAAGGAGAGTAACCCCATGTTGGACCGATATTTGCGGATCATGCACGCCGTTGCATCGACACCGTGGGCGATCATGCCGGACAAGCTGGCGGTTATTCTGGACTTGCTCGCCTACCGTGCGACGGGCGAACGTCTTACAGACGAAGAAATCCAGGCCCGTATCGGCGCCGATGGCATCAAGCCTCAAGCGGTGAAGGTCCGGGCGGCGCAATCGGTACGCCGGGAAGGCGGCGGCGGTGTGGCCGTGCTGCCGGTGCGCGGTGTGATCGCGCATCGCATGGAAGCTTTCGACAATGTGAGCGGCCCGGGCGGCACATCGACGGAACGTTTTATCCGCGGGTTCCGTGATGCGATGGCGGACAACAGCGTGTCATCGATCGTGCTGGACGTGGATTCGCCCGGCGGCGGCGTGCCTGGCGTCGATGAGGCGGCAACGGAAATTCGCGGTGCGCGCGGTGACAAGCCAATCATTGCCGTGGTGAATTCCCTGGCGGCCAGCGCGGCATACTGGATTGCCAGTGCGGCGGACGAAATCGTCGTGACGCCATCCGGTGAAGTCGGGTCAATCGGTGTATTCGCGGCGCACAAGGAATTCAGCCGGCGCGATGAAACGCTAGGTGTCAAGACAACCTTAATCAGTGCTGGCCGGTTCAAGGTCGAAGGCAATCCGTTCGAACCGTTAACGGAAGAAGCCCGCGAGGCCATCCAGGCGCGTGTCGATGAACATTACGAAGTGTTTGTCGACGCGGTCGCGCGGGGCCGGGATGTGGCGGCAAGCGCGGTGCGCGGCGGCTTTGGCGAAGGGCGTACTGTCGGCGCGCGTGAAGCGGTTGCGCTCGGCATGGCGGACCGCATCGGCACCATGGATGAAGAAGTGGCGCAACGTATTGGCACGCCGGCGGCGGCCGCGCCGGGCGCGCATCGCGTGGCGCATATGGACGCCTATTTCAAGACCGTCTAGCGGCGGCCTTTAACTTTAAACAATTTTGAACGCGGCCGCCCCGCTCTGTCGGGGCCATGGGCGGCTTTGCGCTTTTTTTGCCCCGGCAGCCACGAGTGGTTTCACGAGGAGTTTTGACTATGTGGGAAAATATCTTGGAATTGCAGCAGCGGCTGCATGACCTGAAGGCAGAAGGACGAACGATTGTCGATGCGGCGAAGGGTGCTAACAGGGCGTTCACCGACGATGAAAACGAAAAGCTTGATGCAATCCAGGCGCAAGTCCGCGACCTAGAAACCGAAATTGCGGCGGTGGAAGAAGCAAATGCGCTCGAACGCGCGTTTGCTCCGGATGCAGTCATCGAGAATTTGCAGGGGGCGGCGCCGGCCATCCAGATTTTGCCGGACAGTACGCCGAACGTCGACCCGGCAGCCCGCTGCGGTTTTACAAGTCTTGCGGATTTCGCCCTTTCGGTCCACGGCGCAAGCCGGCAGGGGTCGCGTGCTGACGCGCGTCTTGAAGCGGCAATGTCCTATATGGCGGCGCCGACGAACTTTCACCAGGAACAAGGTTCTACGGAAGGCTATCAAGTGCCGCCGGCGTTCCGCGATGAGGTTTGGTCGCTTGTATTCGGGGAAGGTGACGATCTTCTAAATATGGTTTCGCCGGAGCCCACAAGTTCGAACTCTGTCGGGCTTCTTGCCGATGAATCGACGCCGTGGGGTGCTAGTGGGATTGTTGCCAAATGGCGTTCCGAAGGGACGCAAATGGACCCTACGACGATCGACACAAAGGGCCGGCAGGTAAACCTACACCAGCTTTATGCATTTGTGCTTGCCACGGAAGAATTGCTGGAAGATTCGCCGCGGCTAAACAATAGGCTGACGACACAAGCGGCCCGGGCCATCCGCTGGAAGGCATCGGACGCGATCGCTTATGGCAACGGTGCTGGGCAACCAATGGGCTATATGAATTCAACCGCCTTGGTGACGGTTGGTAAGGAGAGCGCGCAGGTGGCCGATACGATTGTGGCGATGAATGTGGCCAAGATGTATTCACGTATGCTGCCGGACGGCTTGGCGCGCGCGACATGGCTGGCGAACAGCGATGTTGTGCCGCAATTGATGACGATGACCTTGGGTGACCAGCCGATTTGGACGCCGCCGGCGTCTGGTTTCGTCAGTGCACCGGGCGGCTTTTTGCTGGGGCGTCCTGTGCGCCTGACAGATCACGCAAGGACCTTGGGCGATAAGGGCGATATTCAGTTCGTCGACCCGATGGGGTACTACGCTGCGACCAAGGCCAACGGCATCACCTTCGCCAATTCGATCCACCTTTACTTCGACTACAACATCCAGGCGTTCCGGTGGACGTTCCGGATGGGGGGTCAACCGTTCCTTTCGGCACCGGTCGATCCGGCGAACGGCAGCAACACCAAGTCGCATTTCGTCACGCTTGCCGAACGGGCCTAACCAGGCCTGAGACGCGGCAATGATGCGCCGGCGGTTCACGCCGCCGGCGGCGTGCGCAAATTCCTAGACACATTTTGGAGTAGTTACGATGAACAGCAATCCCAACCTTTTGCCGTCGCATAAGGCGGCGGTGGTGGCAACCATCGATCCGGACGCCTACGCGGCCGGCGCGGTATCGAGCGATTGGGTCAATATGGCCGATTTCGAATCCCTCCAGGCGATCGTCATGGCGGGCACGCTTGGCACGGCCGCGACCCTGGACGCCAAACTGGAACAGGCCACGGACGGCACCGGTACTGGTGTGAAGGATATCACCGGTAAGGCCATCACGCAGTTGGTGAAGGCCACGGACGACGACAAGCAGGCCATCATCAATCTGTTTGCCGACGAACTGGACGTGAACAACAGTTTCACCCATGCGCGGCTAACGATGACCGTTGCCGTGGCAACGTCCGATGCCGGCGCGGTGGTGATGGGACACAACCCGCATTACGGGCCGGCGAATCTGCGCGATTTGGCCAGCGTGGCGGAAATCGTTTCCTAGCCTTTTGGTGTGCCGGCGGGTTCGGCCGCCGGCACTCCTTCCAATCCAATATTCGGGAATTGAGTGATGCCAGACCAGGAAAACGAAGAAAAGCAAGTCAGTGTGAAGTTCAACCAGGACCACGTCATCCAGGACGAACATGCGACCGACAAGACCAAACCCACTTATAAAAGGGGCCGTACGTACAGAATGCCGGAATCATCGGCGCGGCATTTTGTGGTCCGCGGTATTGCCGACGTTGCCGTGCGCGCGAAGGCGGCCGAAAAGCAGGCAGCGACGGCCGCGGCGAACAATAAGCTTCAAGGCCAATAAGGGCCTGGCGCGATGAGCGGGGACGTGGCCGGCGTTGCTTTCGAACTTGAAAGCTGGCGATTGGTGAAGCGAGACGACACCACGGGCCGCGTCTTCGAAATTGTCGAAGGTGCAAAGGGCCAGCCGGAACGGGTGTTGTTGCGGCGAGCCGGTATCGCGCCGGCGGAATCCTATGCAGATTACGGGGTGGGGCAGATTATGAAAATGCGAATGACTGCGGGCGGATTCGATGGGGAAACCACCTATGACGCCGGCGAAACCTTGGAGCTTGCGGAGGATCACGCCAAGCGCGCCTTTTTGGCGGGGCATGGCCGGCCGGTCGGTAAGCGCAACCGGCTGTTAAGTCATGGCGCGGCGGCCGATACATTCAACGTCACCGGCGATGATTTATTGCTGGCGTCCGCGTCGATCCGCGCCGCCATCGATCTGGCGCGCGATACGAAGGAGTAATTTATTATGCCATTAACGAATGCGGGCCGCGATCATGTCGCGGCCGTTTTGATTGGCGAGACGCCGGGCGATTTCAACAACGCGAATGCTCATGTGGGCGTGGGCGATAGCGCGACGGTGTTTAGCGCGGCACATACCGATTTGCAGGCGGCCAGCAACAAGCTGCGCAAGGCCATGGAAGCGACCTATCCGCAACGCTCGGGTAACGTGCTGACCTTCCGTTCCTTGTTCGGTACCAGTGAAGCGAACTTCGCCTGGAATGAGTGGGGGCTGTTCAACGCGGCGGCGGCGGGTGTGATGGCATCGCGCAAGGTGGAAGTGCTCGGCACCAAGGCCAGTTCGCAAAGCTGGCAGTTCACGGCGACCGTTACGGTCAACGCCGCTTAAATTAACGATCATGACGCGGCACGACGAACATATACGCGCGCATATCGACCCGGTGTATAAGCCTTTGCGTGATGGTCTCAAAGCCGCATACTTGGACTGGCGGCAGGGTGTTCCGCATGCCTGGAAGGGCTTCGACAAGGAAGCTACGCCGGCGGAAAGCCGCACCGAATATTTGCGGCTGCGGACGTTGTTGCTCGCCAAGTATTCGCACGCGTTCGACCGTGTGGCCGACATTTTACCGCCAGAAAACGAAACCGTAGAGGCCGACGTGACGCCGGCGGAAGTAGATGAGGTAAAAGCCGCTCGAAAGGCGCGGTTGGTGGGGGCGGCTCAACTGATCGCTGATGCGCAAGCCGATGCTATCGATATCGATATCGATACCGGTGCGGAAGAGCAGGCAATCCGCGCTTCGTTGGGGTTGGTATAATGGTTGCGGGTGTTCGTTTCCTCGGTACACCGGTTAATATCGCGCCGGGAACGGCAGGGAGTTTTCAGGTTGTTGACGTGTCGGCACACACTGAAGCCGACGACACCGGAGCCATCATTCATTTCATCAACACCGGCTCTAACGGCTCGGCGCATGCGCAACACGGAGATAGCACAGACACCATATTTCTACCGCCTTGCAACGATCACAGTTATGTGTTGGGCGGGTTGGACGCTGACGACAACATTCAAATTTATATCAGTTCAACGTCTATAGAATGCTGGTTGATCGGCTTCACTGGTAGCGCTTGGAGTTACGAGGTCGATGGCGTTGACATTGGCGGCGCGGTGAATGCGTCGCCCGGAAATGCGGCGACGGTTGATCTATCGACAATCTTGACCGGTTCGCCGTCCGACATCGTGCTTTTCTACGCCGGCGGAAACTCGTCGAGTTCGCGGACTGGCGGTTTTTGGCACCCTGACAGCGCCGAAACGCTAATGGCTCGTAGTGATTGGATGAAATTCTGCACGGCTAAGGGCGGCACCGACATTGCCGCTCAGCGGTCATCGTCGCCTTACCGTATGTACGGCTTTGCGACGATGAACAGTGCAGCGCCGTTCGTAGCGTCGACGGATGCGACGCAAGTAACGCCGGCCTCGGCTTCGACGCTGGGAGATCACACTATCCACGCCGATGCGGTGGCTACACTTGGTAACGTCATCATTCCAGGAACGACGAATGTTCAGTTTACGGTTGGGCCAAAGGGCGCAATAAGCGGCACGCAGTACGATCCGACCGCCGAAGGCGCCGGCGATGATTACATGCGCGGTACGGTTTGGTTTGTCGAAACCGATGGTGACGGCAAAATTCAAAATAAGGGCGATACCGCCACCACGGATAAGTACGAGCATTGGGGCTATTTCACGGCAGAGGGCGGCGGCGGTCCGACATTGAAGGCGGCGTCCGACGCGCTCGATTTCTCGGTGACCGAAACGCGATCGCTGCTCGCGAGTGTTGACCGGTCCGATACCTTGTCTTTGACGCTGGGCGAAATTGCCGCAATCGGCGTCACTGTCGATGTTGCCGAGACGTTAACGGTAAATTTGGCCGATGCCGCCGGCGTCCAGGTGTCGATCGGCGCGGCGGACGGCGTCGACCTGTCGCTAACCGAAACGCCGGCGATCGTGGTGGCGATCGCGGCGGGCGACGCGGTGGACTTGTCGCTATCGGACGCGGTTTCGATCCTGTCCGCGCTGACGCGGTCCGACGATTTGAATGTTGGCCTGGCCGATGCGCGGACGATCTTTGCGCAACTGACCGGGGGCGACGGGCTGGACCTGTCGCTGGGCGAGGCGGGCGACCTGGTCAACGCGCTATCCGCCGGCGATACGATTGCGGTTTCCTTGCTGGAAGCAGGGGTGCCGCTTGCCACCTTGATTGCAAAAGGCCTTGTCGCGCTTTCCGATGCTGCGGCGTATGCGGTCGCGATCGAGGATAAAACCGCCAAGGGCGTCACGGTTTCGGACCGGGCGGCCGGAACTTTAACACCGTCTGACGGGTAGCCATGAGCATCAAAGTCTATGAAACCGGCGCGCTGATCCGCGCGGCCGGCGCCTTTACCGATGTCGACGGGGTTACGGCGATCGACCCCACAACGATCACGATCCGGTTCATCGACCCGGCCGGGACCGCCACGGCGTGGTTGTTCGGCACCGATAGCGAAGTGATCAGGGATTCGGTGGGCAATTATCACGCGGACATTCCGGTGAGCCTGCCGGGCGTGTGGCGCTATCGCTGGGAAGGCACGGGCGCGGCGATCGCGGCCGGCGAAGGTCAGTTCCGGGTCCAGGATTCGAGGTTCAGCTAATGCCCGTCAACGTGATTACGCCGCCGGACGATGAGCCCTTCACCTTGGAAGAGGCAAAGGAACATCTTCGCGTCACATCGACGCATGAGGATAATTTGATTTCCGGGCAGATCGCGACGGCGCGGGAAGAAGCGGAAGGCTACACGCGGCGTTCCTTGTTGACCCAAACCCTGGAATTGACCCTGGACCGCTTTCCGCGCTTGATCGAAGTGCCCCGGCCGCCGTTGCAGTCCGTCACGTCGATAATCTACATCGATACCGCCGGCGCCAGTCAGACTTTGGATGGTTCGCTTTATGATGTGGATGTGGACAGCACGCCGGGGCGCATTGCGCCGTCCTATGGCAATAGCTGGCCGGTCACGCGGGCGGTCATGAATGCCGTGAGGGTGCGTTATGTCGCCGGTTATGGTGCCACATCGGAATCCATTCCGGGGTCGATCCGGTCCGCCATGTTGCTGTTCATTGGCGAGTTATTCGCGCGCCGCGAAGAAAACATCATCGGCACCAGTGTGGCGCCCTTGCCGATGGGGTCGAAGCAATTGTTGGCGTCCTACCGCTTGCCCGGGTTCGATTGATGCGGGCGGGTGAAATGGACCGGTTTATCCGGATCGAAAAGAACACGCCAACCCGGTCCGCCAGCGGCGACCAGGTCGATAGCTGGGCAAAGTTCGCGGAAGTCTGGGCGAAAAAGCGCGATCTTAAAACGGCGGAAAGTTTGGACGCGGACCGGGATGTGGCAATGGTCCAGACGGAATTCAGTATCTATTGGCTTGAAGGCGTCACGGCATCTATGCGGATCGTTTATGACAGCGCGACCTATGATATCGAGGGCGTGCGAGAAATCGGCCGCCGCGAAGGGCTGGCGGTTATTGCCACGGCGCGGGGCGTGTGATGGTGCGGCGGGCCACGCGGGTGACTGGTGTTTCGGCCTTGGACCGCACATTGGGCCAGTTGCCGGCGGAAATCGGCAAACGCGTTTTGACCAACGGCGTCCGCGCCGGCGCCCGGGTCGTCCGGGATGAAATCAGGGATGCCGCGCCGATCCGGCAGGATACGCGCGCCATCCGAAAATCCGCCCGGTCGAACAAGGGTCGGTTGGCGGGTTTCCTGAAAGCCTCGGTTCGGACAGCCACGCGCAAGGACACACCGTTTTCCGTCACAATCGCGGTGACGATCGGGCAGGCCTGCTATGGCATGTTTCTGGAATTCGGCACCCGCCATTTTCCGGCGCGGCCGTTTATCCGGCCCGCCTTCGACCGATCGGGCGGAGCTGCACTCGCCAAAATTGGCGTGAGCCTGGGCCGCGGTATCGAGCGGGCGGCGAAAAAGCTGGCCGGATCGTTCGAAAAGTCCGGCTTGAAGCGGAAGCGCCGGCGGCGATGAGTTCTGAAATTGCGCTGTACGCCATTCTGAGCGGTGCGGCGGGGGTTACGGCGCTGGTGTCTACGGAAATTCATCCCGGCATCCTGCCGCAATCGGTCGCGATCACGCAAAGCGCGATCAGCTTTCGGCAGGTGAGCGATGCGGCCGTGGGCAAATTCGGGGCCGATTCGGACCTGACCCGGGCGCGCCTCCAAATTGATTGCTGGGCGAACAAGTACGACAAGGCGCGCGCGATCGCCAAGGCGGTGGCGGGCAAGAATAGTGCGGTGCGACGCTATAGCGGTACGGCCGGCGGCGTGGTGGTGCAGAACATTACCGTGTTGAACGGCGGCACGGACTTATACGAGCCCGACACGGGCGCGCATCACATCGCGGTCGATATTCAAATGGACTTTGAGGCTTAGGCAATGGCGAACATGATTCTGTCACAGCAAAAATTGTGGTTTGGCGGACACGATCTGACCGGCGTCTTGAACGTCATGGCAATCGAACATGGCATTGACCTGAAAGAAAACACCACCTTTGGCGACAACACGCGGTCGCAAATCCCGGGCGTCAAATCCGTCGCGGGCCAGATCGAAGGTTTCTTCGATCCGGTCGCCTCGGACGCGGCGCTGTTCGGTAATCTGGGGCTGAATAATCAGCCCTTGAGCATTGCGCCGGCCGGGTCCAGCGAAGGCGGGCTGGGCTATTTCTTCAAGGCGGTGCAGGGCTCTTATCAAGTCGGCGCGGCGCATGGCGAGGTGATGGCCTTTTCGGCCAGCGCGGCCGGGCAGGGGTTGGACCTGGCGCGCGGCACAATCATGCATGACGCGGCACGCACGGCGACGGCGAACGGCACCGGCCGGCAATTGGGCGCGGCCGCGGCAGGACAGACCGTTCATGCGGCGCTGCACGTCACGGCCGCGGCCGGTACGGCGCCAACCCTGGATGTAACCGTCGAATCCGATGACGGCGCCGGCTTCGCATCGCCCACCACGCGCTTGTCTTTTGCACAAAAGACGGCCGCGGCCGGGGAGTATCTGACCCTGGCGGGTCCGGTGACGGACGATTACTGGCGTATTGCCTGGTCGATCGGCGGCACCAATCCGAATTTCACCTTTACCGTGTTTCTCGCGATTCAATAGGAGTACGTCGCATGGCCAACGTTGTTCTAAAAAACGCCTTCATTTCAATTGCCGGTAATGATGTGTCCGGTGATGGCAATGAAGGTTCGATCGAAATGGAAATTGACCTTCAAGGCAATACGACGTTCGGTGATAACACCGAGTCGAGTATTCCGGGTCTCAAGGACTGGACGGTAAATCTGGGTTTCGTACAGAACTTTGCCAACGCTCAATTGGACAGCATTCTGTTTCCGCTGTTCGGGACCGTCGTGGCGTTTGAAATTCGGCCGGATGCCGGCGCGGTTTCGACCAGCAATCCCAAATATACCGGGGATGGTGTCTTGACCAGCTATAACCCGTTGGGAGGCGGCGCGCTGGGCGATGTGGTTACCGCCGGCATCACCTTGCGGCCGTCCAAGAACGGCGCCGGATCGTCGGCGGACCTTGCCCGGGCGACGTCATAATGACAGAGGAAGAAAACGAAACACCCGTCTTGACCGCCGCGGATATTCTCGGCGCGGACGATCTGCCGATCAAAGAGCTGGACGTCAAGGAATGGGGCGGCAAGATTTTTGTCCAGACCTTGGGCGGCACCGAAATTGCCGCGTGGCAAATGGCGGTCAAGGAACGGTCCGAAGACGGCGTTCAATCGGCGGAAGATGTGATGTTCGTCTTTTCAAGTCTGATCGTCAAAACGGTCGTCAATGAAGAGGGTGGTCGGCTGTTTAAGGATGATCACGCGGAACGCCTGGCGGCAAAAAATCCGAACGTGCTTCGCCGCGTCTACGAGGTTGCCGCGCGGATGAATGGCGTCTCCGTCGACGGCGAAGAAACGGACGCGGCAAAAAACTAAGACGCCACCCGGAACGGCGGTTCCATTTGGAACTTGCGGCGTATCTGGGTGGCATGACGCCGCGTGAAATGCTGTCGCGGATTACAGCCTATGAGCTTGCCGAGTACCGGGCGCTGTTCGAAATGAAGGCGGAAGGGGCGGGCGTTCAGGATTTGGCCGGTTTGGCGGCGAACAAGCTGGCCGCTCGAAAACGCTAAGCGGCCGCGGCGCCGAGAACGAAAATCGCGATCAAGGTTTCCTTGAACAGAATGGCGAGCAGTATCAGCGCGATGCAAAAAAGCAGTGTTGCCACCGGCTTGTAATACAGAAACACGACCACGTTCAAAACGAACAGCGCCAATATGAACCACAAAAACCCATTCATAGCGGGAATCATGAGTCATTATACAACTATAGTCAATGAGGCGCCGAAATGGTGACGGTTGGCGCCCTGGAAGTGGATTTGTCCGCCAATTCGGCCGCGTTCAAGGCCGATATGGGCAAGGCGCAAGCGTCGTTGCGCACCGGGTCCGCGCGGATGAACCGCTCCTTGGCGAAGCTGGACCGTGGCTTCGCCGGCGTCTCGGCAGGCGTGCAGAAAATGAACCGCCGCATGGGCGGGTTGCGCGGCGCGGTCGCCATCCTGGCCGGGTCCGCGGGCTTTGGATTGCTGGTCAAGAATTCGCTCGATACGGCGGATTCAATCGCCAAGGTGGCCGATAGTGTCGGCATTTCCACCGGTGCCTTGCAGGAATTGCGCTTCGCCGGCGAACTGGCCGGGGTGTCCACGCAATCGCTGGATTCGGCGATGCAGGCCTTTTCAAAACGGATTGGTGAGTTGCGGCAGGAAACCGGCACCTTGACCACATTCCTGAACAAGCTGGATGCGGGCTTCGCCGCCCAGGTGCAGGCATCGCAAAATGTCGATCAAGCATTTGAATTGATCATCAACCGCGCGGCGGCGATGGGCAATCAGATGGACCGCAATGCGCTGCTCGCGGCGGCATTCGGGCGGACCGCCGGAATTCAAATGTCGAACATGATCAAAAACGGGTCCGCGAGCCTGGAGGAAATGCGCGCCAAGGCAAGAGAGCTTGGCGTGGTGATGGAAGATTCCTTGCTGCGCAACGCGGAAGCGGCGAAGGACGAACTGTTCAAGATGTCCCAGGTTGTCAGTGTCGAGCTTACGTCTGCCGTGGTTAGCCTGGCACCGTTGATTATCTCCCTAAGCAAAGGGTTCGCGGAGCTTTCGAGAATGGCGCGGCTGGGCTTGGAAGGGTTTGCCGATATGGCGGACCGCGGCCTGGCGCGCTTGCAATTCGACCTGGACAAGACGAACGAAAAAATCGTCCGGCTGCAAATGACGATCGACAATCCCGGCAGCAACCCGGCGATCCTGACCACGCTTTCCACCCTTAAAGCGGAGTTGGCGGACGCCGAAACCGTCGCGCGGCAGTTGGAAGCGCGTATTGCGTTCCTGTCCGATCGCGACACAAAAGTGCCCCTGACGGTGACGGTGACCAAGCCGGCGGAAACGCTGCCCTTTAAGATTTCCGGGCCGGGTGAATTCGACGATTTCGAGCGGGCGGCAAAGGCGGCTGCCGAACGCGCCGCAGACTTACGCATCGAAACCCAACGCGCCGCGGAAGAAGGTGTGAAGCGTTTGCGCGAAGAGGGGAAGCGGCTGACGGAAGCCGTCAATCCCACGGTGGCCTACAACAATGAAATGGTCCGGTTGCGCGAGTTGGTCGCCGCCGGCGCCATTAATATGGATACGTTCGAACGGGCGGCGGCACGGGCCACCGAACGGCTTGCCGAACAGACCCAGCAAACCCATGTGTTGGCAACCGCAACCGACGATTTGATGATTTCCGCAATCAACGGGCAGATTAAATCCTGGCAGGATTTGGGCCGCGTGGCGATTTCGATCCTACAGCGGATTATCGCCGAAGAAATCCGCGCCGCCAGCGTTACGTCGAGCGGCGGCCTGTTCGGTGCCTTGATTGGCGGTATTTCCAGTTTGGGCAGTGTTGGTGCAACGTCTGTCAATACGTTCGGCGGCTTCCAGGGTTTCGAGGATGGCGGCCGCACGAAAGCGGATGTGCCGATCGTGGTCGGTGAGAAGCGGCCGGAAGTGTTTGTCCCGGACCGGGCCGGAACGATCATTCCGGAAGTCCCGCGCGGCGGCGGCAACACCATCAACATTTATATCGATGCGCGCGGCAGCAACGGCGATGCGGGGGTGGAAGCGGCGGTGGACCGCAGCCTGGCCAAGGCAGGGCCACTGATCGTCGATGCGTCCGTGAAGAAGGTCCGGGACGGGGCGCGGCGCGACCCGCGGATGTTCCAATGAGTTTTACCTATCCGTTGACGCCGCCGGCCTCGCCGCTGCCGATGTTGCTAAACCCCAAGCCGTTTGCAGTGGTCGGCGGTACGCCCAGCCCGTTTACCCGGTATTTGCAAACCCAAGTGCATCAAGGCCAGCAATGGGTCTTTGACGCGGTGTATCCGTCCATGACGGCGGATGAATCGGCGGAATGGGAAGGGTTCTTGCTGAAATGCAACGGCAGGCAGGGGACGTTCTATTTCGGGGACGACACGCGGCCAACGCCGCGCGGGTCCGCGGCCACGGCGCCCGCTACGCCGCTGGTCAAGGGTGCAAGCCAATCCGGTAATGCCCTGGTGTGCGATGGGGCGCCGAACAATGCGCCGGCCTATCTCAAAACGGCCGATTATATTTCGCTTGGCGCCGGTGTTTCGATGCGGTTGTACAAGGTGCTGACCGATACGGCGACGGACGGCAGCGGCAATTTTACCGTGGATATCTGGCCAAAATTGCAGGTGACGCCTGCGGATAACGATCCGGTGACCGTCGTCAATTGCAAGGGGTTGTTCCGCCGGACCGGGAACGTCATGCCGTGGTCCGTCGAATTGGGGCCGTTCTTTGGCCACACGCTGGAAGTGGAAAGCGTCGTCTAATGGCACGCGGGACAACGCCGGCGCTCGATACGGAACTGAATGCCGATGAGATTTCGCCGGTCTTGCTGTTCGAAGGGCAATTCGACGGCGGCGATGTGCGGTTCTGGACCGGGTTGGGCACGCTGGCCTGGAATAGTGTCGATTGGGATGGCGCCGGCGATTTTCTCGGCTTCGACGGCTTGACGGAAACCGGCGCGTTGCGGGCGGAAGGCACGGCGGTGTCGCTGAACGGCATCCCATCGGCGACCATTTCTCTTGCCTTGAACGAAGAATATCAAGGCCGGCCGGTGTCGTTGTATCTGGGTGCCATGACGGCGGCGGGCGCCGTGGTTGCGGACCCCTACGAGTTTGCGAGCGGCAAGGCCGATACGATGACCTTTGAAGAGGATGGCGAACGCGCGTCCATGTCTCTGGCCATCGAAAGCGATATGATCGCGTTGCGCCGCGCCAATAAGCAATTGTACACGTCCGAACGGCAGCAAATCGATTTTCCGAACGATCTGGGTTTCGAGTTCGTGCCGTCCCTGCAAGATGCGCAATTCCAGTTCGGTGGATGATGCAGCGCTTTGAGGACTGGCCGGAACGGCTCGCGGCGTTATTCGAGCGCGCGGCGGACCGGCCGTTTCGCCGCGGCCGCCATGATTGCGCGCTGTTCGCCGGCGAAGCGGTGTTTGTGATGACCGGGACGGATTTAAGAAAACCGTTTCTCGGCAAGTACAAGACCCGGCGCGGTGCGGACGGTGCGTTGAAGCGCTTCGCCGGCACGATGCTTGATGCCACGGTAAAACTTGCCGCGGCGCATGGTGCCGTTGAAATCGAACCGGGCTTCGCGCAACGCGGCGATATCGCCTACGTGGAAATGGGCGATCTGTCGGCGCTGGCGGTCCTGGACCTGGCCGGTACCTTCGTGACGACGGGGCCGGGGGTGATTGGGTTCCTGCCGGTGCCGCGCGATTACGTTCTTCGGGTCTGGCGGTTCGGGTAAGATGGGACTGGGGGCGGCCGTCGCGGCCGCGGCCGGGTTCACCGGGGCGGCGGCCACCGTCGTGGCGATCGCGGTCAACTTCGTCGTAAGCACCGTCTTGTCCGTGGTGCTGCAAAGTTTCACGTCGAAGCCGAAAGGCGCGGAATTCGATCTGTCCGGCTTCCAGCGCGAAGCGGCCGGCCGGACCGAAAACACCCGCCAGCCGATATCGCCCTGGGAAATCGTCTATGGCGAAGTGCGCAAGGGCGGCATCGTCACCTATGAAGAATCCACCCTCAACAACAATTACTATCATCGCATCGTCACCCTGGCCGCGCATCCCTGCACGGCGGTGTTGGCCTACTATCTGAATGATGAGGTGGTTTATCCCGACCAGTTGGACGCCAACGGGTTGGTGCAAGTCGGGTCCTACGCGTTGCACATCCGTATCCAAATGGATTTGGGGACGACGGGGGCGCAGCCTTTCCCGGACCTGGTCGCGGATTCGGAGGGAAAATGGACGGATGCGCACCGGCAGGAAGGGCGGACGAAAGTCTATGTCCGCTACCAGTTCGATCGCATCGTGTTCGCGAAGGGCATTCCCAAGATTTCCGTCCGGTTGCGCGGCAAGAGCTACACCGACACGCGGTCCGCGGCGCTTGGCTACGGCACGAATGTGTCGCAAGTCATTAATGACTATTGCCGCACGGCAAAGGCGGCGGGCGGTTTCGGTGTGTTGCCGGCGCGGATCAATGAAACGGTCCTGAACGCGTCGTCCAATATCGACGATGAGCTGGTGGCGGTCGCGGCCGGGCAGGCGCATAACGTCACGGCTGTCTCCACCGACAATAACACGTTGGATTTCGGCGGCACCTTTTGCAAATTTATCAGCGGCGATGTGGGTCAGTTTACCACGTCCGGCACCCTGCCGGCCGGGCTGTCGCTGGCGACGGATTATTTTATCGATGTGGTGCGCGAACGCAGTTCCACCACGGCGGCCATTCGGTTGCGGGTTGCGACCAGCCTGGCCAATCTTCGCGCCGGGACGTTTGTCGATATTACCGGCGCGGGGACGGGCACACATACGCTAAGTAAGACCAAGGAACCGCGCTATACCGCCAACGGTGTGCTTTTGACCGATGCGGAGCCGGCGAAGATATTCGACGATCTGAAATCCGCCTTCGGTGGCCGCGTCCTCTATGTCGGCGGGAAATGGCTGATCAAGTCCGGGGCGTATGAAACGCCGACGATCGGCTTTGACGAAGACGATATGGTGGGGCCGATATCGGTCCAGACGAAGATTTCGCGGGCGGAACGCTTCAACCAGGTAACGGGTCTGTTTGTCTCGCCCTTGCGGTTCGATAAGCCGGATGAATATCCGATCGTATCGGATGCGACCTACACGGCGAATGACGGCGGCGAAGTGCTGGAAGTGCCGCTGGACCTGCCCTGGACAAACCGTTTTGCCATGGCGCAGCGCCTGGCCACGTTGGAATTGCAGCGTCATCGCCGCGAAGTGACGGTGGAAGCGCCGGTCAATATGCGGGGTTTTCTGGTTACCGGCGGCGATATCATCAAATTATCGAACGCGCGGCTGGGATTCGTCGATCAGCCTTTCGAGGTGGCGGACTGGCGCTTCGAAAGTACCGGCGAAGCGGAAAGGCCAACCTACCGCGTTGTGCTTGGGTTGCGGCAGATCGATGCCAATGTGTTCGCCTATTCGACCAGCGGCGAAATCGTGCAACCGCCGACCTCGATTACTTCGCTGCCAAATCCCTTCGAAGTGCAGCCGGCAACGGGATTGCTGCTCGAATCGGGCACGGGGGCGCTGTTCACCAAGGCGGACGGCACGGTGGTGTCACGCCTGAAAATATCCTGGACGGCGTCCATTGACGGGCTGTTGTCGGCGCACCGGGTCGAGTACAAGAAATCGAGCGATCCTACCTATACGAAACTGCCGGAAACGCCGGAACCGCAGTCGGAAATATTTATTTTCGAAGTCGAAGACGGTGTCGCCTACGATGTGCGCGTGGTCGCGATCGGCTATTTCGGCGGCGAATCGGACCCGCTCGAAGCGCTAAACCACATCATCGTCGGAAAGACGGAAGCGCCGTCCACGCCCACGGGCTTTACGATCAAGGTGGATGCGGACGGGACGCGGAACTTTAGCTTCGATCTGGTCGCGGATGCCGACGTGCGGGCCGGCGGCGGCTACGAAATCCGATATTTCCTCGGCGCCACGTCCGACTATAGCGCCATGTCACCGCTCAATACGGGTGTGCTGGTCAGTTCGCCGTTCGAAAGTAACCAGCTTGCGGCCGGGACCTATACCTTCGCCATCAAGGCGGTGGACAGTTCCGGCAATGTTTCGGCAACCGCGGCGTTTATATCGTCCGCGGTGATCGGCGATCCGCGCGTGGGCAATGTGCTGTTCCGGCAGGACGAACGCGGCCTGGTCTGGCCGGGTACGAAAACGGATGGCTTTGTTGATCTGGGTGTGTTGCGGGCGACGGGTGCGCAAACCTGGGCCGATCTGCCGGCGACCTGGTCGGCGCTGGCCGCAACCTGGGATCAAATCGTTACCTCCAATTCGCCGATGGTCTATGAGACGGCGGAAATCGATCTGACGGCGGCGGCGCTGGACGTGACGTTCCGGCCGCTGGTGAGCGCCACGGCAACCGGTACCGCGACAATTACAATGCAGACCGGCACGCATGCGGATGGCGGGGTGACCGGGTCTTTCGTGGCGCTCGATACGGTCACCGCACGCTATGTCAAAATCCGCGTGTCCGTTGCCGGCGCCACGCCGGTCCTGTCGGAACTGGTGACGCTTATAGATTCGCCGTCAAAGACGGAAGATTTCGACGATATCGACACCAGCGCCGCGACGGCGGGGCTATTCGAAAGGATCGCCACCGGCCATTTCAAGATCGGCACCAAGGGCGGAATCAGCGTTATCACCCAGGCGCAAATCACGGCGCTGCAAAATGTCGGCGCCGGCTATAGCTGGGAATTGATCAGCAAGACGGCGTCCCTGACGTCCGGCGGCACCTTGGCGGCCGAGTTCAAAATCTACAATTCAAGCGGAACGCTGGCCGATGCAACGGTGGATATTCTGTTGCGCGGCGTGAAAGCGACATAGGGGAAAGCGATGCCAGCCTTACCAGCGGACACAACGAAAGTGCATCTGGACGCCGCGACGAAAGACCCGAAACAGGCCCGGGCCGAATTGGCGACGGGGTTGGATGCGACGAACGCAATCAAGGCGTATCTCAACGGCTTGTTTGGCGCCGATGGGGTGAAGGCGACGGCGCGGAGCACGATGGGGCTTGGCGCGCTGGCCACCTTGGCTTCCGTCGATACGGCGCAAATTGCCGATAATGCGGTGAACGGCGCGAAGATCGCCATGGGCAGCGATGTGGCGGGGGATATCCTCTACCACAACGGTACGGATTATGTCCGCCTGCCGAAAGGGACGGACGACCAGGTGTTGACGCTGGTTTCCGGCAATCCGGCCTGGGCCGCGCCGACCGGCGTTTTTGAGTTAATCGATTCGTTCAATGTGAGTAGCGCGGTTTCGTCGATCGATTTGACGACGGGATTTTCGGATACGCAATGGGATGAAATCGTTATCCGGTTCAACCGGCTGCATTTTGTGTCCGCCGCGTCACTGTACGCGCGGGTGCGGTCCGGCGGCGTGTGGCAAGTAGCATCCGGGGATTATAATTATGGTATTTCGCGGAAAAGCGACAATTCAACAACGATGACGCATAGCGGCTCGAATGCCGCCACGGAAATCCGATTAAGCGAGGTTGGCGGCACGGCGGCAAACCAGGCCTATGTCGGACAAATCCGCATCATGAAACCAACCGATAGCACCTATTACCGCTTGATGTTTTCCGAGGTCATCGCGTGGAACGGCACGTCCATTGAAATTCAGAACGGCTTTTCCCGCTACCGGAACGTGCTGGTGCCGGCGGCGATCGACGGGTTCCGGCTCTATGCGTCGAC
>JAJFJB010000129.1 GCA_021774435.1 Alphaproteobacteria bacterium
GAACAGCAATTGAAGGAAGCGATGGCCTTGTCCGCGGGCATGATTGGAATGATCGACGACGCGGTCGGCGATCTTGTTGCCACGCTGAAAGAAACGGGTCTCTACGACAATACGGTAATCTGTTTCACTTCCGATCATGGCGACTATCTGGGCGACTTTAACCTGCTATTGAAAGGCTCCATGCCTTTCCGTTCGATTACCCGGGTGCCGATGATCTGGTCGGATCCCGCGGACCGCTCGGCACGGACGACCGAAGCTCTAGCGGCAACGATCGATCTGCCGGCGACGATCCTCGACCGAGTGGCTGTGCCGCCCTATTTCGGTATGCAGGCGCGCAGCTTCCTCCCTGTACTGAACGGTGATGCGGCGCGACACCGTGACGAATTGTTCATCGAATATAATGACAGCGGCGCGCGCCTTGGTTTCGACACCGCAGCGCGCGTCAAAGCTATCGTGACCGACCGCTACCGCTTCACGATTTACAAGAATGAGGGTTGGGGCGAACTATACGATCTGGTCGAAGACCCGAACGAAACGCATAACCGCTGGGACGACCCCGCCTACGCCGGCGTAAAGGCCGATCTTTCGCTGTGTCTCAATCATCTACTGGCCGACTTGATGGACGAAAGCCCGCGCCCGCTGCGTCGCGGGTAGCCGTGATGGGGCAATTATTCCTGTTATCCTCGCTGTTCACGGGCAAAGGATCGGATGTCATCTAGCAAAAGGTCTGGCTCCTCCATTGCTGCGAAGTGGCCGCCGCGCGGCATTTTTGTCCAGCGCTGCACGTTGAACATCCGTTCAACGTAACGGCGCGGCGGCCAGGCCAGAAGTTCGGCCGGAAAAAGCGCGCAGGCGGTCGGCACCTCCACACGGCTGCCGTCTGTCGATAGTGTACGGCCGCCCTCTTCCCGCCGGCCGTAGTAGATCCAGGACGCCGTATTGAAGGTTCGGGTTGTGATATAGACCATGATGTTGGTCAGCAACGCGTCCTTGCTATGCGAACTTTCTATGTCGTCACCGTCCGTGTCCGACCAGGAATTGAACTTTTCGATGAGCCAGGCGGCGATACCGACCGGACTGTCCATCATGGCATAGCTCAGGGTCTGCGGTTTGGTCGCCTGCTGAGTTCGGTAGCCGTCCTCCATCTCTTGCTCGATAACGAAGCGCGCCGCCCAGGCCTCTTCCTCCGGTGTCTGCGGCCCATCCGGATTATGCATCGACAGCATGTTCATGTGTATCGCCTTGCAAGCCGGCGCATGATCGTATCCCAGCCATGTCGAAATGGCCGCGCCCCAGTCCCCGCCTTGCGCTAAATAGTTTTCGTAACACAGCACATCGGTCATCAGCGTGGCGAACACCCCGGCGATCTTTCGCGGTCCATAAGGGCGCGGTGGGCGGCCTGAAAATCCAAAGCCCGGCAGGGACGGCGCGATGACGTCAAAGGCGTCTTCTTCTTTGCCCCCAAAACGTTCCGGATGCGCCAAAGGTTCGATGAAATCCAAGAACTCGACGATGCTTCCGGGCCAACCATGGCTCAAGATCAACGGCATCGGTGCGAGCCCACTGCCCTTTTCATGGATGAAATGGATATCGATGCCATCGACCGGTGCTTTGAAATGGGAAAAGCGATTGATTGCCGCTTCCTGTTTCCGCCAGTCAAACTCTTCCAACCAGTAGCGACACAGCGCCTTCATGTAATCCAGATTGGCGCCATAGTCCCACCCGCCATCATCGGGCATTTCATGCCATGGAAACGCCGCAACGCGCGCGCAAATGTCAGCAAGCGCCGCGTCCGGGACTTCGACCTTGAACGGACGGACCGCGTTCATTGCATCAATAGATCGTTTTCTTCATATGCTCAGGATAGCCCTTGTCATAAGCGGCGCCGTCAAAACTGCCGTCCTTGTTCAACGCTGCCAGCATCTCACCGGTGCTGGGCAGTTCCGAACGTTCGATTTGTGCCTCCGCCGACCAAAGTCCGGACCGTACGATGGCTTTGGAACACTGGAAATAAATCCGGTCAACGGTTGTCGCGATAACTGAGCGCGGCAGTTTTCCCTGCATCGTAAACGACTCTAGAAGATCGGGTTCGGTGAGGATTTCCGCCCGGCCATTGATGCGCATCGTCTCGCGCACGCCGGGAATCAGGAACAGCAGTGAAATCCGAGGATCACGGACGATGTTGCGAAGGGAGTCGATGCGATTGTTCCCGCGCCTATCGGGAATCAAAATCGTTCTGTTATCGATAGCGCGCGCGAATCCCGGCGGATCGCCGCGCGGCGAACAATCTAGACCTTCGGGCCCTACTGTCGCGACCGCCACGAACGGCGCCTTTTCAATGAAACCGCGATAATGCTCGGAGATATGATCAAGCTCCTTGATCAGCGATTGCGGCGGCGACTCGCCGTAGATTTCCTCCAATTGCGCCGTGGTGGTGATCCGATAAGAAGGCGATATTTCCGCGAGCGTGTCTGGCATCGTCAACATCCTTGATCCTTGCGCATCGCGTTGCAGCGATTTGGTTGAGTCTGGCTGTCTGAATCGTTTATGACCCCTAAATGGGAAAATGGCAGTTACGAAGAGCAATTACCAGCGATGTTGACGCGCTGACATCCTGCATCGACGCGGCCTATGCGGTTTACGCTGATCGCGTGAACGATTTGCCCCCGGTTTCCGAAGGCATCGCGGACGATATTGCAACCAATCGCGTCTGGGTCGCCGAAATTAAAAACAGCGTCGTTGGCGGACTCATTCTCGTGCCGAAGTTAGATTTCTTGATAGTGGCAAATATCGCTGTGGACCCCGCCTATGCGGGCATAGGAATTGGTCGTGCCTTGATGGAATTGGCTGATATTGAAGGGCGGACCCTGGAATTGAGCGAACTCCGCCTCAGCACCCATATCGACATGCCGGAAAATGTTACACTTTATCGCCATCTTGGCTGGGCCGAAACCGGCCGTAGTGGCAACAAAGTTCACATGAAGAAAATGATATAATGTGCTGTTTTATTTCAATGAAATTTCACATCAAAGTTAATGCAAGATCATCCAACAGACGTTGATGTCCTGATCGTAGGTGCCGGCCTCGCCGGTTTGGCATGTGCCGATCTGCTGCACGAATCCGGCCTAAGCGTAATCGTTCTGGAAGCCACGAGCCGCGTGGGCGGGCGTATCCAATCAGTGATGCATCCAGATACGAGAGCCTACCTCGCCGATCTGGGGCCAACATGGGTCTGGCCTCCATACCAGCCCGCTGTCAGCACCTGGCTCAAACGGCTGAATATTGAAACGTTCGCGCAATACGAGGACGGCGACGGAATCCTCGACATGAATGAAGGCGGTTCCATTCAACGTCAGATGATACTCGGGCAGCACGGCATGTGCCGGTTGCGCGGCGGACCTCAAGCGCTGATTGACGCCCTCTCGAAAAGAGTGCCGCAAAATCTTGTTAGGACCAACCATGTTGTTACGGGCATTGACACGCAGCCCGATGGCCTCGCCGTGACGATAAGCATCGCCGAGAAGCCTGCTATGAAAGCAAAGCACGTAATTGTCGCGGTCCCGCCGCGAATGGCCGCGCAAAATATAAACTGGTCTACTGAGCTCGCACCGGCAGTGCTGGCGCATATGTCCGAGACGCCGACCTGGATGGCGGCCCAGGCTAAAGCTGCAATACTTTTTGAGCGTCCCTTCTGGCGCGAGCAAGGCCTGTCCGGGCGCGTCGCCAGCCGCGTTGGTCCCTTGGTCGAGATACACGACCACTGCGCACCAGATGCCAAAGAAGCCGCGCTTTTCGGATTTATTGGCTGGCCTCAAACCCTTCGCCAGGCAGAGCCGAGCACGCTTCGCGAAAACATTAAACGTCAATTGGTGCGGTGTTTCGGTAATGAAGGCACCGCCTTCACCGCGATGCACATCGAAGACTGGTCAACAAATCCGCATATCTGTTCGGATTTGGATTTGACGCGTCCGCCATCCCACCCGGAGGTAACTCCCAATAGTCTTCGCATCCCGCACTATGACGGCCGCCTCTTCTTTGCGGTCGCGGAAACGGCAACGCAGAGCCCTGGGCTCATCGACGGCGCTCTATCCGCCGCAACGGAGACGGCGCACCAGTTACTCTCGCGGTATCGCTAGGGTTGATTAGGCAAACGCTTCAGCGGGAAGCGGCCCGCCGCGTCCCCATGCTCCGGACATGGTCGAGCAGTTCCAAGCCCAATTGCGTGAGACTCAGCGATCAGCCGACCCGGTCGAACAGCAGAACTCCCAAATTATCTTCAAACGCGGCGACCTGACGGCCCAGCGTCGGCTGCGTCAGGTTGAGCGCACGTGCCGCTGCAGACAGAGAGCCCTCCTTCACTGTGGCGAGAAAGGCCCTTGCTTAATTCCAATCAAATGAAACCGCCTACCTGCACAAACTAGAGATTACGCGCGGATACCTGAGGCCGGAGATGGACGTCTTGGAATTCGGCTGCGGGACCGGGACAACGGCCCTCATCCACGCGCCCTACGTAAAACAAATTCAGGCCATCGATATATCGTCAAAAACGCTCGCCATAGCTCAACGCAAAGCGGATACCGAGCACATCGAGAATGTGACGTTTCAGCAGATTACGATCGAACAGCTCGAGGTTCCCGAGAACACTTTCGATGTCGTCATGGGGCATAGCATTCTGCATTTGTTGGAAAATGAAGACGCCGCCATAGCCAAGGTCTACAGGATACTTAAACCGGGCGGCATTTTTGTCAGCAGCACGGTATGCATCGGCGAAACGATTGCGTTCTTCAAGATTATCGGACCTATCGGGCATTTCTTACGTTTGCTGCCGCTGATCAAGGTATTCACCCCTCAAGAGCTGGAAGAAAAGATCACCCATGCCGGTTTTGCAATCGACCATCAATGGCAGCCGGGAAAAGGAAAGTCGGTGTTCGTCGTGGCGAAAAAGCCAGCGTAACCGCAAGTGACTTCCCTCTGGTCCGAATCACATACGACATCCATACTCGGTTTACGGACATAAGAAGATTTTCCATTGGAGGCTTCAATGCCACCGAAACTTGAACGCCTCGACGGTAGGGTCAGCTCAGCAACGCTGTGTGACGTGCTGCAACGCGACGGGGCAGTTGTCGTCGAGAATGCTCTCTCCGCAACGCAATTGGCCGGGCTCAATCACGACCTCGACCATATTATCGCCACGACACCGCCGGGCGTCCGTCACCCAACGGAAGACGACATGATCGAGTTCTACGGGCAATCAACAATCCGAATTGATGGTCTGCCCGCCAAATCGCAAACTTTCGTTGAGGTAATGGAGCTACCACTCCTCTCCGGCATGGCGGATCATTTTTTGTTACCAAACTGTGATGACTACCTTCTCAACACCGGACAACTTATCGAGATCGCACCAGGGGAGACCGTCCAGCGACTGCATCGCGACGACAACGTGTGGCGACACGTGCCCGCCCCAAAACCAGAGCTGGAAGTCGAGGCGATGTTCGCCCTCTCGGATTTTACCGCGGCCAATGGGGCGACCCGCGTCGCGCCAGGCAGTCATCGTTGGCCTCATGACCGGGAGGCCATGCCCGAAGAAATTCTCCAGGCGGAAATGAAAGCCGGCACGGCGCTATTTTATCTGGGATCGACACTGCATAGCGGCGGCGAAAACAGGACCACCGACGAGTACAGACGCGGCATGTTCCTCGGCTATGTCGTCGGTTGGTTACGGACGGAAGAAAACACCTTCCTTACCGTTCCGATCGAAAAGGTTCGAGAAATGCCCGTGCGCATTCAAGAACTTCTCGGCTATAAGGCGATACGGGCCATGGGTGTTGTCAATGTCGGCAGCCCAATGAAATTGCTTCAATAGGTTCCAAAGCCCGAAAACGGCAGCTAACCCAGAATGTTATCGATGGTCCCGGCCATTGTGCAATTAGCCTCGTGCTAATCCTTGTTGAGGGCGCAGTGGGGGCGCTCGAAAAGGCGGTCGAGATAGGATTGCAGACCGATTAGTCCGTCCAACAGCCCTTGTCGGCGGCCTCAATTCACCGTCCAGCTGACAATAATATCTGTGACTGTAAAACGGTGTTCGACCAAATAGTCCTGGCGCGCAAGAACTTCGTTCAACGCGGCAGCAGATCGTTCGAACATCATGGCATTCTGTTCAAACCCGGCCGTGACACGTTGATCTTCCGGCAGGACAAATTTGTTCACCGCCGTATTCCAAAGCCAGGATTCCATCTCCGTTAGCGCGAAGGATGTCCACTGGTCATGTTGGCTGCGCGCCCAGCTACCCGGTGCCGCGATAAGGTCTACGTCGGGTGAGTGATCCGCAAGGTAGGTGCATATGGCCGCCGACTCGAAAAGTGATTTCCCGTCGATGACCGCAGCGGGAAGTTTGCCCAGCGGCTACAACGCTTAGACCTCTTCGCTGCGAACCAGGCTGGGCCGCTCTACGGACTTAAAGGGTATTTCCGCTTCCAACAGCGTCCAGCGGCAACGCGCTGATCGGGAAGTGCCGAATTCATACAATATCACGTCCACAGCACATTCCCTTTCGGCTTTTCATCGCGAAGAGTTTAACGGTTCAATTAACCGAAAACTTAACGTCTCTTAAATCAACTCCATAGCAAATCCGACCTTATGCACCGGCCGCCATTTGCACTTCGGTCTTCCTCACGAAATCGATAACGCGGTCCGTAATTTCGCCCGGCGCATCTTCCGGGCTGTAATGACCGGCACAAGGCAAAAGGTGAACCGGTGCCCCGGGAAACAACCGCCTGAAAAGCGGCAGAAAATACTTAGCCTGCAACGTGCGGTCCTGTTCTCCCCAAATTGCCAGTGCGGGCTTCTTCCGGACGGCCCCAATTACCTGTGAGGCGGGCATTTCGAACTGATGCATGCCCGCGGCAAAACCTTTGGCCCAACCAATTGCACCCACCGCATATTCGGGAGATGGAAACGGCGCGCGATAGGCATCGATCCAGGTCTCGGTGACAATTTCATTACGAACAAATCCGTTCAATTTGAAAGTCGATAGTATGTTGAAATCGAGTTGGCCCAGAACGTCTTCAAGAAACCCCATCTCTTCAGCTCGTTGAATCCACTGGAACCAAGGGGACACGCCGGCATTTGCCGTGAGCTGCTCGAGCAAGTCTGTCTGACCGAACGGTGTCGGGCCATTTATCGAAATAAACCGCTTGATCCTGCCGGGGTGACGGGCGGCGAGTCCCATGCCGACGGGGCCACCGAAATCATGCATGACGAGTGTGATATCGTTTAGATTCAACGTCAGCACAAACGATTCCAAATTATCGATATGATCCTGCAGCCAATAGGAACGGCTCTGCGGCGCAGCGCTCTTGCCGAAGCCCATATGATCCGGCGCAATCACACGCGCGAATTTTGACCAGACCGCGATTTGTTGCCGATACAAATATCCCCAACTAGGCTCGCCATGCAGGAGTAAAAGCGTATCGCGCCCTCTCCCTTCGTCGATGTAATGCATGTCGAACCCAGGCGCATCCGTGTAGTGCGCTTTAAACGGCCAGGTTCCTTTGAACGTCTCGGCGGCAGCAACGGCGGGCGCTAAGGCTACCCGTATCAGATTGGGTTGTGCTTGCATGTTTTGTCCTCGTTTTTTGAGTGGAGGCGCACCGAGAACCCATCGAAGGCATCCCCTACGGGTTGTCCGTTGCGGATCCTCGGTTCACTGCCATGTAATGAAAAGTGGCTTCAACCCGCGGGGGCGATGAATTCCGTTCGGATACCGCCGGGAATTGAGCACATCATGTGCTGCGCCGGACCGCCGCCGAGCAGCTGGGGCGAGAACTCGATTTCAACACCATCGTGCCTTTGAAACTTACGGTGCAGGTCCCCAAGCGCGTCGATACCATCGACAGTGAGCGCGAGGTGGTGCAGACCTATGATATTATGGCGGTCGAACGACACTGCATTTGATGGATCCTTGGCTTGCCACAGGGTAATCATGACCGTGCCGTCGCTCAGGAACACGGCAGGATAATCAGGCACGTCGCCGACAGTCTCAAACGCCAACGCATTGGTAAAAAATGCCCGTGTAGCAGCCAAATTCGGCACGGTCAGACCAATATGATGAGCGCCTTTTGTAAGTGAATTGTCAGACATGGTTTTCTCCTTGAGTGAAGGGATAGCAATTCGTTCCGAAAGGAGTCGTGAAAGAAATCGGCGGTGCGTCTGATTTGAAGGCGACGGGCTCATCGGGGGAGTTGAGCCGCGGGGTATGCCAGCTCCAAAGGAATAGGCACACCGCCAAGTTTGAGCTGTCCACCGGGCGTCTGGGAGAGAACGCGTGGCGAGGGCCAGCCGAACAAAGTCATGCCTTTCTCGAATCCATTTTGCGCTACGCTGCGCGCGCGCTTACGAGATCGATTTTCGGAAAATCGATTTCAGTTTCCGCGACGTGATTGACGTAGTTCGTGAGTATGTTCGCTGTAACGTTCGCGATGACCTCAACGATCACACCATCATCATGGCCGGCGGCACGAACCGCGCCTAGATCGGCAACGTCAACGAAGCCACGTTTCTCGACGACCTTACGCGCGAAATTCAACAATGCATCCAGCGCCGGTTCCTCGGATCGACCGGCGAGCCGCGCTTCGATTTCCCGGTCGCTTACCTTGAGTGATTTCGACAAGGCCGTATGCGCTGAAGCGCAGTAGTTGCAATCGTTCGCGCCGGCGACAGTAAGTGCGATGGCTTCGCGGGTCTTCGCATCGAAAGCGCCATCGGCAAGGGCTTCGCTGGAACCAAGGTAAGCTCTCAATGCAGCGGGTGAATTTGCGATCGTACGAAGTACATTCGGTGTCATTCCGATTTTGCTCTTCACCGCATCGAGCAACGCCTTGGCTTCACCGCTGGCGGTTTCGGGATTTACGGCGTTAAGTCGGGGCATGGCCTGTTCTCCTATTCAGTGTTACGCGGGGAAAATCCCCGGCTGTCGTGTGAACGAAGAAATGCCACGCATGACGAGACCGCCTCTTTCAAATTTCCGCATTTCAGAATCTGACAGGTTCCGCATAAAATCGGCGATGCGACGGGCACGAATGTTAACGGACACAAAGACTTGAAACAGGAAATGACAATCGATGCGCCGCCACGCGGTGAATTGCCCCATTGGGGCAAGCGCATGGCGTACTCGAATTTTTTCGTCGAACTCGTGCCGTCGGGTCCGCGCAGTTTCAATGTCAGGCTGGCGAACAGCTTCGCCAGTATCAGTTTTTCCGAAGATGAGGGACGGAGCACATTGGCGGACGACAAACTGCGCCGTTACGACCGCCGACCCTTTGAGTACATTGTTTCGCCACCAAGCTTTCCGTTGCGCGGTCGGTCAGCCGCGGCACCGGAAGTGTTGGCGATCGTTTTCGATTTCGACGCCTTACGTCCGGAACTTGCGTCGGCCCTGCAAATATCTCAAGACGCACTTGAACCGCGCGTAATCATCGGGAACCCAAAGCCCTTCATCACGTCAATCGCCGAGCGCGTCCGGCGGCACATCATGGCCCACGACACATCGGACGAATATCTGCGCGCGTTGTGTATGGTACTGATCGTCGAGTTATTGAGGCCGCCGGCTAAACAACACAAGGCCGGCCGCGGAACGGTCTTGAAAGAAGACGTCTTCAATGCCGTTCTCAACTTCATTGATTCCAATTTGGAAAACGATCTTTCCCTGGAAACGCTCGCGCGTCTCGCCGGCGTACTCACGCACAAGTTTGCGCGCGCCTTCAAGCGGCGCGTCGGCCAGACGCCACACCATTATGTGCTTCACCGCCGCATCGACGCGGCCCGCCAGCTTCTCGATAATTCAGAACAATCGATTGCCGACATCGCCTATGCGACAGGTTTCTCATCACAAAGTCATATGACAACGACTTTCAAGCGTGAACTTGGGACAACTCCGGCACAGCTCAGAAACGGCGCCGATCGTTAAGATTCCTTACTCAATTTCTCGCCGGGTTTTGACACCCAGTCCGGTGGATTCCAAAAAATGTGCGAACCGAGCTCATCGATACCACTGACGCCGATCTGCGCCATCACACGGTCCATTTCGGTTTGGAATATTTCAAGCGCACGATAGGACCCAACCTCACCGGCAACAGCGGACCCGTACAGTGTGGGTCGGCCTGACATCACCATGTCCGCACCGAGCGCGACCGCCTTGACGATATCCCCACCGCGCCGCGCACCGCTATCAATGAGGATTTTGATACGGTCGCCCACAGCCGCGCGCACCTCAGGCAACACTTCTAACGGAGCCGGTGCGGAATCCAGATAGCGGCCACCATGGTTCGACAGGACGACACCTTGGAGACCGAGGTCTGCCGCAATCACGGCATCTTTCCAGTTCTGCAATCCCTTGACCAACAGGTTACCCGGCCACATGTCGCGGATACGTTTGATGTCATCCCAATTTTGGGCGCTTGGTTTGGTATAGGCCGTTTCCACGTCGATTTGCGTGAGCTTGCTCGCCAGTTCCGGCGGATTGTTCACCTTGCGGAAATGGCCACGCTTGAGATATTGCGGCGCCAGAACCCGCAGGCACCAACCGGGATTAGCCAAGATCTGCGCGATCAGCCGAGGCGAATAACGCAGCGGCATGGCAAACCCGTTGCGGTAATTGTATTCGCGATTGGAAGGCACCGGCCCGTCGACGGTGACCAGCATGGTCTCGAACCCGGTCGCCTTGACCCGCTCGACAAAGCGCGCCGTGAGATCCATGTCCGTCCACATATAGAGCTGAAACCAGATATTGCCGTCGCCGGCCTCATAAATTTCCTCCATAGGCGTCAACGAACTGGTCGCGGCCGTGCACGGCACACCCATTCGGGCAGCGGCTTTAGCAAGCCCCACCTCCCCGCCTTCGCAGACCAGGCCGGCAGATGCGGTCGGCGAAATACCGAACGGCATCGTCAACTTCTGACCAAAGATTTCGGTGCCTGTCGTGCGGTTGGAGACATCCGCCAAAACGCGATTCTTGATTTTGAGGGACCGGTAGACGGCGGTGTTGTGACGCAGTGCGACTTCGTCCTCTGCCCCACGATCGACATATTCGAATATGCCGCGCGGCAAGCGCCTTCTGGCCTCCCGTCGAAGGTCGTCGATATTGTAAGCGCCGAGATCGCCGCCCGTCATAATTTCCCCAGACTAATTCGCATGGATAACGCGGCAGGCCGCCGCTTAGATGGCCAGATCCTTGGTATTGTAGTCTTTGATCACCCGCTCGAACGTTTCGTCATTGAAGCCGAACTCGTCCTCCCGCCCCGCAAACGGTTCATAGCGAAAACGTGGCTCGTCCGGGTACTGCTGCCGGCGCGCATCGATGGCGACCTGAATAACGGCGGATCGTTCTTCAATGCGCCGTTCGTCATAGGTGTCACCGTAACCTTCCATGGAAAGCGCAACCTTTTGGCCTGAGACGGACTTGCGCCGGTGAAAGCCGAATGTAATCGAAACGCGCAAATCCGGCGACGAATTGGCAAAGGAACCGTGCAGCATCTGCCGGTTGACGATCGTGACGTCTCCCGCCTCACAAACCAGCGGCACGGCGCCGGGCAATTGTTCACTGCCGCCATTCGCCGCGACGCGCGCCTTGATGTCGATACGCCCCAGCTTGTGCGACCCCGGAACTACCCACAGGCAATTGCCTAAAGTAGCGGGATAAAGCTGAACCTGGAAATTGAACCCGTGAATGCCCGGATCCCATTCCGGCGATTCCCAGTGAGTCACCCCGTCCTGATGCCAGGCGACGGAACCGCCGAGGCCTGGCTGCTTCACGAAAATCGCGTCGTTGAACGGCACGAAATCCTCACCATTGATTGATTCCGCGATGGTCAGTAAGTGCGGATGACCGTAAAGACGCAAGCCGGACGGCATGGATTGACACATGGAAGAAATCAGGAAGACGACATCCTCCGGCGCCTCGCCTTCCGGTTTCGGCTGCGCCATCTGCGCCGGATGCCGCCCGCCAAGCAGTTCAGTTCCACCCCAGGGGTCAGCCAACGGCTTCGAGAAGCGATAAGGCGATCGGGCATAGTCGATGCCAAGTGCGGGATGCCCCTGTGCATCGACCTTGGCGTCGCGGGTTACCGGTGCCCGCTCGATCATTTCATTGGCGTCTCGGCGCAATGCAGCAATCTCCTCGGAGCCGATCACACTTTCGAAGATGTAATAACCATGTTCGCGAAACGCGGAAAGGACGTCGGGATGCAACTTTCCGTCGTCTCCGAACCGGACAGGTCCACGGTTTCCGATCTCCTGTTCAAGTCTCCTGCCGGTTTCCCGATAAGCGCTAAACCCGGCAGCATGCTCCGCTTGCGTTAATAGTTCAGCAGGTACCGTTACAACATCATCCATAGCGCGTTATCCTTGGGACAGAGTCAGCAATAATCCATTCTATCCGTAACGTTACCAAAAAAGTTTCACAGCGCCAAAATCGGCAGTGCATTGAGGTCACTTTTTCTCGGAGCGGTGTCGTTCCGGCGAACATATTGAGATTGATGGTCAGGATAAAATTCACTGGCAATGGAAATAGGGAGCATTCAATGAAATTCGGTCTGCATTTCGGGTCGCGGGGCGTGGCCGGGGAACCGGATTCGCTCAAGGCAATCGCACAGAAAGCGGAAGCGCTGGGTTACGACCAGTTCGGGATGAGCGACCATGTCATCGTCGCGACCAATGTCGACAGCGCCTATCCTTACTCCGCGTCGGGCAAGTTCTTCGCCCAGGATACGGGTATTTCACTGGAGCAGGTCACGGCGCTGAGTTTCGTCGCCGCTGCGACCAGCCGCATCCGGCTACTGACTTCCGTTATGGTACTGCCGCATCGCCACCCAATGTTGGCCGCCAAGATGCTGGCCACGGTCGATGTCCTCTCCAAGGGCCGCCTCATCGCCGGCGTTGGTGTCGGCTGGATGGCAGAGGAAATTTCCCTGCTGGGCGGGCCCCCCTTCGCCAACCGCGCCGCCGCATCGGATGAATTTATCGAAGCCTTCCAGGAGCTCTGGACAGCGGAGAAACCGTCACAACAAGGTGATTTCGCGCAGTTCGACGACCTGCTGTTTGCGCCCAAACCGGTGCAGACGCCGCATCCCCCAATCTGGATCGGCGGCGAGAGCAAACCAGCGCGCCGCCGAACCGGCCGCTATGGCAACGGCTGGTACCCTGTTGCCGCCAATCCCCGCACCCCGTTAGATACGCCCCAATTGTATGGCGCGGCCCTCGCTGACGTTCGCACGGAAGCGGAAAAGGCTGGGCGCGATCCGAGCAGTATTTCCGGCGCCCTGCTCGCCATTTATTGCCGCATCGGCGAAGAACAAGAAGGCCGGGACGGTGCCCGCCTCGCCTTCACCGGCAGCGCCGAGGCAATCATCGATGATATTGGCCGCTTCCGCGAACAAGGGCTGCAGGAATTCCTAATCGGCGGCGATGGCAGCGATCTGAAAGGCACGTGCGACCGGTTGGAGGAATTTGCAAGTGAGGTGATGGCGAAGGTTAGATAAATAGGTGTTAGGATACCGGCAAGTAGGCGCGTCCTCCATTCAGGGCGCGAGCAAGTGAAATTCAGCTAATCCTGGTTCCCCTCTCGCCTTATGTACTCCAAGCAGTCTTTATCAACATCCCAGGCACCGAGTTGGTTTCCGGTTAGATCATTTTCGATGAAAACGCCGCGCCCCTTTTTGTGGACTGCAACAGCTCGTGGGTTCTTGTGGATTCTGTTTCGCCGGAGAGTCGGATTACCGCCCTCCTTAACTTCGACGCCTGCCAGGGCATTGTCAAAAATATCGTTCTCTTCAAACGTTCCCTGGCCATTTGAATGAATGTACAGACCACTCCCTTTGCCCAAGCGAATGCTATTACGCGCAAATACCGGATTCCCGCCGACACCGACTTCAACGCCCGACCGTCCGTTACCGAAAATTTCGTTGTCTTCAAACGTTCCCTGGCCATTTGTTTGAATGAATAGGCCTCCCTGTTTGCCATCGTGTATGCGATTGCGCCGGAAG
>JAJFJB010000130.1 GCA_021774435.1 Alphaproteobacteria bacterium
AGCCTGCCGCTCACACCCCAACCCTCATCGCCTTCGGCCGCGGGATCATCATTGAAGTCGTCACCAAAGAGCCCCGCGGCGGCCGACCACATGTCTCCGTGGCTCCTGATGCCAACGCCCAATGCGCGTCCAGGCGCAAACGCATTGGGAAGAGCACGCTCCATGAAGGTGATGTATTTCGAGCTTGTCATCTCCTCCAGGCTGAAAGACTCCTTAAATTGCCCGACTAGAATTTCATGTGAATCAAAACCGCGATAACTGATATTCGCGTCCTTAACGTCGGCGTCGCCGTCCGCGACATCGATTTCCAGCTCGTAACCCCAATCCTTGAAGACAACGCCCGAAGTTTCGATCCGGGCACGCCGGAGCTCGGTGCCGTTTCCAAGATCGACATCGTCCTCACCGTAAACAGCGGCATCTACCATCAGGCGGCCGCCGAGTTGGAAGGAAAATGCACCATCTTCAGTCGAAACTTCTAAGCCGCCGTCGGTCTTAACCTTCACGCCGCGGCCATTATCTTGACGCGTCTGCGTAGCGCCGGAATCGGGCTCGGTCTTTTGTTGCGGTTTCCTTGCAGCCTTTAACAGTGCCGCGTGTTGATCCGCGGTGATCGTTCCATTGTCACGTAGTACATCGAGTAGCCCAATGAATTCAATGCCTTGCGCATATGCTACGCTAATTCCGAATATCCACGCGACAAAACCAAAGTATAGACCATGAATTCGCATACATTTTCCCTCGCCAAATGCTCAGTTGACCATTGGCAATAGCAACGCCACATCGTCCCAATATTGTACGCAAAGGTTCTTAAAGCGACGTGAACTCTTTACTTCGCGTGAACGGAAAGATTGATTTGAAAACTGGCCTGTTCTGCCTGTTCCTCTAATGGCCAAAACGATCAGCCATTGCGCCAATTTTTCTCCAACCAAATTCCGGAAAACGTTTGTGATCGCGGATTTTGGTTAACGGATTGCTAATATCAAATAGTTAGAATTCGGATCCAGAATCGCTTGCGATTTTCCCCACTGAATTGACTGGCCTGGATCGTCGAATGTTCAGCATGACGTTTTTGGATTTTATCGGACACGCATCCTTCTTGATCACAGCACTGTCATTCTATGTGCGCGATATGATGCTGCTGCGCGCACTCGCAATCGTCAGTGGCTTCATCGGTATTGCCTATAATTATTGGCTCCCGGCCGGCCCGCTTTGGTTGGTGATCTTCTGGCTCAGCGTGTTTATCGCGATCAATATTATCCGCATCATTGGGATCGTGCTTGAGCGCCGCAAAATCGATTTCAACGATGAAGAAGCGGAGTTGCACGAAACCGTGTTCCAAAATTTTTCACCTGTCGAATTCAGAAAACTTATCCGTATCGGCGAATGGCGACAGGCAAACAATGGAGAACAGTTGACTGTGCAGGGACACGTGGTGGGAGGCCTTAAGCTACTATTCAACGGCGAAGTGCTTGTCGAGCGTGATGGTTCGGAGATTGGCCGGGCCCGTGATGGCGCGATGATCGGCGAAATTTCTTTTATTCAAGGGGGTGCAGCGACCGCGACTGTTTCAGCCACGAAACCGTGCCGTTATGTGTCTTGGTCCGGCGAAGAATTGCGGCGATTGCTGCACCGCAATCCCAGTATGGACATCGCGATGAAGCATGTCTTTAGTGTGGATCTGATGCGCAAACTTACCGTCTGAACATGGTTCTGCCACGCCTCGGGAGCAATTAGCTTTAGTTACGTTAGAGGTGTAAGAAAGAAAAACTATGATCATGACGCGAAAGTTCATAACTTCCTCGACCGAAGCGATGTAAGCTGGTCCCAATCTGTTTCAAGGAGAATTCTCCGTGGCGTTATCAATCGAGCCGTTAAACGGCGCCTTAGGCGTCGAAGTTACGGGAATAGATCTGTCATCTTCGATTTCGGCAGACAATAAGGCCGCCCTGGAACAGGCCCTGACGGACCATCTGGTCATGGTCGTTCGTAATCAAAACTATAACCCGGCACAGTTTCTGACCGCTGTTCGTCATTTCGGCCACACGATGGAGCAACACCTCACTGACTTGCTAATGGATGATCATCCCGAGATCGCGGTTCTCGATAGCCTCGACTACGATATCGGTGCCGATGGCCGCGCTATTCCCCTTGGTTCGAAAGATTGGCATACCGACCACACCAATCATGCAAAGCCGCCCAAAATGACGTCGATGTACGCGATCTCACTGCCTCGCGCCGGCGGCGATACCGGCTTTGCCAACATGCATATGGCCTATGACGCGCTGCCTGAAGACGAAAAGAAAAAACTGGCCGCCTTAAATACGATCAATAAGATTGAAGATAATGCCTATGTCAGCGATCGCGACAAGGAGCGGTTTGGTGCGTTGCAACATCATCCTCTCGTCAGGACACATCCTGTTACGGGAAAGAAAGGGATTTATATTCACCCAGGAAAGACAGCCGGCATAGAGGGCATGGAGCCAGAGGAAAGTCAGGCCTTTGTCGATCGTCTTATGGCTAAGGTCATTCAGCCAGAAATTTGCTATCGTCATCAATGGCAGTTGGGGGACATGGTCATCTGGGATAATCGCGCGGTGTCGCATGTCGCCTATCGCGATTATGACCATAAGGATCGCCGCACCATGTATCGCGTGATCCTAACGGGTGATACACCCTACTGATAGCTAGCGGCGCAGAACGATTTCCACTTCGGCCAAAGAAGCGGGCTCGTCGCTCAACAGCAAATTAGCGGCTGCTTTTTCCGTCTCGCGACCAATTAGTCCCATTGGGTCCTGGCCACGCATCCGATGATCGATAACCAGCCGGCCCAGTAACATGCGGCGCGCGTCACCCGTTTCTCGGGCGATTAAGGCGCCCTCACGCGCTAGCAGGACGGCGCTCATCGCATGGTAAAGCGCGTTGGTCGCTTGCCGGGCATAAGGTTCGTTCTCCGGGTCGGCCGCGACTTCATCCGCGAAGGCGGTCGCTCGATCGACCATGCCGTCGAGTTCGCCGCGGAACTGCCCGGGAATATCCTGTGTTTCCTGCAAGAGATCGTGCAGCGAGTCAGCGAGCACTTCATGGGCACGGTTCTTGGCGACTGCCCGTGTCGTTACATCGAGCGCGACAATCGACGACGTACCTTCCCACAGGACGCCGGTATGCGCGTCACGGACCAAACGCGGGTTGACCCAATCCTCGATAAAGCCATTGCCGCCCCGGACCTCCATTGCGGCTGTAGCGACCGCGATGTTATCGCGGCAGGCCCGGAACTTGATTAGCGGCGTGAGCAACCGCAATGTTCGTTCCGCCGCATCCTCGCCCGCGTCCGCGCGCTCCATCATATGTGCCGTAAATAGATAAGCCGAGAGCGCCTGCTCAGCAGGGAGCATGATTTTCAGGAGCTGGCGGCGCATCAGGGGATGACCGACCAACGGTTTACCAAATGCCTGACGATGCCGTGCGACAGTCATGGCCTCGTTCAGACAGCGCCGCATCATCGCCGCGGCGCGCACGCCGTGCGATAGACGGCTGAGATTGACCTGATCCATCACCTGACGAAGCCCACGGCCTTCCGCACCCATGAGATAGGCTGTGGCACCCTCGAAGCGGATTTCACCGGTTGCCATGGAGCGCGTGCCCATCTTGCTTTTCAGCCGCATCGTCCGATAGGCATTGCGGCTGCCATCCTCAAGCCTACGAGGCACGAGGAAGAGACTAAGCCCGCGGCTTCCTTCCGCCATGCTGCCCGTGCGCGCGAGCAGGAGGATGATGTCGCTATCGGCATGGGAGCAGAACCATTTGTCACCGTGGATCCGCCATTCTCCATCTTCCAGGTGTCCCTCTACCTCCAGTCTGGCGACGTCGGAACCGCCGGCCTGTTCGGTCATGAACTGGGTGCCGGTCCACATTTCATCTCCATCTAGTGCCGTCATGCGTGGCAGATAACGGTCCCGGATTTCCGGCGCGGCGTACCGGTTGACCATGAAGGCGGCCGTGTCGCAAAGGCTGACCGGACACATCAAGCCGAATTCGCCCTGTACGAACAAATATTTGATCGCGTATTTCGCCAATGCGCCCATCGGTTCCGGCCAGTTGAGCACACCGCCTCGATGACTCATGGCATGTAAGCCAAAATCATCGAAGGCAATGCGCTCCATTTCGCGATAGGACGGATGGTATTCGATCCAGTCCGCGTCTCGTCCGAAGGCATCGCGGGCATGCAAAACCGGTTGATGGACATCGGCAATACGCGCCAACGCATCCAGGCGACCGCCAGCTATGCCGCCAAGGCGCGTCAGGTGGGGCTCCAGGTGCGCATGAAGGGCAGGGGCCATGTAATGCTTTAACAAGGTCCGAAACGCCGGATCGATTTCGTAGAAATTTTCGCCGTGGCAATCGGGCGCGACCCAATCGATGCCGCGATTTTGGGCGACGTTTGCACTCATGCCCACCCTCCTTACCAAGTTTGAAACAGGTATTGTGTATGTTTTTATTAAGCCGCGAAAACGTGTTTGGCGGCCACCAACTCGTCCAGTTCGGCCTCCGATACCCCGCCGAGTTTCGCAAGGACCTCACGGGTATGCTGGCCGGCGGATGAGACAGTGGCTGACACACCAACAGAACCATCACTGAACTTGTAAGGTGGATTAGGCACTAGAAAAGGGCCCGCAGCATCGCTTACGGATTGCATGACGCCACGCGCCGTCATTTGCGGGTCAGTAATCGCCTGACCGACGGTGTTGTATTGCGAGCAGGGTATCCCAGCGTTCATCAGGACATCTTCGCATTCTTTGGTGGGACGCTGTTTCGTCCATAGTTCGATCTGGGACATCAGATCGTTCCAGTTCGTCGTACGGTTGAACGGCGTGCCGAACCGTGGATCTTCTAGCATATCCGGGCGTTCGATGACCTTCACCAGGAGCTCAAAGTTCTTCTGCGTAATCGGCGTCGTAATGACATAGCCGTCCTTTGCCAGTATCGGCCCAAATCCACGGCGGGGGTTTTCCAGCGGAAATTGTGCGGCTTGGACTTCTATGGCTAGCATATTGATCATGGAATCCATGAGAGCGACGTCGATGAACCGTCCGCCGCCATGGCGAAACCGGGATAGCAATCCTGTTTGAATACCACCGAATCCATAAACAGCGGCCAGATAATCGGCGAAATAGGCGCCTGATTTTCGCGGCGCTTCGTCACCATCGACAAATTCCATGAGTGATTTTTCGAGGCCACATGCAGCGTGCACGACAGGCGCATAAGCCGGCTGCAATGCGCGCGGGCCCTCCTGTCCAAATCCTGAAATCGCGCAATAAACCAGATCGGGGTTCTCTGCCGAGAGTGTCGCATAATCGAAACCCAGCCGCTTCATGACACCGGGCCGGAAATTTTCGACGACGACATCGCTTTCGGCGATCAGCTTGCGAATGATCTCCTGCATGCGTGGCTCGGTCAGGTTAACGGCAACGCTTTTCTTTCCCGCATTAAGATGCCCGTAATAGCTGCTCACACCATCGCGGAGCGGCGGCGCATTGCGCATATGTTCACCAGTGATCGGCTCGAGCTTGATGACCTCGGCTCCGCAATCGGCGAGCAATCGGGCACAAAACGGGCCGGCGATAATTTGTGTGAAATCGACTACGCGGATGCCGTCGAGTGGAGCTTTGTGCGCAATGTTCATGGGAATCGACATTTCAATATTTTCAGGAACGCGCAGAGTAGGAGGTGCCGGGGCGGCGCTCAATAGCCATGGTGCGTTTAGGGGGAATGTGCGACCTTTTCGTACAATCCAAGGATTGGAAGTAAAGGGAGACTATGGGAAAGCTGAAAGTGTTCGAAGCGCGTTGCGTCCGCACGATGGATCCGGGCCGTCCTCTTGCGGAAGCGGTCGCGGTCAAGGACGGACATGTCATTTCCACCGGCACGATCGAGAGCATGCAGCCTTGGCTTGAACGTGAGCCGTACGAGATTGACGATACCTTCAGGGACAAAGTGATCTTCCCCGGATTTATCGACCCGCACACGCATTTCCGGATGTCGGGAATCTTTATGGGACTGACCTATCTCGGGCCGCTCGATCAGCAGGGGCCACGAGGCTTCAATAGAGGATTGAAGACGCGGGACGAGGTCCTGGACAAGTTGCGCGAGGCGGATCGCACATTAACCGACCCCGATGAACCGATAGTTGCCTGGGGCCTGGATCCGGCCGTGCAGGGCGGGCAGTTTCATCGCGACGAGCTCGACTCCGTGTCGTCGAGCCGGCCGATCTGGACCGTCACCTACGCTCCACATGTCGTTGTCACGAACAGTCCCATGCTGGAACTGATCGGGGTCGATGAATCAACAAATGTGTATGGTATCGAGCGCTACACCGATGGACGATTGAACGGGCAGTTCATCGAACGCGGGGCCAGTCAGATCGCGGGCAAACCGGTCGCCAAGTACCTCGTTCAACCGGGGCGTGGCGTCGATGCTATACGCGTGCTCGCGGCCACAGCGCAGATCGCAGGGATCACGACGACAGCGGATATGCTGTTCGGCTATCTGAATCTCGAGCGCGAATGGGCTGAACACGAAGAGGCGGTCAACGACCCCAACTTTCCGTTGCGCATGTTTCTCGTTCCGGTCGAAAGCCGCATTAGCGCCGCGCATGGCGATGGCGCGGCGCAATTCTTGCTCGATCAGCAGAAGAATCGCAATTCAGACAAGCTTGGATTCCACGGCGTGAAATTTGTCAATGATGGCTCCTATCCCGCCATGACGCTTCGGATGCGGTATCCCGGTTACCTCGATGGCAAGGAGGGGCATCGCGGCGAGACCCCATGGGAGGAATTGTTCAAAACCATGCTGCCCTATTGGAAGGCAGGGGTGCAGATCCATTCCCACGCGAATGGCGATGAAACCGTGGAGATGACTCTTAACGTTCTGGAGCAGTTGCAACTCGCTTATCCGCGTTTCGATCACCGCTTCACGATCGAGCATTATTGCATCAGTTCACCGGATCAGGCGCGGCGGCTCAAAGCGCTGGGCGGTCTTGCCAGCGTCAATAACTACTTCGTCCACACGCGAAGTCAGATCCACGCGACGCAGGGATTCGGGCCCGATCGCGCCGAAGCGACGGCGCGCCTTGGCAGTCTTGAGCGCGAAGGTGTCGTATTCGCGCTTCATTCAGATTTTTCGCTCGTGTTATCGCCGATCCATCCACTCACCGCCGTTTGGATCGCCGTCAACCGCGTTGCCCTGGACGGCAAAACGGTGCAGGCACCAGGCGAGCGGATCGGTGTCGACAGGGCAATGCGGGCGATTACAATCGATGCAGCGCATGTTCTGCGACGTGACCATCTACTCGGCAGTATAGAGCCAGCAAAGCATGCGGACTTTACCGTTCTCGAAGCGGACCCCTATGAGGTTGATCCCATGGATATCAAAGATATTCCGATCTGGGGTACGGTTCTTGGTGGTAAGGTGTTCCCAATCAATGAGTAATTTGTTTCCAAACGGCGTACCGACTTTCGAAGATCTCACCAAAGCCTATGACACCTTGGATTTTCTGGCCGGCCTGACCGAGGCGGAAGAATGGGCCAGGCAGGCAACACGCATTGCAGAAGGCAAGTTGCCTCTGGTCATCGTGACTGGCGGCCTTGGCGCCGGCAAGACGACGCTTATGCGGCATCTTTTGATGTCGACACATGACTTATCGATCACGGCTATCGTCAACGATGTCGCTAATCTCAATATCGATGCGGCACTGATCTCCGAAGCGACTGACGACACACTCGCATTAGAAAATGGCTGCGTCTGTTGCAGTCTATCCGGCAGTGTGGCCCGGACGCTGGTCGAGATCGGAAACCGCAGAACCACGCCCGATCTCATATTATTGGAGGCAAGTGGCGTTGCGGACCCGTGGGGCCTGGCGCAAGTAACCGCTTCGGTGCCGGGGGTATCGCTCGATTGTGTTGTCACTGTCCAGGATGCAGGGGCGGTCGAACCTGCTGAATATCTGCTTCGCCGGCAGGTGGCGGCGGCCGACCTGGTATTGCTGAACAAAGTCGATCTCGTCTCTCATGAAGCAGCGGAACACACCGCGAAACGGCTTGAGGAACTCGCGCCTCGCGCCCAGGTCCTGCGCACGACCAACTGTGCTATACCTTATGGAGTCGTATTTGATGCCCGGCGCACGCCGAATACCGCGACTGCAATGTTTGACAATGCGGCATCAGAGGACAGCAACTACTGCACCGCCACGTTGCGTCCCAAAGGACCGATAAATCGTCGAATTTTGGAAGACTGTCTTGAAACACTCCCGGCGGGAATTTTACGTCTGAAGGGATTTCTTGAACTGCAGGGCACCGAGGAAAAGAGCCAGCTGCTCCAGATGGTCGGTCGCCGGTGGCGCTGGGAGCCTGCGACCCTCGACCGGAATCGCGAATTCGGCCTTGTGGTCATTGGCCTCGCGGAAGCAATTGGCACAGGTTCGATGCAATCGCATTTTGTTGAAGCGGAGTTGGATTGGCAAATCGACCACTAGTTTGTGTAGAATTGACAAAGCGATTGAAAATTTTAGGACGAGGTGACGGAATATGAGGGCAGTGGCGACAGCGGAAGCGAATATGCGGGAAATCGTACGCAAAGACGGTGTGGGTCGTCGTAGCGATTATTTTGGCGAACCGGGCATGATCAGCAATGAGCCACAAGGCTTTCTCGTGGAGCGCCCCTATGCCGGCGCTCGGATCGACCCGCATTTTCACGATATCGACCAGTTTCAGGTCGTAGTCGCCGGGGATGGCCGCATCGGCAAGAAAGAAGTCCGTCCCGTTACTTTTCAGTATGCCGACGCCTATACGCCTTATGGCCCTATTATTGGACGCGACGACGGGATTTCATTTTTCACGCTTCGCAACGTCGCGAGCGGTGGGCATTTCAGTATGCCGGGTTCAAAACACCTCATGCCCTGTCGCGCCGGCCGTAATATTGCCGCTGTATTTGAACAAGGCGGCCCGCAACCCGCTGAGGGCGAAGTCACTCGCGAGCCGCTCATGGATGTACAAGCGGACGGCGTATACGCGGAAGGTATCCGTTTTGGCGGAAATGCTGTGGCCGAAGGCATTCCGAATGAGGCTGGCGGGCAATATTACCTCGTTTGCGCCGGCACGCTGATCGCCAATGGCAAGGAACTAACCGACAAATCGCTCATTCGGACGAATCCGGGTGAGAAAACGCCGACATTACGGGCCGGAAGCAGCGGTGCAAGTGTGCTGGCGTTACAATTTTCCCGACCAACGGATCGGCCTGGCTCGGACCCGCAAAAACTAGCGGCTCGTGATCCTGAGGGGTACGTGCTCAAGACCGAGAAATAGGCGAAACGGGCTACATTTATTAAAATTTTAACGGACGGTGGAATAGGATCGCTGCCGAAAAAATCGATTTCGGAGCAGGACAATTCCAAAACTCGACCACAATATGGCGCGCGGTGTCGCTCGTGCGATGGAAAAGGCGACGGCCTTACTGCAGCAGGCCGCTGATTCCGGTGACGCCGAAGCGCAGTTCGCTCTCGGTCTTCTCTATCTCATCGGGCGTGGCGTAGAGCAGAGCCCGGGAGAAGCCTTCAAACTGTTCGGCCTTGCGGAGAAGGCGGGTGACAAAGACGCCGCGGTATTTCGGGAGGTGGCTGCCGAAGAACTCGCGCGAACAAGCAAGGTGGAACAGTTGCGAAACGAGGCTGCCCTCGCAACGATGTTGGATGCCAAACGGCGCCAACTTTTCCCGAAACCGAAACTCATAAAATCGGATTGCTAAAAAGGCGTCTCGCTTGTCATCTTAGCGGTTACGCGAGATCGCGAATGACTTTCTTCGCAACAGCACATCTCAATGCGTTAATCTATGCGAGTGTCGCGTCATTTTCTGGAAAATAGCATGCAACACGATGGTCGGAGCCGTTTTTCAGTTCTGGTGCATCGCGCGAACAGATCTCCTGCGCTTTCCAGCAACGGTTGCGAAAACGACAGCCGGAAGGTGGATTCGCCGGGCTGGGAACTTCGCCTTTTAGGATGATACGCTGCGGTTTTTCTTCCTGACCCGTAAAGTCGAGAGACGGTTCGGCGGAGAGCAGGGCTTTGGTATAGGGATGGCGAGGATGCTCGTAGATTTGTTCCTCGGTACCGATCTCAACGATACGGCCCAGATACATGACCGCCACCCGATGCGACATGTGACGCACAATCGAAAGATCATGAGCAATGAAAACATAGGCAATGCCAAGCCGCTCCTGGATTTCCATCAATAGGTTCACAACTTGTGCCTGAACAGACACGTCAAGCGCTGAAACCGGTTCATCGCAGATGAGGACCTCTGGTTCGAGGGCGATGGCGCGAGCGATACCGATACGTTGACGTTGACCGCCGGAGAATTCATGCGGGTATCGCTCGGCATGTTCGCGCCTCAGACCGACATTCTCCAAGAGCGTTCGCACCCGGTCGGCTTGCTCTGACGCCGGCACGGCATCGGGGTGTATGACCCATGGTTCGCCAATGATTTCAGCAACAGTCATGCGCGGATTCAAGGAAGCGTAAGGGTCTTGAAAAATGACCTGAAGACGTCGCCGGATATTCTTCAGTTCGCTGGAATCGGCCGCAAAAATATTTCGACCGTGAAATAAGGCGGTGCCAGCCGTCGGTTCATCGAGCCTGAGCAAGCTTCGGGCGACTGTCGATTTTCCGCATCCGCTTTCCCCTACCAGTCCCAGTGTTTCCCCCGCGTGCAACATAAAGCTGACGCCATCCACGGCTCTGACGATACCTTTATCTCGCTTGAAAGTGAGGCCCCGTCCGACCGGAAAATGCTTGACCAGGTCGCGGACTTCAAGAACGGGGTCGTTATTCTCAGCCGTCATTGAGCACGCTTTCGACATGATAGCATTCGGCAATTCGGCCCGGCGCGACCGCTACCGAAGGCGGTGGTTCTCGACGGCAAATATCGGTGGCGAACCGGCAGCGGGGACTGAATGCGCAGCCAGTGGGAATCCGTGCCAAATCCGGTGGCGATCCGATAATAGGCCGCAATTGCCGACCTTTGTTCTGCGCCCTGGGTACGGAATCAAGTAGCGCCAATGTGTAGGCATGTCCGGGATTACTCAAAACTTCGGAGACCGGTCCACGCTCCACGACCCGGCCGGCATACATGACTGCGACATGGTCAGCGGTGTCGGCGACAACACCAAGATCATGGGTTATCAGGATCATTGCCATGTTCGTTTCCGAGCGCAGATCTTCCAGTAGTTCCATGATCTGAGCCTGCACCGTCACATCCAACGCAGTTGTGGGCTCGTCGGCGATCAGTAGATCAGGCGACAGCGCGATGGCCATGGCGATCATGACCCGCTGGCGCATACCGCCTGAGAATTGATGAGTATAATCTTTCGCCCGGACTGTGGGGTCTGGAATGCCAACCCGATCCAGTAACTCGATCGCCCGTTCGCTCGCTTCCTTCCCGGATGCGACGCTATGGGCGCGAAATAGTTCGGCAATCTGCCAGCCAACGCTAAACACCGGGTTTAGGGATACGAGCGCATCCTGAAATACCATTGCGATTTCTCGCCCGCAAAATCCGCGCCATTCCGTTATCGGCATGGAAAGAACATCTTCGCCCTTGAAACTGACGGCGCCTCCAGCGATGAAGGCAGGCGGACTTTGCAGTAAACGCATGATCGTCGCGGCGGTAACGCTTTTGCCGGAGCCGCTCTCACCCAGTATGGCTGCGGTTTCGCCGGCAGCGACATGAAACGATACGCCGTTGACGGCATGGATTGTTTCGCGCCCGGCGCGGAATTCAACACGAAGATCGTCGACATTGAGGAGAGGTTGTTCACTCATCGTCTCGCCTCGGCGCTTCCAGCCGCCATCTCTGTTCCGGATCACTTACGATACGAAGCCAGTTCGATAGAATATTGCCGGATAAGGTCGCGAGCATGATCGCCAGTCCGGGAAAGAAAGCGAGCCACCAGGCCTGGCTCAAATAATTGCGGCCCTGGGCGACCATCAGGCCCCACGTAATCTCGGGCGGTTGCATGCCGATACCTAGGAAGCTGAGACCGGATTCAGCGAGCATCACAATCGAAAAATCGACCGTGAGAATCGTCAACAGCGTCGGTGCGACCACAGGAGTAATATGCCGGCGCAGGATATGATAGCGGCTGCTGCCGAGCGCGCGCGCCGCGTCGACGAACACGCGTTCCCGAATTTCCAGAACTTCGGCGCGGGTCACGCGGAGGTATATCGGCAGCCGCGTGATGGAAAGGACGATTACCAGGTTGATCGCGTTCGGCTCCAAAACGTACAGAACGATTACCGCGAGAAGCAGAGATGGGAAGCTCTGCAGGATATCGGCAAAACGCATGATGACATGACCGATGCCGCGACCGACATACCCCGCAATCATTCCAAGTATGCCGCCGGCGATCATGGCGAGGAAAACAGCACTCAGTGCAATCGCCATCGTGTTGCGTGACGCAACGATAAGACGGGCCAGAATACTGCGCCCCAGCGCGTCGCCGCCAAGGAACATGAGCCAGCCCTGTTCCAGTGAACCCGGCGGCATGTTTCGGGCACGGAGATTCAAGGTTGTTGCGGCCTTGCCGAAAAGTTCCGGGCCGAACAGAAAGCAAGCTGTTAGCAAGAGAAGCCATAAGGCAGCGGCAAGCGCAAACCGGTCACGGAGCAGCAAACGCCACCAGGGTGAACCGCGGCGTATGATGAGAGATTCTTGTTCCGCGGTGCTCACGAACTGTCCCTCATTGATGTCGAATTCGCGGATCGAGCGCGACATACAGCAGATCGATCAGAATATTCATAAGGAAAATGGCCGTCGCGGTGACCATAATTGTCGCCTGCACCGTCGGGAAATCGCGTTGTATGACGGAATCGATCATGAGCTTCCCGACACCGGGCCACCCGAATACTGTTTCAACGATGACCGCGCCGTTGATGAGCCCAACGGTCAAATCGCCCGCGACCGTGACAACGGACAGGCAGGCATTGCGTAACGCATGCACGAAAATGACGGTGGTTTCGCCAACGCCTTTGGCGCGTGCGGTTTTGACGTAAGCTGAAGAGAGAGCACCAAGCATCGAAGCCCGAACCACCTGTACCATCAGACCGAAGGGTCGCAGCATGAGAACGATGATAGGTAGTATCCAATAGGGCAGCCCGCCGGTTCCAGATGTCGGGAGCCAACGCAAAGTTACCGCGAAGACCAGAATGCCCGTAATCGCCACCCAAAAATCGGGTGCGCTGGCGCCCGCGAGCGAGGCCATGCTGCTAATCCGGTCGAAAATGCCGCCGGGCCGATAAGCCGCAAACGCACCGACAATGACGGCCAGCGCGATGGATAAAGTCATCGCCACTCCTGCCAACGCCAGTGTCGTCGGATAGGCTTCCAGAACCAGTTCCATCGCGGGGCGTTGCTTGCGCAACGAGTAACCCAGGTCGCCCTCGGAAACGTCTTTTAAGAAAACCAGGAACTGCTCCGTCGCGGGACGGTCAAAGCCATGCTTTTTCGCAAACTCAATGCGCGTTTGCAGGGAGGCGTCGATTGGCAGGTAAAGCGCTGTCGGATCGCCCGTCAGCCGGACCAGGAAGAAAACAGCGAGGATCAGACCAATGAGCGCGATACCGCTGTGCAACGCTCGTCGTCCAAGAAAGTGCGCCATAGAGTTCCTCGCGCCCCTGCCTGAAGATTAAAAGAAAGAGACTACCCGGCTTTGGATGCCGGGTAGTCGTCTTTCGGTTCCGGAACCGTTGTCTTACTTGAACGTAATTTCTTCAAGCAGCAATTCGCTATTGGTCGCAATGCTGGGCTTGAAATTGATCCGTTTTCCAACGCGCGAATAACCGACCATGTGATACATCCAGACATCCGCGACGAGATCTTCGTTGATGATCCGGTTGACTTCCTGCCACGTCTTGCGGCGCTCGTCACCCGACAGCACAGATGCCTTGGCAACCAGACTGTCCAGATTCTTTTCGCATACTGTCGACTGCAAGCCGCCACAGGCATATTTGTTGAAGATCGAGAAGACGGCGTCGCCGTTATTGTTGTCGTGTTGTGCCTGCAGCAGAATAGGTGCGCGGTTCTCGTCATACGGCTTGCTGAGATATTTAAGCCATGTGCCGACTTCGAACATACGCAGCTTCATCTTCAGCCCAACGGCCTGAAACATGGCCATCATGGCTTCCATCGCTTCGGTGCCGTTCGGATAAATGTTGGTGCGGCCGATAATTTCGATTTCCTTGTCAACCGGAACGCCCGCAGCCTTTGCTTCGGCAATCAGTTTTTGCGCTTTGGCGAGATCGTATTTGCGCACCTTGATTGCCGGATTATATCCATTGATGCTGGGTACGATGATCTGTGTCGCGTGCTCAATGTCTTTCGACAAAATGCTGCCCCGCAACGCATCGCGGTCGAACGCGTGTTCCAGGGCCAGGCGAACCCGCTTGTCGTCCAGTGGTGGACGCGACATATCGATCCGCAGCCGCGTCGTTTCGGAGTTCGGATAACTGAAATCCATGCCGGATTCAGTCGCATCCTGTACCGCAATGTTTGGCGCGATATCGGCTTCGCCGACTTTGACCATGGCGGCTCGAACCGTAGATTCCGAACGCCAGATATATTTGGCGCCTTCGACATCCGGTTTCTTACCCCAGTATCCGTCAAAGCGATTGACGCTAATTACCTGTCCCGGCGTCCATTTGTCGAAGACAAAAGGGCCTGTTCCGATGGGGTTCAAGACCAGCTTGTCCATTGAGGTGTTCGGGGAGGACAGCGATACAACACCCATCCGTGTTGGTAGGATCGGCACCGGTTTGTTGGCGCTGATTTCCAGGGTGTGCGTGCCGACTGCCCTGGTGGTCAGCTTGAGATCACCAAAAGATTTCGTTCGCGTTTCGCAATCAAGCTTGCTGTCCATTGTCCGCGAGATGGCTTTCGAGGCGGTTTCCGCATTGAGCGACGCGCCGTCGTGGAATTTAACACCCTTGCGCAGTTCGAACCGCCAGGTTGTGTCGTTGACCTTGCTCCAGGATGTCGCCAATCGGGGCGTAATGCTGCCGTCCTTCGGATCGATCACCGTCAAAGTCTCGACAATGTTCTGCTTGGCGACACGGCCAACGGTCGAGCGATTGGAGTTGCAACCATCGAGACCTTCCGGTTCCTCCGACAGGACGACCGTTACGATTTTTTGAGCCTGCGCGCTTTGCCCGCTCGCGGTCGCGCCGAGAATGACCGCCATAGCTGCGGCACTGCTTAAGATACGTGCCGTATATTGGTGAAATTGGAGTCTTTGCCGTGTCATTCGTATTCCTCCCCTTGAATGTGATCGTATCCCTGGCAAACCGTATCCGGTCGACCAGCAGACGTTAATCTGCAACCGTATGCGGTGTTGCGGCATCGCCACTCATGCACTCTTTGGTTTATTGGGCAGATGCTTGCGCATTCAAAATGGTGAGTCAACTTAGTGTCTGTGTTACGGACTTAGATAACTATGGAACGTGTGCTGGAAGTTGGCGTGTATTGAGATCTCACCTGCAGAAAATAAAATTTTTGAACCTGGACGGAGATGTCCGACCAGGACGACACGGAGTTCACGGTCCTGACTGTCTACGAGCCTGACGCGTTCGTTATTACGGTTTCCAGCGGCACTGCCGGCACGCTGTCAGGTATTTGGTAACTACGGCGATAATGTACGACGGAGCGGATCGACGGGTTTCGGAATGCCCGTCAATCCAACTCGGCCTGTAAAGTTGTTGATTGCGATCTAAGCACTCTGAGCTCTGCCGATTTCGATTGCCCCCTTGCTCTGGCGCGCTTGCTTGAATGCGGCGTATAGCAAATCTGCAAGGTCCCGGTAGACCATCGATTTGCCGCGCTGATAGTAGTAATCGTCGTCGATCGTGCCGGCAGGGGTTAACATCGTATTTGGGTTATATTCTTTCTTATTCTGTATCATCACCAGTCTCCATTTTTTATTGGCTGTTATTCGATGATTTGATTCCTAACCATGGAGTGTGTCTGAAGGATGTCTTGAAACCCCTTTTGCGTTTCAATTGTTTCAGGTCCGGACGCATTCGGTTGGCTGCCTGTTGAGTACCGAACTCGATAAATTTAATTTATTGAAACCAATAAAATTATTCCGTTTGAATTAATCGAAAGTCCGCCTTTAGGGTAAGGCACAGTAATCAGTTCAAGGATTAGCAGGCATGCAGTGGCGCATTGGTTCCGATATCGGCGGGACATTTACGGATATCGCCTATATCGATGGTGAAGGCGTTCTGCATACGGGCAAGGTGCCATCAACTCCCGATCGCTATGGGCGAGGCGTTGTGGATGGGATTAAGCGGCTCGCCGATGAACAATCCTTGGCGCTCCAGGCAATGGGCGAAATGGTGCATGGCTGCACCATCGCAACGAACGCCATCCTTGAAGGAAAAGGGGCCAAGACCGCGCTTGTTACGACGGCAGGGTTCCGCGATGTGCTTGAACTGCGTCGCATTCGCGTGCCGCGCCTTTACGAGCCGCTTTATGTCAAACCCGCGCCGCTATCGCCGCGCAATCTTCGCTTCGAAGTCCGGGAGAGGCTCGACGCGAAAGGAGGCGTTGTTACCCCGATAGGCGAAGAAGATGTGCAGGCGGTTGCCGAACAGATAAAAGCACTGGACGTCGAGGCCGTGTCCGTCTGCTTCTTGCACTCCTATGCTAACCCGGATCACGAGCGGCGGGCCGGCGAAATACTGCGCCGATTGTTGCCTAACCTATTCATCAGCCTGTCAGTCGATATTCTACCGGAAATTCGCGAATACGAGCGGGTCAGTACAACGGTCATCAATGCCTATGTTGGGCCCACGGTGCGCCGCTATGTCGAAGATATGGCATCCGACCTTCAAGCGGCGGGAAGTCCTGCCAAAGTAACCATGATGCAATCGTCCGGCGGTACGGTTGGCGCCGCGTCTGTGCTGGAAAAACCTGCTCAAATCGTCGAGTGCGGGCCTGCGGCTGGCGTTGTCGGGGCCGCATACTTATGTGAGATGCTGGGCATCGATAGTGCCATCACCTTCGATATGGGGGGTACGACGGCCAAAGGATCGCTAATCGAAGATGGCGAGCTGATCTATGCCGACAATTACGAAGTCGGCGCGGCCATGAGCGCGGCAGGATCAATTGCCGGCGGGGCAGGGTATGCGCTAAAGCTTCCGGTGATAGACATTTCGGAAGTCGGGGCAGGGGGCGGGTCGATCGTCCGCATCGACCGGGCCGGCTCGATCAAGGTCGGGCCTGATAGCGCCGGTGCGGTGCCGGGCCCCGCCTGCTACGATATGGGCGGCACCGAGCCGACGGTCACGGACGCCAACGTCGTCCTCGGCTTCGTGAGCCAAACGTCACTGGCGGGCGGCACTGTTCCGATCCAGTCATCTTTATCTCAGAAGGCAATTGCCGAAACGGTTGCCGATCCCTTGGCACTCGATTTGCGGAAAGCGGCATACGGTGTTCACCTGGTCGCGAACGCCACTATGGTCCGTGCGATAAAAGGCGTAACAACCTATCGCGGCCGCGATCCGCGCGACTTTGCGATTTTTGCCTTCGGTGGCAATGGCGGTGTGCACGGCGCCGGGATCGCACGCAGCCTAGAAGTAAAGCGTGTGATCGTGCCCCCCGCTGCCGGTGTATTTAGTGCCGTTGGTTTATTGGTCGCCAAGCGGGCCGTGACGATTTCCGCTGCCTTTGCCGGGGAACTTGGTGTTATCGATATCGACGAAGCCAATGCGCGCTACGAGCGTCTGCGCAATGATGCGGTTCGATTGCTCGACCTGGCGGAAGGACAGCCGAGCTACAGGCTGGAGGTTGAAATGCGTTACGTGGGTCAAGCTTTTGAACTGACGATTCCGCTCGGCGCGGATCGGTTTTCCGACAGTGTTAAAACCAGCTTGAGAGCATTGTTCGACGACGAACATGAACGCCGGTTCGGCCACAAATTCGATGAGGAAAATAAGGTGGAGCTTGTTTCGCTCAAGGTTCGGGCGAGCGATCCAGTGGACCGTGCGCCGAAGCGGCTTCGCATTCAGGAAGAAGCGCAGAACAGGACCGAGCGGCAAGTCTATTTTGGAGACACATTCGGACTGATAGAGACCGCAGTGGTAAGCCGGATGGCCGTGCCCGCCACGCTGCAGCAGGGGCCGCTAATTGTCGAGGAGTATGAAGGCACAACGGTTGTACCGCCGGATGCTAAGGTGCACCGGGACAGCTTCGATAATATTGTGATCGATCTCGATTATTCAGCCGGAGGAGCGGCATGACCGAACAGCAAAAGACCGACCCCTTTCTGTTGGAGGTGCTGCGCAACGCCTTCGATACGATTGCCGAAGAGGTCACCCTGACGATAATCCGCACAGCCTATTCTCAGATCGTCCGCGACTCGCTCGATTTTTCCACGGCATTGTGCGATGCCGAGGGCCGAACCTTCGCACAGGGCGTTTGTACGCCGATGCATTTAGGCAGTTTTCTCGACGCGCTCCGCAACATGCTCGATGAACTCGACGGCGATATTCATCCCGACGATTATTACATCATGAACGATCCCTATGTGGCGGCGGGCCAGCATCTACCTGATATCTATGTGGTCAAACCGGTATTCTTTGATGGCGCGCTGAAAGGCTGGTCGACAACCCTGGCGCATCATTCCGATGTTGGCGGCATCGTCGCCGGATCGAACGCGCTGGGCGCGACGGAGATTTGGCAAGAAGGATTCCGCATACCCGTCCTGAAGCTGATCGACAAAGGGGTGCGGAATGAAACTTTTTGGAAGCTGATTGGTCTCAACGTGCGCACACCGGAATTGGTGCATGGCGACCTGCAAGCGCAAATGGCGGCTTGTGCGACGGGCGCACGCGGCATGGAGCGTCTTTACGCGCGCTACGGCGTTGGCGTGATCGATACCGGAATCGAAGATCTGAACGCTTATGCCAAGCGTCTCGCAGCCGCGGAAATTTCCGACATACCCAACGGGACTTATAAATTCACCGATCACATTGATGGTATCGGCGATGAACCCGTGCCGATCATCCTGAATGTCGCGGTGACGGTCGGCGATCGCGATATCGTCATTGATTGGGAAGGCTCATCGCCACAAGTGGCGGGCGGGGTCAATTCGACCTTTCCTTTCACCAAAGCCTGCGCCTATGCCGCCCTTCGGTCCGTCATGTCGGCGGATATTCCGAATTGCCACGGCTTTACGGAAGTTGTCGATGTTCGCGCGCCTATAGGGTCTGTGCTGCGACCCGTGTCGCCTGGCCCTTGCGGCGCGCGCGGCATTACCGGGTACCGGATGATCGATTGCTTGTTCGGTGCGCTGTCGCAAGCGGTACCCGATAGGGTCGCCGCGGACGGTTCTGGTGGTTCGACACTGCCAACGATTTCCGGCACGGCCGGCGGCAAGCCCTATATCTTCTGCGAGACGGCCATGGG
>JAJFJB010000014.1 GCA_021774435.1 Alphaproteobacteria bacterium
GTTTGTTGGGTGATGTTCGTTTGGGTATCCTTGGGGGGTCTTTTCGCGGACCGCTGCGGTCGGCACGACTTGGTCGTGTACATTTGCATGGCCGCCGCGATCGTGGCCATGGCCATGTTATTTGTCAGCTCCCTCACTATCCCCTCCAGCCTTCTCTTCGGCTTGCTGGGGATGGCACCGGCCGGCGTCATCATGGCCCTGACAGGCGGCGCGATGAGACCGGAAAACCGGGCCCTCGGCATGGGCCTGTTCTTTTCCTGTTACTTCTTGGTCCAGGCACCCGCACCGGCGATCGCAGGCTGGCTTTACGACCTGACCTCAGACGCCTTCTGGCCGATCCTTTTCGCGATCACCTTGTTCGTTACTACGGCGCTATCGAATTTAGCATTTCGGTTTGCACAAAAGCGCCTGCCCTTGTGATGAGCCGGTTAAGGTTGCCGCGATCGAAGCGGCTGCCTGTATGGTTTTTCGCATCGCTGCGCTAAGCTGCCGAAAGTAAAACATCGACATTTACCCATTCGAAAGCGAGCGCCATGCAATCCGTATATCCAACCGGGACGACGATCTACAAACCCGAAAAATGCTTCAACGGCTATACGCTCTATCCGTCCGGAAAGGACGGCGTCGGCGCGGTTCTCGTCGATATGAACGGCAACGAGGTCAAGACCTGGCCTAAATACGACAGTTTTATGATCAATATGCTGCCGGGCGGTGCCATTCTCGGCGGCCAAACCGGCCGGGTGACCAAAACCTATGCTCACGTTACCGGGGCAGACGACGTCGTTCAGGAAGATTGGGACGGCAATGTGCAATGGACATTCGGCAAGGCGGACGAACTCGAAATCGACGGTGTTCGTTCCTGGTCGGCGCGCCAGAACCATGATCTCGTCCGTGAGGGCTGTCCCGTCGGCTATTATGTGCCCGGCATGCCGCCCAAGTCGGAAGGCGGCCGCACCCTGATGCTGAGCTATCGCAGCGGCAACTGGCCCGACGTCACGCGCGACTATCTACCACGCGCGACCCGCATGATCGAAGTGAACTGGGACGGCGAAATCACCTGGGACTGGATGCCAGCCGAAAACTTCGAGCAGTTCGGCCACAGCGAAGCGGCCAAGAACGCCATCATGCGGCACTGCCGCAACCAGCACGGTGTCTTTCAGAACACCTCGTCCTATCTAGGGCCCAACAAATGGTTCGATGCCGGCGATGAGCGCTTTCACCCGGACAACGTCATTTCCGACGACCGCGGTACTATGATTTACATTATCAGTAAGAAGACCGGCGATATCGTCTGGAAAATCGGTCCCGACTACAGCATGGACCCGGCGCTCAGGGAACTTGGCTGCGTAATCGCCCCGCACCATGCGCACATGATTCCGAAGGGGCTGCCGGGTGAAGGCAATATTCTCGTGTACGACAATGGCGGCGCAGGCGGTTTCGGCGACCCAAATCCCGGTGCACCGGACGGGACCTGGAATGCGCTGCGGGACCACTCGCGCGTGCTCGAATTCGATCCGGTTACGCTCGAACTCGTCTGGGCGTTTACCGCCACGACGCAAGGATATCCGCTGGGTGGTGGCAGCGATCTCGTCAAATTTTACAGTCGCTACAAGAGCGGTGCGCAGCGCCTGCCGAATGGCAACACGCTCATCACGGAATCGAACTGTGGACGGCTGTTCGAGGTCACGCCGGACTGCGAAATCGTGTGGGAATATATCTGCCCGCATAACCTGTCCGACCGCGAGGGGCTCTATCAGGTCGATGTCTTCAGAGGGTATCGCTACCCCTACGATTGGGTGCCGCAGATCGACCCGCCGAAAGAACGCGCGGTCATCCCCCCGCCAAACGGCCAATTCAGGATTCCGCCCGTAGACGATTAGGCGTATGTCCTCAGCCTCGTCGGTCGATTAAGAACGTTGCCGTATTCGGTCGTGCAATAGGTCGCGTCGAACTTTCCCCGCCTCGCCTCGTGGAATTTCGTCCAAACTGGCCATGACGATTTGCCCCAGGTTCGGCGGCAGTGCGGGTGCGATTTGCGCTTTCATATCTTCTAGCGTTGCGTCCGGCTTGAGGACAGACACGATACAGAGCTGTTCGCTTCCATCACTTGGGGAGCGTCGTGACGCAAATGTCATCCGTTGTCACCGTCTGGCGCAACTTTTCTTCTAGCGCAAGACGATCCAATTTGAAGCCGCCGAGATTCACGAGATCGTCGCTTTGCCGCAGCAACTTGAGCTTATGCGCATTTGACATGGTGCCCCGGTCGCCGGGATAAAACCAGCCGCCCTGAAACATATGTGCCGTCGCTTCCGGGTTGTCTTCATATCCGCCGACCATCCCGGCGCTCTTAACGCGGGTCTCGCCCTCTTCTCCAATCAGCGGCTGGTCATCTGCGTCGACGACCTCAACCATCACGCCGGGCACAGCGACACCGTTACCGTCGGGACCTATGGTGCAGATCGATCCGATTTCGTTTACGCCATAGCTCTCGATCAACTCGCTCGCAAACCCTTGCAGAACACACTTCCTGAGATCATCCGACACGCGCGCGCCGAAGGTAGAGACAGTCAATTGTTCCGGTTTTACGAATGCCGCCGGCTGCATCGTCTGCAATTTCTGCAGTACGACGGGTAGAACGGATAGATGCGTAATGCCATGATCGGTTATCGTTTGGAAAGCATCGCCCGTCACGCCGATGCAGGCACCACCCATTCGTATGCACGCGGTTGCTCGTCCATAAATCGCCTGAACGGAAAAAGGGTGCGTCAGAAGATAGCGGGAATACCGGTTGTAGCCTTCCTTGTTCTGGTACTGCCTAATTCGAAACTCGTTTACCAGGGCGGTGCGGGCCATGCGCTTGGCCGTACCCGTCGTTCCGGACGTACACTGAATACGCAAGATCGTTTCTGGTTCTAGTCCGCGATTGGAAGAGTCGCTGTCCGGCGCCAACGCGAATAATGCCGCCCTTTGCACATCCGTCAACGCCAATACGCGCGCGCAATTTTCCGCACGGTGTTCTTGCTGCATATAACGAGATCGACCTCTTTCAAGGAAGACCAATAACTCGGCAGTTCTTGTTTTGCGCACGAAAACGTCGCGACACCGAGCTTTTCAAGGGCAAGCAGGACGAGCCAATGCTCATAAAGCGTTGTCCACTCTAACGCCGCTCGATCGCCTTTCTTAAGATTTAAACCCCGCAAGCCTGAGGTAAATCGAAGCACATCCTCGTGGAACTGCGCAAAAGTTATCCGCTGGCCCTCTTCGACAACGGCAATGTCGGATGGGCGTAGTGCCGCAAATGCGCGATATAGTCCGCCGTTGGCGCGACCTCGCCGTACCCGGCCCACACAGTATTGTCGGCTGATACAATCATGAGCGAAAGCATAGCTGAACCATGGCGTATAAATCCAACGCAGATACGATCCGGCTTTTGCCTTTACGGCAGTTGCAAACGGATGTTAAGTGCAACGCAAAAATGGCGGACACTTCCGCGCATTAAATTATCCAGTGCTGTAAAATGTCCGAATTCGAACTACATCAGACCCTTGCCGCCGATACGGTTGAGGTCACAAGATTTGAGCTATGCCATGTACTGCTCTCAAAGGACAGCCGCTACCCATGGTTGATCCTTGTCCCCGCGCGCGCGGACATGCGTGACATGCATGATCTTGATCCGGCGGATCAGGCCGTCCTCATGACGGAGATCGACCGTGCCTCGCGTGCCCTCCTCGGGCTGCACGCGCCCGACAAGATCAACGTTGCCGCGCTTGGCAATATGGTGCCCCAGCTCCATATCCACGTTGTCGCTCGCTTCCATAGCGATGACGCGTGGCCCGGTCCAATTTGGGGCGCCCATCCACCCCGCCCCTATGCAGCGGAAGCGTTGGAGAAGACGTTGGCATCGGTCCGCAAGGCTCTGTCTTAACGAACAGCGCCATGATATTTGTTTCTACACCCGATCGGAAACATCAGCATCTCAAGATAACACTTAACTCATTCGTACTGCCAATCGAAAATCAGACCTGAACCTATTAGAAGTAAAAAATTGCAAGCAAACTCAAACCAAAGTCAACTTAATGAGATAGAAATACCAATTTCCGCCATTTGGTGGCTCTATTTACCAATTTTGTTCGGCTTACTCTTATTGGCAATTGCTCAGTTCGCCCCAGGCTTTTACCAAAATTGGCTTGAGAGCGAACAAAGCCTTCTTGAAATTTTGCATATCTTTGTTCCAGTCACTTCATGCATCTTAGCAATTCGAATTATTTTTCATCCGATGTTAAATTCTTTTCCTTGGATAAAAGTATGGCTTGGTATGATCGCGCTCGGATCTGTTTATATCGCTGGCGAAGAGACCAGTTGGGGCCAACATTTTCTGAACTGGGATACGCCAAGCTATTGGTCGACACTGAATGATCAAAACGAAACGAATTTACACAATGTAAGTAGCTGGTTTGATCAAAAGCCCCGTCTTCTTTTGGAGGCGGGCATCATTGTTGGCGGAATACTGATTCCAATTTATCGCAAATTTCTACCGATATATAAATCCATTCCCTTGTCCATCATTTTGCCGGCAAATCTCTGTTTTCCAACTGCCATAGTTTCCGAAATAGTTAGAGTATCCGAAAAACTCGTCGAATTGTTTGAAGTTTCCTACTTTATTTTTTATCGAGCAAGCGAAGTACAAGAGACTTACTTTTACTGGTTCATTCTACTTTACTTATTGGCACTCAAGAGAAAAATAGAAAATCTACTCCGATAAAGATTCCTTAGCTGTCGGGTTAAAGCACCATTTTTTTGCCAGTCGCATAAGGTATGTAGAATAATTTTTTGTCGAAACGCTTTATTATGTTTCCGGTAGCCCAGAATTAGATTTCTGGTGATAGACAATTATTCAGCCAATGACGACTCAAAACGCCGAGCACTCTGTTTGCTTGCTTCAATCTACGAGCGGCAAACCCTCGCTCCGTCGGATGTCGTTGATCACTTCCCTCACCCGCTGGCGTAACGGCGCGTATTGCACGCCGAACTCTTCCACCACTCGGTTGTTGTCGATCAGGAAGTTTCCCGAGGCGGCCCGGCCACCCTCTTCTGCATCGAAACGGATATCCGCTTCCGGCAGAAACTCCGTCACCAGCGCGGCCAGTTCGCCGAGGCTGACAGTCGCACCGCCGGAGTTGTAGGTTTCGTATTTCGGTTTTTCTGCCAGCGCGACGCGGCCGAAAACTGCCGCCATGTCCTCGACGTGAATGACGCAGCGCATCGTGTCCCGATGTGAGAACGTCACGGAATTTCCCCGTGCCGGCTGGCACATGCAGTTCACGTGATCGATCGATCCGAATTTCTTGTCCGGGCCGGTGACGTTTGCCGGCCGAATGCAGGTGATCGTCATGCCGTAACTGCGGCGGTAATCATGCGCCTGCCATTCGTTGATAATCTTGTTTACCGCATACTGGGTATCACCGTTGCGGGTATCGTCCTCGTTTACCAGCCGCTCGCCGAAATTCGTTTGCGCGCCGCTCACCGCAACGGAGCTTGCGAAGACCGTATGCTTGACGCCGGTTCGCCGCGCGGCCTCGAAGCAATTGTCCATGCCCTGGATGTCCAGCTTGAACGCGGTGTGCGGCGCCAATTCGCCGATGAAGTAGGAAAGATTGATGACCTTCTCGGCCTGGGATTCCATCATCGCACCAATGACGTCGTCAAACGCGGTAACATCGCCGCGCACAAACCTGACCTTGTCGCCAAATTCACCGAACGCCGCGCTCGCGCCGGCGACATCGATGTCCATGCAAGTCACTGTCTGATTATCGGCCACAAGCAACGGTATGAGCCGACGGCCAATGAATCCGGCACCCCCTATAACGAGTATGGACACAATATCCCTCTTCCCTTTTTATGATCTCATCGCTATTTCACACTAGGCCACCAAGCCAGCACCGATCTATTTGGCTGCCGTCGCCTTTCCGACGATGACCACCGTGCCATCATCCTTCTCCATCCACACCGTCACATGGGCTCGGCCCGCTTCCTCTTTGGTGATCACGCCCTTCGCCGTCACGTGATCGTCGGGCCAGACGATATTCGTGAATTTCACATCGAGCGTGCCACCTTCATAATACCCTTTGCCGAAATGCTGCTCGAGCATCTGGCCGATCATGGCCATGGTCATTTTGCCGCCGACCACAACCTCCTCGAATCCGAGTTCCTCGGACGCCTGCTTGTCGGTGTGATAGCTCCGGCGGCCATGAAAGAAGACACCGCACATTTCCAGATCAACTGTCCGGTCTATGCTTTGGATAGGCTCACCCTCAGGAACATCGAACTTGCGGACCCCTTCCTTCTTCTTCGGGTCGCGCAGCGCAACCTTTCCCGAGCTTTGATTCAACAGAAAGCTCTGATGGTGGATACCCCGCACAACGAGCTTGTCCCCGTCGTAGACGCTCACCTCCTGCTTGACGACCGACCTGTTCCGCCACTCGTAAACGTCGAGCACCCGAGACGCGCGACGGTAGTCGCGGCCCTGAACGATCGGGTGGAAAAATTCCCACTCCTGGCGCATCCACAAATTGCCGAAGGCGTTGTCGAAGCGTGCACCATCGAAACCAAAATCCATTTCACCGACGATCATCGCGGGCGCGACAGGCTTCTCCCAATCCGTCGGTCCGGCATAGCGCGCACGGTCGACGGCAATCCCCTCGCAATAATTATCAACCATGTTCGTCGTACAGATGAAGGGCAGTTCTCCCAATTCCTTGCCTGCATAGGGCTCGTGCGATGCTTGGGCCTCGCTCATCGGACTCTCCTCTTTCTTGGTCGCTACGATCTTGTGGGTTAATCTGGCATCCCGTTTCGAGCCATTGCATTCATTACAACGCTCGCTACACGCACCATGTTGCCCCGAGACACGGGGTATTCGCAACGTTGTCGGTTTCTATAACAAATCGTGACGCCGGATATCGGCGGATCACCGAAAAAGCATGCAGCGCATATGCGATAGCGGCAAGCATCCGTTACCCGAAGTTTGTGTCCGCGCGATGCGGTAATCCTGGCAGCTGCTGCGGATGGCGTATTCGGAGACCAATTCGTCCCTTTTTGTGATGCAACTCAATGAAAAGGGATTCCGAACGGTGTAATTGGATCGCATTGCTGATTGGCTGTGGGGCGAAAAATAATCAGCGAGTAAACCGCTCGAACCATACCGCCGCCGGATGAGAAAGGATATTTGCCGTGTGCAACTTTATGCGCGGTGTTTTGTCCGCCTTATTTGCAATTATCGCTGTGGCGATGGGATCGGCACCCGCGTCCGCCATTCCGACGGCCCGGCTCATCGAAATCACGCCGGCATTTTTGGCAAGGTTTGTTTGGTTTTTTGCGACCATTCCGACCTGCTTGATGAGATCGCGGATATTAATTCCAACGACTTCCCGTTGACCTGGGCGACCGCTGTACTTCCCACGACCTTCGAAATCACACGGAGTGTGCCAGAACCCTCAACGTTAATAATTTTCGGTGCGGGCCTTGCCGGTCTCCTTTTGACCCGCCGGAGATGTTGCCGAGACCACTAACGAACGTCTGATCAAACCCTCCTTTAGAAATTGAGTTTCAGGCCATATTTGCCGACGTTGGTCAAGATTACGCCGCGAAAACGCTGCAATTTTTGAAGGTTTAGGAGAACCGGTTGTTGTGAGGGCTGACGCAATAATTAGCTGCACAAGTAGCGGTCTGCTGTTCGTCTCGCGGCGGTCAACCGTAACATCAGGATTGCATAAAAATTTGGTATTTCTGTAATAAATTTAAATATTGACGAAATGTACGCTTCCTCGCCTCACCGCCTTTAATTCATTCCTTACACTGTTAATGTAAAATTGTGTCGTGAAATGGCGCGCGCTTATCCAAGCGAAATGCAGGAACGGGAATGCCAAACACCCCCAAAACGGATCAGGAAAAGATCGTTGCGCTAGAGCGAGAAAATAAGGCGCTCAAGAAGCTTAATTTACAACTGAGCGACGCGCTGGACCATATTTCCGACGGTTTTGTCCTGTTCGACGATGAAGACCAACTGGTTTTATCAAACGCCAAATATCGAGAAATCTACAAGTCATTTTCGGATTTAGCTGTTCCCGGAACCAAATTCGAAGACCTGATCCGCACACAAATTCGACGCATCGATCTGAGTGACGCGAAGGGTCGCGAAGAAGAGTGGATCAAGGAACGCGTCGCCGAGCATCGGAACCCCAAAGGAACCAAGGAACTCTGGTTTGAAAACGGGCGTTGGGTCCGGCGTTCGGAATTTAAAACGCCGGCAGGTGGCATTGTCGGCATCCTGACCGATATCACGGAGCTAAAGGCGCGCGAAGCTGACCTAAAGGAAAACGAACAGCGCTTGCGAGCCAGCGAGGGCCAACTTCGCACCATCACCAACTCCGTCCCGGTACTCATTAACTATGTAGGCGCGGACCGCCGCATTCAGTTCGTAAATCGAACGACGACAAACTGGTATAATCTACCCGCCAGCGCGATACTCGGCAGGACGGTAGCTGAATTATTTGGAGAAGACTCCTACACGAAACTCGAACCGAATATCGACAGCGTCTTGGCCGGCGGGAGCGTGACGTTCGAAGATGAATTCGAATACCCGGACGGCAAAACACGAAACGTTCAGGTCTCATATTTACCGGATTTCGCAGACGACAAAAGCGTTCGTGGTTTCTTCGGTCTGGTAGTCGACCTAACGGCCCGGAGGCAGGCAGAATTGGGGCTCAAGGAGAGCGAGGAAAAATTCAAGGATTTTGCCGAGTCCAGCGCCGATTGGTTCTGGGAGATGGATGAGAATCTTCGCTTCACTTACGTTTCGGATCGAATTCGAGAGGTCATGGGTATCGATCCCGAAAGTTATATCGGCAAATCAAGGGACGAATTCCATAACGGCGACCTGGAAGACAGACATTGGCGGGATCACGCCGCTGATCTAAAAGCCCGACGCCCGTTCCGGAATTTCCAAATCGAAACCGTACTGCCGAACGGTGAATTGGCACATTTTTCGATAAGTGGTTTGCCGGTCTGTGACGATCATGGCGAATTTCTTGGTTACCGCGGAACCGGCTCGGACATTACCGCTCAAGTAAACGCGGAACTCTTGATGCGTGAAAGGGAAGCCATGCTTCGATCTTTCATCGACAATTCCCCTTCCGTGATCGTTATGAAAGACCTCGAAGGCCGCTTTACATTCGTCAATCATGCCTATGCCGAGGCACGCGGCGGCACGCCCGAGGATTGGATCGGAAAGAAGGCCTACGCGAGCAGCCCCCCGGATCACGCCGCGGCCATGTCTGCGCAGGACCACGCGGTCGCGGAGCACCGCAACCCCGTGACGAGCGAAAGACACACAACGCTGCGAGATGGAACGCCATACCATCGGATTGTGACGAAATTTCCAGTCAGCAATGACGAAGACGAACTGATTGGGATTGGGACGATCAGCACCGATGTCATCGAACACTACCAAACCCGGCTCGCGCTTGAATCGAGCGAAGAACGTCTAAGAAGTATTATCGAAAATTCGCCGTCCGCAATTTTCCTGAAAGGGGAAGATGGACGCTATCAACTGGTCAATAAGCGGTTCGCCGCCTGGGCCGGCCGGCCGCCGGGGGAAATCATTGGCAAGGCCGCGCATGAAGTCTTCCCCAAAGACCTGGCCGAGGCATGTGAAAATGAAGATGAAACAGTATTGAAGACCCAAGGCAACCTCGAACGCGAGTTTGAAATGCCTAACCCGGATGGCCCCGCACGCAGGGTCAACATCCACAAGTTCCCGGTATCGGGTCACGATAACAAAATTGTCGGTGTGGGCATGATCGGTACGGACATCACAGAGCGTGTGGCTACGGAGGAACAACTTCGCCAAGCTCAGAAAATGGAAGCGGTGGGACATTTAACGGGCGGCGTTGCGCATGATTTTAACAACTTGCTGGGCGTTATCATCGGTAATCTGGATTTTCTCGAGGAAAGACTGGACGAAGATCCAGATCAACACGAGTTGATCGCTACTGCCCTGCAGGCGGCTTTGCAAGGAGCGGAACTGACAAGCCGCCTCCTCGCGTTCTCCCGCAAGCAGACTCTGAGGCCGGATATCGCGGATTTGAACTCGTTGATCCACGGCATGACGGATCTACTCAAGCGTACATTGGGCGAAACCATATCCGTCCGCTCCATCGCGGCGGCGGATCTCAAAGCGGTGGAGATCGATCTCGGCCAACTGGAAACGGCATTGCTCAATCTTGCCGTGAACGCGCGTTTCGCGATGCCCGATGGCGGACAGTTGACCATCGAGACCACCAACATTGTGTTTGATCAAAGTTACATTGCTCAAAACGACGACGTCGCGGAAGGAACTTACGCCATGGTGGCGGTATCCGACACGGGGACAGGTATGTCGCCGGCTATTCTCGACCAAGTCTTCGAACCCTTTTTTACGACCAAGGAAGTGGGCCAGGGAAGCGGTCTTGGACTGAGCATGGTTTTTGGATTCGTAAAGCAATCTGGCGGGCATATCTCGATTTACAGCGAAGAGGGCGAAGGTACGACTGTCAAACTCTACTTCCCCACTTTCGAAGGCGAAGACGTTGCCACAGCGGAAATGCCCAAACCGGAGACGATTCCAAAAGGGACCGGGCAGTGCATACTTGTAGTCGAGGACGACGCGGGATTGCGGGACCTGGCAATCAAAGCCGTTCTAAGCCTCGGTTACAAAGTTGTTTCTGCGTCTGACGGCGCCCAGGCACTTGCCATCTTGGATGAAGGTGCGCCAATTGATCTGCTCTTCACAGATGTCGTGCTCCCAAGAGGCATGAACGGGGTAATGCTCGCCAAGGCAGCGTTAGAACGGCAGCCCAGCCTGCGGATTCTATATACATCCGGATATACCGAAAACGCCATTGTGCATAACGGCGTCATCGATGACGGGATAGAACTTCTTAACAAACCTTATCGACGCGATGAACTCGCGCGCCGATTAAGCCGAATACTCGAAAACGAATGACGTTCTTTCCTCAAGACGTTCCGATGCTGAGCAGGTTCTCCATCGGCTTATAGGGTTCTTCCAGGTACGCGATATCGTCGGCACCAAGCGTAATGTCCGTCGCCGCCACCAGCTGGTCGAGTTGGCTGATTTTCGAGACACCGACGACCGGTGCGGTCACTTCGGGCTTGCTCAAAAGCCAGGCAACGGCGATTTGCGCTGGGGCATGACCGAGCCGTTCCGCCACTTCCACGACACGGTCGGCGATAGCGAAATCCATTTCACCGCGATAGAGACCTTCCGTACGCTTGCGGTCTTGACCTTGCGACCGTGTCGTACTGCCGGCGTCGAAACTGCCCTTATAGGACCCCGTCAGAATGCCGCGGGCCAGCGGCGACCAAGGCGTCAACGCCACACCGGTCGAAGCGCAATACGGGTTCATCTCGCGTTCTTCCTCGCGATAGATGAGGTTGTAGTGATTCTGCATCGATACGAATTTCGTCCAGCCATGTCGTTCCGCCGTCATCTGCAGCTCCGTGAATTGCCAGGCGAACATCGACGACCCGCCGAGATAAAGCACCTTTCCTGCCTTCACCAAATCGTGCAGCGCTTCCATCGTTTCTTCGATAGGCGGCATGGCCATACCGGGCCTTCCATGCGGGTGCCGGTGAATAACCAACTGGTCAATATAGTCGAGACCGAGTCGCTTCAGGCTGGCATCGACGCCCTCCACGATATGTTTTCGCGACAGTCCGCCCTGGTTGGGGTGCTCGCCCATCTTGCCGGAAACCTTGGTCGCCAGAACGAACTGATCGCGCGGCGCCAATTCCCGAAGCAATGCGCCGACCACCTCCTCGCAGGCCCCCAGCCCATAAACATTTGCGCAATCGAAATAAAACAGTCCGTGGTCGAGCGCCGCCTTGAAGATCGGCCGCGCTTCATCCAGCGTCAGCGTCCAGTCGCCCTGATGCCCACGACCCGGCTTGCCGAAATTCATCGTCCCGAGACACAGTCGCGAAACGCTGAGTCCGCTGTTCCCGAGCTGCGTTGTCGCCAGCATGGCCATCCTCCCTATCTAAATGCAGGCGCGAAGCTAGGACACATGACCGTCCCGCACAACGCCGGGCGCCATCACTAGCCATCGCAATCCGCGATACGCTACTCTTTCTCTGCACTCCCACTAAGAACAGGAATAATCTCATGATCCGCGGCATTGACCATATCGAACTGATCGTCCGGGACTTCGACGAATACATTGAATTTCTGCAGACGCTTGGCATGAAGGTGCTGACGCACACGACCCATCACGGCGAATCCGCGGAACTGCAAGCGCCCGGCGAAAACCAACCGATCTTTGAAGTCCACCAGGCCACGGGTGAAGAGGTTATCGGCGTGAACCACATCGCCTTTCGGGTCGACGACGTGCAAGCGGCAAACGGGGTTCTAGAGAATACCAAGATCGATTCCAAAAAACCGAATTATGTCGAGTCCACCGGCCGCACGACGATCAATCTGCGCGACCCCGACGGCTGGCGCATGCAACTCGTCGACGCCAAACGCGAGGACCCAGCCTAGCCGCACAGGACGGCGACGGTAATCGGTATCACCCCAGCAAGACTGACTAACCAAAAACCAGCCGGGCCGGTGTTAGAGACTTCCGCGGCGCCGACGTGCCGCGACTCCGACGCCAATGAGACCGAGCGCGAACAACGCCAGCGCGCTCGGCTCAGGGAGTTCGGCGGTATGAACTGTCGCGGTCCAATTGTCGAAACCGCCTTCATTGACGGAGGGCGCGTTCGGTGCACCGAAGGTGCCATTTTGCACGATGACACCGATACTAACGAGCGATCCGCTATCGGATAGGTCGAGCAAACCGCCATCGAGCGCAGCGAAGTCACTTGCAACCAGATCCGTGGCACCTAATGCCTCGAAGCCGGCACCGTTCAACGTTTGACCGAACAACACTCGAAAGAAATTTCCACCTTGTTCCAGCAGCACGCCGTACGCCATCGCGCCGGCCGTAGCGTTGACGCTATTGCCGCGCAAGGACATGTCCAGCGACGCAAAGGTGCCCTCCTCGCCCGGGTCGAATGTCGCGCCCACGCGAAAATGGCCGGACCCGATGTTCGAAGGATCGAATGTGTCGATCGTATTGATGACCTGTCGATAGGCGCTGTTCCCGACGCCGCCGGTGAGCAATTGCGCCGCGCTG
>JAJFJB010000131.1 GCA_021774435.1 Alphaproteobacteria bacterium
CCCCTATGCCGATGAGGGCGGCCGGGGGAAGGATGTAATCCGCCGGCAGGTCGATGAGCCAGCCGGCAGCGGCTCCCGTAATCGCGGCGGTCAGTGGGGCGATCGTAAGCACGAGCGGCACGCGATCGGTCTCCAGAATGAGGAGGCCCCACGTAAAGAGAACTGTCGGGCCAGGATCGATACCAACAATCGGCAGTTCTGTAAGGTCCAATCCCGAAGCCAGACCGAAAAGGGGATAGGCGCCTATTGAAAACAGCAGGAACGCAAGACCAGTCCATTTGCTAGGCGTGGGACTGAATTGAAGATGCAACCTGTCTCGGACCAGGCCGAACCAGGCCAGTAATAATCCTTGCACTGTAAAAAGAGCCGCGGATAACCACGCTGCCCAGTTCAAGGTCGAGAAATGTACTGCGAAATAGCCAATTCCGATGCCCAGCCAGGCGATTGCGGTATAGATCACGGGTATCTGCGCGAACCTGCGGCTTGGCCGAAAAATTAGATAAATCGTGACGGCGGCAAACAGGACCGCGACGATATGAAGAGGCCACAACATTGTGTTGTATTGCGCGACGAGGCCTAGGAAGACGTCTCTGGAGAAAGGGATCACGGGTTGCTATCGGCGGGGCTCATAATGCGTTGACATATTGGGCCATGCGCTTGCGCATCTCGGCGTCTGGCAACCGTCCCCGACCGGCATCCATATTCTCCCGCATGTGGTCGACGCGGCTCGTTGCTGGAATGGCGCAGGTTACGGCGGGGTGGGAGACGACAAACTTCAGGAAAAATTGCGCCCAATTGGCGCAATCGATTGCCGATGCCCATTCGGGCAGGGCAGCGGAATCCGCGTGCTGAAACAGACCGCCCCGCTGAAACGGACGGTTGATAATCACAGCAAGACCGCGTTCCTTTGCCAAGGGAAGCAGGCGTTGTTCGGCCTCGCGATCAAGAATGTTGTAGGTGAATTGCACGAAATCGATCGGCTGATCGCGCATGACCGCCTCGAACTCGTCGTGCCGGCGACCATGCGAGGTGGTTACGCCGATATACCGGATGCGGCCTTCCCGTTTCCACTCCAGCAAGGTTTCCAGATGGGCTTCCCAATCGACGAGATTGTGAATTTGCATGAGGTCGAATTGTTTAACGCCCCACAAATCAAACGAGGTGTTCATCTGCCGTACCCCCATCCATTGCGACAGGGTCCAGACTTTGGTGGCGGAAAACAGTGCATTCTTGTTCGCAATTTTGGCGAGGCTGGCGCCGATTACATCTTCGGACGACCCATACATGGGCGAAGAATCGATCATGCCGCCGCCTTCATCGAAGAAGGTTTGAATGACTTTAAGCCGCGCGGCACGCAAGGTTGGGTCGTCGCCGACATTCAGGGTGATCCAGGATCCCATGCCGATGATCGGAATTTTCTGTCCGGTTGCGGGTATGGTGCGCCGACGAGGGGGGGAAGTGGCAGTATAGGCCGGTCCATTTGACCCGACTGCTGCAGCGAACGCAGCAGTAGCGGCCATGAAGCCGCGCCGGTTGATAGGGCTATTAGCGCTACTGCCTCGCACAAATCGCATCCGTCCACCTGCAATCGTGTTTTGTGACCTCTCGAATTTATCTGGCGTCGGAACCGATGAATTGAAAGGGGCGGCGGTGAAATTGGGCCATCACAAGTTTAGGAGCGGTACGGTGCCGTACCGCTCCTGATATTCATGATTACCGCGGTGTTTAGGTTGTTGACTCGACGTGGAAAATTTTCGACATAATCCGCCACGTGCCGTTAAGGTTCAGCAATGTCAGCACGTCTATATAGTGGTTCGAGAGCATCGACATCCTGACTTGAGCCACGGCTGTGGCAGGCCCGACAAATTCGACCCTATCGACCGAAAACACTCTTGGCTCGATGTTTGATGCCGGCGAGGTTCTGGCGTCGACGATGAGGAAATATTGGTCCATATTCAAGTGCGTTAGTGCACCGCTCGACGCAGTCGCGTAGATCGCCTTCGGATGGAAAACATCAGCTAGGAGTGCTGTGTCGCAATTATATAGCCCTTCGAAATAACGGTTCAGCAGGTCAACGACCGCCGCAAACTGCGCAGTTGTTTCCGTCATGAAAGCAACCCTTCGGCCTGCATGGCGGCTTGCACTGCCGGTCGCTCGGTGATTCTGTCGACATAGGCAGCAACATTCGGCCAAGCGTCCAATCCAATCCCGGTTGGCCCGGTCCAACTCGCGACGGCAAACAGGTAGGCATCCGCGACGCTGAACTGATCCCCGAGAAGATAGGTCCGGCCATTGGAGAGATTGGTTTCAAAGGCGGACAATTTGTCACCGATCTCATCAACCACGATTTCCCGGTCTGCGCCGGACGGTGGTGTTTCAGTGAACAGGGGAGAAAAGGCGGTATGAAGTTCTGAAGCGATGTAATTGAGATACTGTTGTAATCTTGCGCGGTGCAGTGTGCCGGGCGGAGGCGCGAGATCTTTTTCCGGATATTGATCGGCGAGATACTGCAAAATGGCCGGGCCTTCGAGCAGGATGTCGCCGGACTCGAGAGCGAGCGCGGGCACATACCCATGCGGGTTGATCTCGGCGTAATCCGCACCGCTTGCCGTCTTACCGCGCGCGGTATCGACTTCTTCAGTGCCGAATGTTGCGCCGATTTCGTGTAGTGCGATGTGGGAGGCAAGCGAGCAAGCGCCCGGCTTATAGTAAAGCTTCATCTTTGGCTCCTATTGAATTTTCGTCACCGATTGTGACGGGAGCGCATATGGGATACTAAGTTACTTAAGTAAACTTGCTTTCTGAAGGGTATTCGATTATCAGGTTACCGATTGGTAACCTCGGGTATCGCGATGCCGCTAAAAATTCGAAAAAGCAAAAGCCCACCGCCGCCGCTGGATTGTCCGCTTACCGAATGTCTGTCGGTTATTGGTGGTGCCTGGACGCCGAACATCATCTGGCATCTCAGTGGCGGCCCTCGGCGTTTCAGTGAACTGAAAGTTGATATTCCACCGATTTCGCCAAAGATGCTGGCGGCGCGGTTGAAAGAATTGGAAGGCAAGGGCGTTGTCGTCCGGGCCGTGAAACCGACATCGCCACCATCCGTCGAGTATTCGCTTACCGCACTTGGCAGGGAGTTGTTGCCGGCGATCGAGGCGATAGTCGCAGTCGGCCAAAAGCTGAAGCAACGAAATGGTTGGCCAGCTGCATCGGCATAATTTATTTTGCACTGCAACATGAAATTGGCTAGCGTTCAGCGTGGCTGGAAGTTCGCCAGCCTCCACCATGGATAATTCGACCGACCCGGCTGCCGCACCGCGGCGCTTTCGCTCGGCTTAGAGGCAAACGTTTGAGGATCATCAGTAAATCGGCGGAAGGGCCGTTTTCCACCACTGAGCTGGTTATCATCACAGTTCCCGTGCTGATGGCGTCGCTGCTTCATGCCCTCAACATGAGCACGGCGTACGTCGCGCTGCCGAACATGCAAGGCAATCTTTCCGCAGGCGCCGATCAGGTTGGCTGGATCATTACCTCCTTCGTTGTCGCGAGTGCCGTTGGTACCGTGCTCACGGGATGGCTCAGCGTGCGCATCGGCCGCCGCAATCTCTTTCTGGCGTCCATCGTCGGATTTACGGTCACGTCGCTGTTGTGCGGTATCGCGACAGGCCTCGGTGAGTTGGTGTTTATGCGGGCGGTACAAGGGTTCGTTAGCGCGCCGCTGTTGCCGATTTCACAGGCAATCATGCTCGATACCTATCCGCGCCGACGGCATGGCTTTGCCATGAGTATCTGGTCTATGGGTATGATCCTCGGACCGGTTATCGGGCCGACTTTAGGCGCCCTGCTGACGGAATGGTACGATTGGCGATATCTGTTTTTCCTGAATGTGCCAATGGGGTTGTTGGCCCTCGTCGGCGTTTATCTGACCTTGCCGGATGCGGATAGGGGCGAGCAGAGGCTCGACTGGATCGGTGTGATCTCGCTCATCATTGCCGTTGTTTGCGTGCAGTTGATGCTCGACCGGGGCGAACGGCACGATTGGTTCGAATCGCCGGAAATCCTGGCCGAGGCGGTATTGGCGGCGCTGGCCTTCTATATCTTCATCGTTCATTGCCTGACCGCCGACAATCCGTATCTCAATCTCGCGATTTTCAAAGATCGAAACTTTGTCGTCGGGCAATGTTTGATCTTCGTCTTCGGAATCGCCGTATTCTCGAGCCTGTTTATCCTGCCGCTATTCCTACAGAACGTGCAGGATTACCCGGTGCTTGCCGCGGGTTGGATGGTTTCGATGAGGGGGCTCGGCACCATGTTGGCGATGATGATGGGCGGCGTTTTGGCCGATCGTGTGCCGGCAAAGTTCCTGATCCTGCTGGGGCTCGCCTGTGTCGGCGTTGCCAGTATCTGGATGACGCATTGGACAGCCGATGTGTCGCCTTATGACATTATCTGGGTCACTTTGGTTAGCGGCTTCGGTATGGGTGTCATGTGGGTTACGCTGACGACGGTCACATTCTCGACCTTAATGCCTGAATTGCGGACGGAAGGTGCGGCGCTTTTCGCGTTGATTCGAGCGATTGGTGCGAGTGTCGGGACGTCGGTGATCGTCGCGATTTTGGTACGCTCGTCCCAGGTCAATTACAGCGAGCTGCGGGATCATATTAATCCGTTCAGCGAATCGCTGAGATTATCGCGCTCAAGCGCGTTTTGGGGGCTGGATACGATGAGCGGCCTGGAATCGCTTCGCAATCTCGTCGTCGCTCAGGCGGAGACCATCGCCTATCTCAACGCATTTACATTCCTCGTCGCCGTTGCGATGGCAGGCGTGCCATTCGTTTTCCTGCTTCGTAAGCCGAGCACGTGAACGTCTTTTGGTCTTGATCTTGCCTGCCGCAACTATTTTCGCAATTTAAGCGAGAACCCATAAAAATATTCCATAGTGTCCGACTCGGCATATAGTCGTTACGGGAGGGGTGCCTTGTAGTCCTTGTCGGTGTCGCAAGACCCGCGTCCTGGAACGCGCAAATATTGTGCGTGGGCCCTTTCCTTCAGGGGGGTGAGCGGCAGCGATATTGGGAGATTATCGCATGCCTGAAACTTATGTTGTTGGATTTGACGGTTCGGCACAGGCGCGCCGAGCAGTCGACTACGCGATGGCCCGGGCAAAATCCTCCGGGGCGCAAATCCATTTGGTTCATGTAATCGAATGGTCCCCCTACAGCTTCCATACCCCAGAGGAGTTGGCGGAACGTCATGGACGACGTGAACAGGAACTCGACCGTGCAAAGGCAATTACGCAGCCTGTTGTCGATGAATTGGCGGCGGCCGGTTTGAGCGCATCCTGCGAGGCGCGTCATGGAAACGCGGCAGAGTTACTGTGCAAGATTGCGACGGATAAAAAGGCCGATCAGCTCATCATCGGTCGGAGCGGCGATTCCGTATTCTCGCAACGACTGCTTGGTGGGTTGGCGATTACCCTGGCTCAGGTTTCGCCGTTACCGTTAACGATTGTGCCCTGACGCCGGGGTCGTGAATTTCCGAGCGCTCGTCCTTCGTGAGTCATCGGACGAAGCCAATCAACAAATCAAAATAAGCATTTGCGGGTGGAGGCAATTCGATGTTGAAACACATCTTGTGGGGGGGCGCCGGTCTGTTGACGACGACGTCCATGGCGATAGCCGATGACGGAATCGACCAAGCGATCAGCGCGGCCATAAAGCCGATCGTCGA
>JAJFJB010000132.1 GCA_021774435.1 Alphaproteobacteria bacterium
CGACACCGCATCGACTTTAGCTTCGTCCAAGGGCTCCGCGAGATCAAAATAGGCTTGCGGATCGGCTTTAGGATAATCCGTCATATTCAAAGCCGATGGATAGCCACAGCACATATGCATGATGCGCGTTATGCTGGGTGGCAGACCGTGGAAACAGCGTTCCAGACATTCGATACCCCAGGCCAAGGCCGCATCCGGACGCCTTGCAAACAAGGGTTCGTCGACTTGAATGTATTGGCAACCCGCTTCTGCCAGTCGGTGAATTTCTAAATTCAACGTATCGGCTAGTGCCCGGGCGAGTTCTCTTTCGTTCCCATAATGCTCATTCACCGTCGAATCGATAATCGTCATCGGGCCCGGCACCGTCATTTTTACGGAACGGTCAGTCGCCTTCTGCGCAGTATGCCAGTCCTTCGCAAGAAACGGCAAACCAGGCCGGACAGCACTTCGAAGCACGGGTACTTGCGGCGACCAAGCGCCACCGCGCGACGACCGTTCCGCCAGATTATCGAAATCGAAGCCTTCGATATGACGTAAATGATAATAGACGTAATGTTCGCGCGGGGCTTCGCCGTCAGTTGGAATATCTATGCCGCACGATACTTGCTCCTGTACGATCGCTTTCGCCCCTTCGAGAGCCGCTTCCTGATCCGCCGCATTCCGGGTTTTTAGCCATGCCGTATAACGGGCCGTCGGGTTCGGATGCTTGGCAATGAATCCGGGGATGGTCATGGAAGCCGGCTTCGGATAACTCCCGATTGTCGTTGTTTTCATCGCGAGCCCCTTAGATCAAGTTCCAACCTTCATCGGGCTCACAAGGCCCCGTAAGGTCGCGATTACGCTGAGCGGCGTCAGCAAACCGGTCGCGGGATGCTGTGGCGACGGGATGCCTTCGATCGTCATCTCAAAACGGGTGGCGTCAGAATCCACCTTGATATTGTGCGTGTTCCGTTCAACGGTCGGATCAGCCCAAATTTCGATCATTGTCTTATCCGGGCCAATACCAGCCAAGCTCAAGGCTGCAGCCACATTGACGTTGGCGGGGAAGCCTTTTGCCGCCGCCCGCGCATTACCTTTAAAGACGAGAAGCGGACTGTCGAGATTGTCGATACGAATATCATTCTCAATCAAATAGGGCGCGCCCTCGAGTCCCTTTGGCGGTTTACGCGTCACCATTTGCACAGAGTAAATCACCCCTTCCGACGCCCCCCGCACTGCATCCAGCCCGACCAAGGCCCCCGTCGGAACGATGATCCGCCCATCATTCTTTTTTGCGAGCGCTTCTAGTTCCGGATGCGCCAAGAGGACACCGCAGCTCAGCGGGATGAAAATACGTCCCGCCTCGATGGCGGGTTCCGCGACCTCAAGAAATACATTTGCCGGCGCACATTCGATAACGATGTCGGCCAAACTAGAAAGTTCCTGCAACGTAACAACCGGTGGTGGACTCGTCATCCCTGCCATCCGGCCAGCCGCTGCGGCGCGATCGCGCGCAGATACCGCGACCAGTTTCAACCCGTCCATGCCGGCATCAAGCGCACGCGCGACGGCCTCGCCAATCACGCCGAAACCGCCGATTCCGACCGTTAAAATCCCACTCTTGGCCATGTTCTGGTCCTATTATCGCCTTTATTGACACATATAATGGCATAATAGGACATTCGGGGGCGAAGCGGCATGGGGATTGAAGCGGGGCTCCAAAATTCCGATATATGCAAAGAAGCAGACAAGAAGGATTTGCCATGAAACGCTGTCTCACCGCGGGAATAGTGTCCCTTTTTGCACTAACGGCAGTAACGGCATTTGCAGCACCGCAAGAGCAGAAAGATCCTCAGGCCCTGGCAAGTGAAGGGATGCAGTCTTTACTCCAGGCCATGGAGTTAATGCTGCTCGCGATCCCGCAATATGAGGCGCCTATCGTAAACGAAAATGGCGACATCATTATTCGCCGCAAAAACCCGTCCGCTAAGCCCAGCGCTCCGACGAAACCGAATTCCCAAAAAAAGGGAAAAGCGATTTAAGCTTCCTCCTCTCGGCACCGCAGCAAGAACCGGGTCGCTTACCTTTCTAAAACCTACGATACCAAGACCTCCTTCGACATTCCGAACGAGGTCAATCCCGTGCCCGATGTTCTCTTGCCGCCAGGCTTTAACCGTCTCGCGGGGTCAAACCTAGCCGCGCAGTCCGCAGAACAGATCGCCCTCGCCGCTGCTCCCATTGTAGCCGTCATGACGATGGAAGCCGGTGCCGGAGAAACCGGGCTATTGCAAACTGCCGCGACAGCGCCATTCCTGCTGCTGGCTATCCCAGCGGGCCTTTTAGCCGACCGCTTTCCAAGGCGGCTCCTTATGGCAGCGGCGGAAACGGTACGGGCCCTATCGCTACTCGTCATTCTCGTCCTGGCCTATTTTGACATACTCACGTGGCCCCTTCTCGCTCTGCTGGGATTTGTTGGTGCTTCCGGCACGGTCGTCTACAGCGTTGCCGCGCCGGCTCTCGTGCCAGCACTCGTAACACCCGATGCCTTGCCCGCCGCAAATTCACGGATTGAGTTGGCGCGAACAGTCGCATTTACCGCGGGTCCCGCCCTCGCGGGGGTCATCGTCGGCTGGGCGGGTGTGGCTCCGGCGTTCGCCCTCGCAACGGCGCTGTCAGCGTGGGCGGCACTGCTGCTATTTGGCCTGAATGAACCGCCACGCGCCAGCCGGCCCAAGCGAAATCCGGTCCGGGACATTCAAGAAGGCGCGCGGTTTCTCCATAAACACCCGCTCCTATTGCCGATATTCGCGACTCA
>JAJFJB010000133.1 GCA_021774435.1 Alphaproteobacteria bacterium
GCCGTCATTTCAACACCATTGGCGAGCGCGCCTGCACCTTCCCGAGCCCGATGCGCGCGAATTGCCGTGGCAAAAGCGTTATCAGGTGCAAAATTACCGGTCGGACCGCATCGAAACAGGATCAAATTAGGCCAGCGCGGCGCAAGTTCCGAAGCTTTTAGTCCATTGCAGGACGGCAATGCAGACGTTGCTCGCAGGCTGTCCCAGAAGTCCACAATGTCTTTGCAAACCGGCGGCGTCACATCGCGCATTTCCGTGCGCTCTGGCGCCGACTCCGGATGCAGATACTCAGGCACCACGCGCATTGAGGCCAACGTATCGGTAATATCACTCTTCTTACCGCGCGCAGTGGCAGAACGCCGGACCGAAACCTTGGATAGCGACGCGAATCCAGCGTTCTCAGGCATTTCGTAGTCAGGCCAATCCTCGATACGCATCTCTAACCATCGTCGTTGAGGCACACACAATTGCCGCCAATTGCCGGAGCGGCTTCCGCAAGATACGCGTCAAGCGCCTCAAGCATGATGGTTTGGCTGCTGCGCTGCAAATGTGCGGCTGCTAGCTTCAAACGCAGGTGCCGTTCCGAGTCGAGACGAACCGAGAGTTTGGCGCGCGGCGCAGTGGGCTTTAACGGCGGGGCCTCGTTCACAATTCGCGGCGGCGTTTTCTCTAAAGGCCGCTCCGGGGCAACGTGAACGGTCCGCATATCCGGAACCTGCGGCTCTTCCGCAAACGGTTTCTTGGTCGGAAACTCATCGAGAAAAGAAGAAACAGATCCACTCGGCGCCGCCGCTCCTTTATTCGCAAGCAGCGCTCCAGTTAGAGCGGCAGATGTTTGATTGGAACTCATGTTAAAACCTCTCCAACAACGGAACGAATACCAAATGCCGGGTCAGGTGGCGGTAGCTGCCCGCCCGCCACGACACTCTGTGTGGCACTATCGCGGTGAAGCCGGCTATCCAAATAGGTCCACAATTGCTCAATCTCAGCGGCGGAGCGGGATTTCCTTGGCAATTCCATAACCGTGCGGCCGTCGATCATGCTGCCGGCAAAGTCAGTACGTTGATGAATAATCGATGGTGCCAACGTGCCATGTTGCGACAACGCGATCGCCGCCTCCGATGTGATACGTGCACGCGGCGTCGCACCATTGATGACGAAGACCATTGCCTTCCCCATACGCTCCACCAGCTCAATCGTCGCACCGGCAGCACGGAGATCATGGGGGCTCGGCCGCGTCGGTATGACGATCAAATCCGCCAGCTTGATCACATGTGCGATCGTCAATGTGATTGCGGGTGGCGTGTCAACAATGAGGAGTTTTATCCCCAACCGCTTCATCCGCTCGATATCCTGCGGTAATTGAGAAATGATCGTACGCGCAAATACGGGCGTTTCCGCCTCACGCTCGTTCCACCAGTCAGAAAGGCTGCCTTGCGGATCGGTATCCACAAGCGCAATTGGTCCCGCGCCAGCGCGCTCAGCCTGAACTGCCAAATGTCCTGCGAGAGTGGTCTTGCCCGACCCGCCCTTTCGTGACGCCACCGCCATCACCAACATAACACTTACTCCTTCCGTCAAAGCCGCACGGGTTGTTCCGGCGGCTGACACCGGGCGCGTAAAATACGCCGCAAATAAATACAGAACTACAACTTCAATCAAACAATAATAAAGTTTATTTTTCTGTCAATAATAATTTATTTATACTAATAAATACAATTTACTTATTTAATTAACAAAATATTGTTATATTTTTTTCTTATTATTTATTTGAATATTCAATAAAATTTTATAAGTATTATTTCGTCTCACCCAAATAAAAACCGCCGCTGCGAGAGGCAGCGACGGTTTTTTTGAGAAATAGCACTTCTGATTAAGGCGCGAATATACCGCGCAAAGCTTTGAAAAGTCTTATTGTCTTCTCAAACGCGGGTCGAGGATATCGCGGACCGCATCGCCAAACATGTTGAAACCGAACACCGCGAGAGCGATCGCAAAGCCAGGGAAGAAAGCGACCCAGAACGCACTTTCGACATATTCTTCAGCCCCGCCCTGCAGCATCAAGCCCCACGCAGGTGTCGGCTCCTGTACACCCATCCCAAGATAGGACAATGATGCCTCCAGGAGAATCGCACCGCCGATTGCGCTCGTGAAAATAATCAGATACGGCGCCATAACATTCGGCAACATGTGCCGAAGGATGATTCGCGCATGACTAAAGCCAAGCGCTCTTGCCGCATCGACATATGGAATTTCGCGGATCTGCAACGCATTGGACCGCACGATCCGCGCACAATCCGGGATAATCGGCAAGGTAATGGCAAGAATGACGAAATGCATCGCATTCCCAAAGATCGATACGATCGCAAGCGCCATGATGATTACCGGAAACGCCATAAATACATCGATGAAACGCATAAACAAGAGGTCGAACGTCCCGCCGAAATAAGCACTCGATACGCCGAGGACGAGACCGGTTGTTGCGCCAAGGAACGCGCTGACAAGGCCAACGAACAACGCCGTGCGCGCGCCGTAGATGATACGGGTCAGGATATCCCGGCCGAATTGATCCGTACCAAGCCAGTAGTCCGCGCCTGGTCCAATCAACATATGTTCAAAATTATTATCAGTTGGATCATACGGCGATATGACATTGGCCAGAACGGCGAGAATAATCATTGTCACCACAAGAACTGCCCCTACGGCGCCGAGCGGTTGGCGGCGAGCAAGACCAGCTAATTTTTCAAAAGACGATCGGTTATCGACCGCTTCTTTCAAGGTAAGACCGTCAGAAATATCGGCGGCGCTCATTTATCTATCATCTTCCTCTTTTTTTAACGTTGAATTTTAGGCCTGAACAAAAACCCGGGCCGCCGCGCCTTTCACTGAGGCGCGGCGGCCCGATGTCAGACCAAGTCCATTATGTTTCGACTTATTGTGTCCTCAATCGTGGATCCAGAACGTCGCGCACTGAATCACCGAACAAATTAAATCCAAACACGGCAAGCGAAATGGCAACACCCGGGAAGATCGCAATCCATGGTTCACTCTCGATATACTCTTCCGCGCCACCCTGCAGCATCAAGCCCCAAGCCGGTGTCGGTTCTTGCACACCAAGTCCAAGATAAGAAAGCGATGCTTCGGTCAAAATTGCTTGCCCCACGAAGGAGGTGAGCATGATCAAGAACGGCGCCATCACATTCGGCGCCATGTGTCGCAAGATGATCCGTGCGTGACCGAAACCAAGAGCACGCGCCGCATCGACATACGGAATTTCCCGAATAGCCAGCGCATTTGAGCGAACAACCCGCGCGCAGCGTGGGATGAACGGGATGGTAATTGCGATGATCACATTCTGCGTGCTCGGCCCAAAGATAGAAACGATGGCCAGCGCCATGATAATCAGCGGGAATGACATGAAGACGTCCATGACCCGCTGGAAGATCAAATCGAATGTCCCGCCAAAATATGCACTCATCACACCCAAGACAAGCCCGCAGCTAGCACCGACAAAAGACGCAGCAAAACCGACAAACAGCGCGGTTCTTGCGCCATAAACAAGTCTGCTCATTATATCTCGACCGAACTGATCTGTTCCAAGCCAGTAATCCGCGCCGGGTGCAACCAGCATTGCTGCAAAGTCGTTTAGTTCAGGATCGTATGGTGAGATAAAGTTCGCAAAAATCGCCATGATAACCATGGCCAATACGACCGCGAAGCCCACCGCTCCGAGCGGTTGTTTTCGGAACATCTCCGCAAATTTTTGGAAGATGTTCTTTTGTGATCGCAGTTCGTCAATTTCTGAAGCTGTCGTAACGTCTGCAGCAGTCATTCGGTTTACTCCTAGCTGTACCGGATCCTGGGATCCAGCCAAGCGTAAAAGAGGTCGACAACGAAGTTCGTTACCACAAAGACGAGGGCCACGAGCATCACCAACGCTTGTGTCATCGTGTAATCATGGTTCTGAACCGACTCCACAAAGAGCTTGCCCACACCATTCAAATTGAAGACCTGTTCGGTCACGACCAGGCCCCCCATCAAGAAGGCAAATTCGATACCGATGACGGTAACAACCGGCAGCATTGAATTCTTGAGGGCGTGACGGTTGATAATAATCCGTTCGACAAGGCCCTTTGCCTTGGCTGTGCGTACATAGTCTTCACGCAAGACTTCAAGCAGTGCGGATCTCGTCATACGCGTTGCGACAGCGGAATACCGATAGCCCGTTGCAATCGCTGGCCAAATTAGTTGGACCATGTTCGCGACAGGGTCTTCCAGTGGTGACACATATTCAATCGGCGGCATCCACGGTTCGCCGAACCATGCCTGTGTCGAAATAAGGAGGCCCAAAATAATCATGATGCCGAGCCAGAAAGACGGTATGGCAATTCCGGCGATGCTGAAAGAACGTACCGCGTAATCAAGCCAAGTGTCTTGCCGAATCGCGGAAATGGTTCCCAGTGGTATCGCTATAATGACAGCGACCAGCGTGGCCATTATCGCAATCTGAAGCGATAGCTGAAATCTCAACCCTAATTCATGCGTAATAGCCTTACCGGTCCACATGGATTCGCCAAGGTCGAAAACCAAGAATCCCGTAATAAAGTCCACAAACTGGACGAATTTCGGGCGATCCATGCCAAGATCGTGTTGGCATGTCTTGATCGCATCTTCGTCGACATAGCCGCCCTCACCCGCCATGCGGAGTTCACACACGTCTCCAGGAATGAGACGCAGGAGGAAAAACACCAAGCATGCGGCACCGAACAGTGTCGGCACCATGAGGAGGACGCGCTTAATTGTATATTTAAACATATTTTTTGGTTCGCATCTTGCTAGCGGTGCGCTGCCCGCCGCGCAGCGATGTGCAGCGGGCAGTCACCAGTTGATACAACCGGATTGGACTTACTTATCCAACCAAACCTGATCGAGGCTCTGGTTCAGATAGTGGCTAGGAGCAATGTTCCAGCCCTTAACATAAGACCGGTACGGATTGATCTTGTACCACCAGAACGAAACGGCGTAATGCGCCTTCTCGTCCAGAATACGAGCTTCGTATTTACGCATGATCGAATAGGCTTCAGCTTCGTCACCGGTACGGTTCATCTGGTCGTACCATTTGTCGAGCTGACGATCTTGATAGTTCGCGTAATTGTTACTCGCGATGTCGTTCGACAGCCACTTGGACGCATCGATCAGCGGATTGACGACACCCTGGCAGTTGAAGTCGATCATGGTTTCCTGATCTTTCTTCTTACGGAACTTGGCGTACCAAGGACCGGTCGGAAGCACGATCTGGGTCGTCTTCAGGCCAAGCTTTTTCCACTGTCCCAGCATCCAGGTGCCGACAACCTTGTAAGGCTGATCGACCGCACGGTTCAGCAATTCGACGCTGGCGCCAGACATGCCAGCCGCAGCCAGCAATTTTTTGGCTTCAGCTTGGTTAGCCGCCAAGTCGGTGCCATAGCCTTTGAGCTTTATCAGCTCTTCTTTTTTGGCCGCAAGCTTGTGGTTCGGGAAAACCGTACCACCAACCGTTTTCACGATCGCGATCTTGGAGAGATATTTAGAACCACCCCAGCGATCCAAGCCCAACGAAAGAGCCTGACGGGTCCGAACGTCCTGGAATTTCTTTAGCTTCTGATTGCTGCTGAAGCCCATGACGCAGTTCCAGTCACTTTCCTGGACTGTAATCTTGTCACCCAAGGCTTTCTTAAGATCATCGCGGGCTTTCGGCGGGAAAGCACGGAATTCAATCTGCGCCCGGTCACCACGAATCGCCTGGAGGCGGATCGCCATCTTCGGTGCCGAGATTGCCTTGTAGCCGTCAAGATACGGCTTCGCCTTACCATCTTCACCCTTGAGGTGATAGTTGGCGTAGCGCTTGCCTTCGACAAATGCACCTGGCTGGTGCTGGACGAACGTAAACGCGCCCGTGCCATTGATGTTTTTCATGTGCCACGTGTAACCGTGCGTATCGAGATCCTTCTTCGAGTAAACGAAGTTGAACGGAGTCGCGAGCGCCGGAATAAAACCGCCCGTGGCATACTTCAACTTGAAGGTGACTTCGTATTTGCCTGTCGCTTCAACCGATTCGACCATGCCGTAGAACGCTTTACGCGAGCTTGCGATGCCCTTCGGCGGGAAAATCAGCTTGTGCATCGTCGCTTTGATATCTTGCGCTGTCAGCGGTGTGCCGTCGTGGAACTTAACGTTTTCCCGAATCTTGAAGACGTACTTCTTACCGCCATCGGAAACGTCCCATTTTTCACAGAGATCGCACGAGAAATCGCTCGTCGATTGCGGGTTGTCCGGATTAACACGGATCAGCAGGCTGTAGAACGGCCGGATCGGATGGATCATGCCGAACGTCGTTTCACGGTGTCCATCGTAGGATGGGATCTTACTGCCGACGACGATGTTCAAGACACCGCCTCGCTTTACCGCCATCGCTGGCGTGGCCGCCGCGACAGCGAACGCAGCGCCCGCCCCCAATGCGACAGCAAGTTTAGTAGTGGGTCTCATATTCGCTTCTCCTTCCCTGTTTCTGAGGCACCGGAGAGGTCCCTCAATAACCAGTTTTCAATCGGATGCTAAATCGAGACTTACCTTGGACTTACCAGAGT
>JAJFJB010000134.1 GCA_021774435.1 Alphaproteobacteria bacterium
AATCGATATCGAAGAATGAAATCAGCCGTCGTCGTCTTCCCCGGCTCCAATTGCGACAGAGACGTCGCGGTGGCGCTCGAACGGGCCAGCGGGGTTGCGCCAGCCATGATATGGCACCGGGAAACCTCTTTGCCTTCTGTCGATTTCATCGTCTTGCCCGGCGGGTTCTCCTACGGCGACTACCTGCGCGGTGGCGCGATTGCGGCGCGGTCGCCAGTGATGCGGGATGTCGAAGCGCGCGTCCGCGACGGTGTGCCCGTCCTTGGCATCTGCAACGGGTTTCAGGTTCTGACGGAAATTGGCTTGCTGCCGGGTATTCTGATGCGTAATGCAGGCCTAAAATTTATCTGCCGTGACGTTCATGTTGCTGTGGCGGATAGCAATACGGCCTTCACGGCGAAGTACGCCAAGGATCAAATCCTGAAAATCCCGGTTGCGCACAATGAAGGCAATTATTTTGCCGATGACGCGACATTGGATGATTTAGAGGGAAGCGGACGGGTCGCCTTTCGTTACACGACACCGGAAGGCGATATCAACGACATTGGGAACCCGAACGGTTCCGCGCGTAATATTGCGGGAATTTACAACGAAACGCGCACCGTATTGGGCCTCATGCCGCATCCGGAAAGGGTCGTCGAGCCTGCGCACGGAGGGATTGACGGTGCCGGGCTATTCGACGGTCTCGTTGAGGCACTCGCGCGATGACAAAGGTCGATCAGACTACGGCGGCGGAGCACGGCCTCAGCGCATCCGAATACGACACGATGCTCTCCATCATGGGGCGCGCACCGACGATCACGGAGCTTGGCATATTTTCCGTGATGTGGTCGGAGCACTGCTCCTATAAATCGTCGCGGAAATGGCTCAAAACCCTGCCGACCGAAGGGCCACAGGTCATCTGCGGTCCCGGTGAAAATGCCGGTGTCGTCGATATCGGCGACGGGCTGGCTGCGGTTTTCAAGATCGAAAGCCACAACCACCCGAGTTTTATCGAACCCTATCAGGGTGCGGCGACCGGTGTGGGCGGTATCATGCGCGATGTGTTCACCATGGGCGCACGGCCCGTGGCGAATATGAACGCCTTGCGTTTCGGCAGCCCCGATCACCCTAAGACCAAGCACCTTGTATCCGGTGTTGTTGCGGGCATTGGCGGCTACGGCAATTGCATTGGCGTGCCGACTGTGGGCGGTGAGACCAACTTCGACCCCGCCTATAACGGTAATATCCTTGTCAATGCGATGACCGTGGGCATCGCCAAGGCGGACAAGATTTTCTATTCCGCTGCTGCGGGCCCTGGAAACCCGGTCGTATATGTCGGCTCGAAGACCGGTCGCGACGGCATCCATGGCGCGACCATGGCGTCCGCCGAATTCGACGACGATTCCGAGGAAAAACGTCCCACGGTTCAGGTCGGCGATCCGTTTACGGAAAAATTGCTGCTCGAAGCGTGCCTGGAACTCATGGCGACGGATGCGATCGTCGCCATCCAGGATATGGGCGCCGCCGGGCTCACGTCCTCGACCGTCGAAATGGCCGATAAAGGCGGTGTCGGTGTCGAGCTCAATCTGGAAGAAGCACCGGTTCGCGAAGAAGGTATGACACCTTACGAAATCATGCTCTCGGAGAGCCAGGAGCGCATGCTCATGGTCCTGAAGCCGGGACGTGAGGAGGAAGCCCGAGCGATCTTTGAAAAATGGGAACTCGATTTTGCCGTTATCGGCCGCGTGACGGATTCCGGCCACGTTTTGCTGAAGATGCATAACGAGACCGTTGCCGATATTCCCGTCGCGCCTCTCGTCGATGCGGCACCGGTCTACGATAGACCCTGGGAGGCGACGCCGACCCGAGCCACGCTCACCATCACTGAGACGTCGGCGCCGGAAAAACCGCTTCAGGCCCTACGAAAATTGCTGTCATCGCCGAACCATTGTTCCCGCCGTTGGATTTGGGAACAGTACGACCACATGGTCATGGCGGATACGACCCAGCGCCCGGGTGGCGATGCCGCAATAGTTCGTATTCACGGCACTGAGCGCGGACTCGCCATTACCACAGATTGCACACCGCGCTATTGTTACGCCGAACCGGAAACTGGCGGCAAACAAGCTGTCGCGGAAGCTTGGCGGAATTTGATTGCCGTTGGGGCGACTCCCCTCGCCCTCACCAACAACCTTAATTTTGGCAGCCCGGAACGGGCGCCGATCATGGGGCAGTTTGTGGGCTGCGTGACAGGGATCGGCGAAGCCGCGACTGCCCTGGATTTTCCGGTCGTGTCGGGCAATGTGTCCTTTTACAACGAGACGAGCGGTGAAGCGATCCTGCCGACCCCGGTTATTGGTGGTTTGGGACTTGTGGACGATCTGGAACGCACCGCGCGTGTCGCGTTTCCAGCCGAAGGAGAATCGGTCGTTTTAATCGGGTCCACCACTGGATGGCTTGGGGCGTCCTCGTATCTGCAGGAAATTGAAGCGCGTGGCGATGGGGCGCCGCCGCCCGTCGATTTGACTGTTGAACGAAATAACGGCCATTTCGTGCGCGACCAGATCGCTTTGCGCAATGCTACCGCATGCCACGATGTTTCCGACGGCGGCCTCATTGTTGCGGTCGCCGAAATGGCGATGGCGGGCCGAATCGGCGTGAAAATTAATGGGCCGGATGGCAAAATACCCCTGCATGCCTGGTTGTTTGGAGAGGATCAAGCCCGCTACGTCTTGACCACGACCGACCCGGAAGCGATGCTTAAGGACGCTAGCGCGCGTGGCGTGCCGGCGGTGGTTATTGGCCGAACAGGGGGTGAATCGTTGACAGTGGGCGGTTCCCATACCATATCCGTTAACGACTTACGCGACGCGCATGAGGCGTGGCTGCCAGCGTATATGGCAGCACCTTAAGGGTGTGGGTCCGCAGGGGAGAGCAAATATGGCAATGAATCAGTCGGATATTGTGCAAATGATCAAGGAGGCGCTACCAGACGCCGAAGTTCAGATCGAGGATTTGCGCGGTGATGGCGACCACTACGCTGCCTATGTCCGGTCTGCGGAATTCAAAGGAAAAACGCGCGTCCAGCAACATCAAATGGTCTATAAAGCCCTGCAGGGCCGCATGGGCAATGAACTACACGCTCTCGCGCTGCAAACGTCGGTACTAGAACCCGCATAACGGTGCTGAGACGGAGCTAGAAGGAAGGAATATTTCGATGAGTGACAATCCCGTATTTGGACGTATCCAAGAAGATGTTAAACAGAACGATGTCGTCTTGTTCATGAAAGGTACGCCGGTCTTTCCGCAGTGCGGCTTTTCGGCGGCATTGGTGCAGGCGTTGACGCTGCTTGGTGTAAAATTCAAAGGTATCGACGTCCTCCAGGATCCGAGCCTGCGCGAAGGCATCAAGGAATTCTCAAGCTGGCCGACAATTCCCCAGCTTTACGTGAAGGGCGAGTTCATTGGCGGCTGCGATATCGTACGCGAAATGTACGAATCCGGTGAACTGACTGAGTTAATGAGCAACAACGGTATAGAGATGCAAAGCGCCGCTTAAACGTACAAACAATTATTGAGTTCAAAGGGCCGCGTTTTCGCGGCCTTTTTTTTGCGCGCGCTTCGGAACTGATTTACATCAGAATGAAACAGTTAAACTTTATAATATTGTACCCTTCAGAGCGGTTGCTCAGGCAGTTACAAAAAAGAGGCTAGGATAATGAGTCGATCTCCCAAAGATAGAAGTGAAATGAGCTGGGTCGATGCGGAACTCGAGGACAGTTTCGATGAAGAGCTTGAAATGGAGATCGATGACGAGCGTATTGCGCGTGAATTGCAGAATATTACTGACTCCAAACATAAATCAACGCTCGCACGGCGCACCTATTTCAGGGAGCTCCTGCGCCTCCAAGCGGAACTGGTGAAGCTCCAAGATTGGGTCATTGACACCAACTACAAGCTTCTGGTGATTTTTGAAGGCCGCGACTCCGCGGGTAAAGGAGGTGTCATCAAACGCATCATGCAGCGCTTGAATCCACGTGTTTGCCGCACAGTCGCGCTGCCCGCGCCGAGCGAGCGCGAAAAGACGCAGTGGTACTTTCAACGCTATACGCCTCACCTCCCCGCTGGTGGCGAAATCGTGCTGTTCGATCGGTCCTGGTACAATCGTGCGGGCGTTGAGCGGGTTATGGAGTTCGCCACGCCGGAGCAGGTTGATCAGTTTTTCCACGATGTGCCGGAATTCGAGCGCATGCTTGACCGTTCTGGAATCAAACTTATCAAATACTGGTTTTCCATAACCGACCAGGAGCAGCAACTCCGCTTCCTGATGCGTATCCATGATCCGCTTAAACAATGGAAATTAAGTCCGATGGACCTGCAGTCCCGCGTCCGTTGGGAGGAGTACACCAAGGTCAAGGAAGATATGCTGAACCGCACCAACATCCCGGAAGCGCCTTGGTACATTGTCGAAGGCAACGATAAGAAACGCGCGCGCCTGAATTGTATTCATCACCTCTTGGAACAAGTGCCCTACGAAGAAGTACCGCATGAGGTCGCAACGTTGCCCGAGCGAGTTTCCAATCTCGATTATGAACGAGCAGTGTTGCCAAAGAACCTATACGTGCCCGACGTTTATTAGCGTCATTATCGAACGGATCGGCGCTTGCATCCTTTGTAGTGCTTGCGCATGCTGCGCGAAAAGGAGACGTTCTCATGCCGCTCGCCTATCTCGACCACGTCAACATTATCACTGCTAATCTCGTGAATATGTCGCAGTTCTACGGGGACGCGCTCGGCCTTGAAAAAGGGCCTCGTCCCCCATTCGAAGGATTCGACGGAGCCTGGCATTACTGTGGCGGAAAAGCGGCTGTTCATCTTGTTGAAGCGAAAAAGGCTCGCGATCCGAAAGCCGTTCAAATTGAACATTTTGCGTTTCGTGGCGAAGATTTGGAAGGTTTCCTTGAGAATCTAAGGGAGCTAAAAATCCGCTATCGGATTGCCATCGTTCCCGATATTGAAATTCGGCAGGTCAATATTCATGACCCGGACGGCAATCACATCGAAATCCAGTTTGCCAAGCATGAAGAGGCCGATATCAACCCCTTCGACGGCTGAATTTTCGACGATCAAAGAAGCTTGACTAGAAACACGACCTCTTAACCAACGAGGCTTTATGAGCGTACTACTTGGATGTATTGCAGACGACTTCACGGGCGCGACCGATCTTGCTGGCACGCTGGTTCGTGAGGGTATGCGAACAGTACAGATGATAGACGTGCCGACCGGCCCCGCTCCCGATGTCGACGCCGTGGTCATCGCACTGAAATCCCGCACGACGCCCGTACAGGATGCCATCACCGAATCCTTGGCAGCGTTGGAATGGTTGCAAGACGCAGGCTGCCGACAATTCTTCTTCAAATACTGCTCGACGTTCGACTCGACAGATGATGGCAATATCGGTCCGGTTGCCGAGGCGTTATTGGATGCGCTGGAGGACGATTTCACCATCGCCTGCCCGGCCTTTCCCCGAAATGCCAGAACGATCTGCAAGGGATATCTGTTTGTCGGCAATGTCCTTTTGAATGAAAGCGGCATGCAGGATCATCCATTATCGCCGATGACGGATGCGAACCTTGTGCGGGTTTTGGACCGTCAAACAAAGGGCGGCGTCGGGCTGGTCGATTTCAACACGGTGCGGCGTGGCTCTTTGGCAACATTGGAATCCTTTTCCGTGCTACGGACCGAGGGAAAACGGTTTGCCGTCGTCGATGCGCTCGACGATGCCGATCTTGTTACGATTGGCGAAGCGTGCGCCGACATGGATTTGATTACCGGTGGCTCCGGTGTTGCGATCGGGTTGCCGGAGAATTTTCGTCGTCAGGGCTTGCTCGAGAAGACGGAAACCGCCGACATACTTCCTGCGATCGATGGACATGCCGCCGTCCTTGCCGGCAGTTGCTCCCGCGCTACACGCGAACAAATCGAAATTTTTCAACGCGACCATCCGTCACTGAAACTCGATCCATTGGAATTGGCAGAGGACCCAGGCATCACGGCGCGCGCGCTGGTGTGGGCGGAACCGCAGCTGCAGGAAGCCCCCTTGCTGATATACGCTTCTGCGGACCCGTCGGAAGTGCAACAGGCACAGGACGCACTCGGCGTTGAACGCGCGGGCGCGCTTGTCGAAGAGGCGATGGCGGAGATTGCACGCGGTCTCGTTGCCGCTGGCGTTCGTCGCCTGATTGTTGCTGGTGGCGAGACTTCGGGGGCCGTCGTTGGCGGGCTGAATGTCACAGGATTACGTATCGGGCCCGAAATCGACCCCGGCGTTCCATGGACCGCGACGCTAGGCGAAGAACCGCTGCTATTGGCCTTAAAATCGGGTAATTTCGGCGCACCTGATTTTTTCACCAAAGCCTTTGGGCAACTGCCATGACCGACTCCGCACTGCGCGAGGAAATATCCCGCTTCGGTAAATCCATGTTCGACCGCGGCCTGACAGGCGGCAGTTCCGGCAATATCAGTGTTCGTATCGAGGACGGCTGGTTGATGACGCCAACCGGGTCTTCTCTTGGCAATCTTGATCCGGCACGAATTTCCAAGCTCGACCAGAATGGGAACCTTGTCTCCGGCGATGCGCCAACGAAGGAGCATTTCCTGCACCGCGCGATGTACGAAGAACGTACGAAGGCGGGTGCAATCGTTCATCTGCACTCCACTCATTCCGTCGCGGTTTCCTGCCTACCGGATTTGGACCCGGCGAACGTTCTGCCACCCCTCACCGCCTATTACGTGATGAAGATCGGCAAACTGCCGCTCATTCCCTACTACCGTCCCGGCGACGAAGCTCTGGGCGATGCGATCCGCGGCCTGGCTGGAAAGCATAGCGCGGTGTTGCTGGCCAACCATGGTCCGGTCGTTGCCGGCAAATCTCTGGAAGCAGCCGTCTACGCCACCGAGGAACTGGAAGAAACCGCGAAACTGCATCTCCTGCTGCACGCGCATAGCCCGCGTGTCTTGACGGAGGAACAGATTGAAGAACTCAACCGCACTTTCCCAAAGGACTAGGGATGCCCAATCTCGCCGCCAATATTTCCATGATGTTCACTGAAATACCGTTTATGGAGCGCTTCGCGGCGGCCGCGGACGCCGGCTTTAAAGGCGTCGAATATCTATTTCCCTACGATCATCCCGCGGAAGAAATTGCCAAGGCCCTGAACGATAACGGCCTTCAGAATGTTCTTTTCAATCTGCCACCTGGCAATTGGCAGACCGGCGACCGTGGGTTGGCCTCCATTCCAGGACGTGAAACCGAGTTCGAAGGATTAATCGACAAAGCGTTGGAATACGCCAAGGTCATTGGCTGCCCTCGCCTTCATGTCATGGCGGGAATTCCAGGCGCCGACGCGAACCGGTACGCGTGTCAAAACACCTACGTCCGGAATATTAAGCTCGCTGCCGAACGCTGCGCGCCGCACGGCATTACGGTGCTGCTCGAACCGATCAATCCGCGCGATATCCCTGGCTTTTATCTGAACCGTCAGGCTGATGCGATCGCGACGCTCGACGCCGTCGGAGCCGACAATGCCGCGGTGCAGATGGATTTGTATCATTGTCAGATTGTCGAAGGCGACGTGGCGATGAAAATTCGTTCGAATATCGACCGGGTTGCGCATTTCCAGATCGCCGGCGTGCCGGAACGCCATGAACCGGACATCGGCGAGGTGAACTATCCTTACCTTTTCGACGTGATCGATGAACTGGGCTTCGAAGGCTGGATCGGTTGCGAATATCGACCGAAAGGCGAAACCCGCGCCGGATTAGGCTGGGCAAAACCTTACGGGATTACCGGATGAGTACAACAGAACTCACGCACCTGACCGCGAACCGAATTGGCGGCAGCTTCGTTGCCGATGTCTCCGGCGTGGATCTATCCCGCGATATGAATGACGCCTGGGAAGCAATCCATACAGCGTATCTGGAACATAAAATCCTGACGTTCCATGGTCAGTCCCTAACCGCCAAGCAGTTTCATGATTTTGGCGAAAAGTTCGGGTCGATCGAACCGCATACCGTTGTCATGTACCATCACGAAGAATTCCCTGGCATCACAGTGCTGTCGAATCGAGTCGAAATGGGTCGTCCCAAGGGCATCCGCGATGCGGGTTCGCACTGGCATTCCGATTATTCCTACAAGGCGGTTCCCGCCAATGTAACGATCCTTTTCGCACTGGAAGTGCCTGAACAAGGCGGCGACACACGGTTCATTGATCTTTCTGCCGCGTATCACGCCTTGCCCGAAGAAACCAAACAACGGCTCGAGGGGCTAACCGCCCTGCACCATTACCGTTGCACCAAGGACCGGGAACATCCAGAGGGGCGTTGGCGACTGCTCTCGGAAACGGAACGAGAAGCGACGCCTGAAGTCGTTCATCCGGTCGTGCGGATACACCCGGAAACAGGCGAAAAGTCGATTTTCGTGTTTCCCGGGATCACGTCTGGAATACAGCACATCATCGGCATGGAAGCGGCGGAAAGCGATGCGCTACTGAACGGTCTCTACAAACATTGTACCGACAAGCGGTTTGAATTTACCTACAAATGGCGCGCCGGCGACCTTGTGCTGTGGGACAACCGGTGCACGATGCACCACGCATCGACGGATGTCTTGCCTGCGGATCATTACCGCACGCTCTACCGTATCAATACTAAGGGGACGAAGCCGGTTTAAGTGACCGCTTGCGTCTTATCCACAGGCGGTCGACGGTTTGATCGGCTATTCGGCGGCAGTGCCGATTCAAACGGATTAACGGTTATTGGCACAATGCTTCCCTTAGCCGTCGGGATCTTAAAGAGGCTCCAGTTTGGACAAGACATCACAGATCGAATTAGCGCGCTTGCTCGCGGCATTGCGTAAAGAAGGTCGGCAGCAGAGCGGCCTTGATGCCCAACTCATGCCACCCAGCAAGGACATCGCGTATCAAGTCGCTCAAATGGTAGAGGATGAGTTGGGTTGGGATGTCGTCGGCTGGAAGATCGCTGCAATCAAAAAGGAAATGCAAAAGGCATTACGTACGGACACCCCGATTTACGGCCGAGTCTTCGCACCAATGGTTAAAACATCGCCCCAGCGGGTCATTCACGCCGACCTTTGCAGCCCTATTCCTGAGGTCGAGTATCAAGCTCGGCTCGGCATCGATCTGACGCCACGCGATGCCCCCTTTAGCCTCGAAGAAGTAACCGATGCCGTAGAATCTCTTCATCCGGGCATCGAACTTGCGGAATGCCGTTTTACCCATGACAAGAATTTCCCCCCGCTCACGGCTATTCTCGCCGATGGCGCCGGCGCGGGCGCCATCGTCCACGGACCCGCTATTGAGAATTGGCGGGAAATGGATATCGCAAACCAGAAGGTCGACCTTTATTGCAACGGTGAACTGCGCGCTCATGGTACCGCCGCTGAAGCCCTGGATCATCCGATAGTGCCGCTGACCTGGCTCGCCAACGAACTGTCTCGCAACAATATCGGCATGAAAGCGGGTCAGATGATCAGCACCGGCACGCTAACGGGCATGCTGAGACCAAAGCCCGGCGAAACCTATGTCGCGGACTTTGGTCCTTTTGGGAAGGTATCTGCGACCTATGGATAGGTCAAAGTTCTAGCGGTTATCCTTAGACCACGCGATGTAGGCCTTCACACCCTCTTCGATCGTCCATTTCGGTTTCCAGCCAAGGTCCCGCTCCGCGGCGGAGAGATCGAAGCGCTCGCGGACTGGATCGTCAGTATTGCCTCTGATTTCAATATCGGCATCGCGGAATTCTGACCAAACCAGTTCGGCGATTTGTTCCATGGAAGGAAAATCCGGACCCGCTACGTTATAGGCGTATTGCGAGGGTGACGGCGCGTCGAGCGCGGCGATCGTCGCATCGACGACGTCATCGACATAAACGTATGGCCAACGTCTGCCTGCCCCTTGAGTAAGCCGTGTCGGACGGCTTACCATCGCTTCCTCGATCATCGTCCGGATCGGGCAATCGGTCGCGCGGCGCGGACCATAAACCGTAGAATATCGCAACCCGACTGCATTAAGGCCATAATCCTTGCGGTACGCCATAAGAATAAGATCGGATGCCGCTTTGGTCGCGCCATACAGGGAAGTCGGTCGGAACGCTGTATCTTCCGAGACGGGCGTTTCCGGTGTTGGCCCGTATGCCGAGCCAGACGAGCAGTATACGAAACGCGTTACGCCCGCGCGGTAAGCCGCTTCCGCCAAGTCTATCGTCGAACCAAGATTAATCGTTGAGATTTTGTGCGGGGCATCGCTGGCGAGCATCGGTCCTGAAATGCCGCCGGCATGAACGATCTTTCCAATATCGTGTTCCCGCAACAACCCGAGCATCGTTTCATAATCCCCGAAACCTCGCTGGATATAAGTCGCACCCTCGATTGCGTCAGGCGGCGCGGCCGGATCGAGTCCGATGACTCTCTCGCGGCTACTGAGCTTCTTGACGAGCGGATGACCAACCAGACCGCTAGACCCGGTAATCAAAACTGCTTTGGCGGCCATGAGACAGTCCCCTATTCCTCTATTAGACTTGGTATAGGGTCAGATTTGACGCACACAAAGACAAAACCGCCCAACGATAAAGTTGAGCGGCTTTGTACTTGCGGTACCGTGCGAGCCGGTCCGGCTATTCTATAAACTTATCGGGAATAGAACTCGATCACGAGGTTCGGTTCCATTTGTACGGGGTACGGCACATCGGCAAGGCCCGGCGCCCGCATGAAGGTTGCAGTCATTTTGCCGTAATCAACGGAAATGTAATCCGGCAGTTCCCGCTCGACGGATGCAATGGCCTCAAGAACCAGCGGCAGTTCCCGGCTCTTTGACTTCACTTCAACGACATCGTCATCATTCACTTGATAGGACGAAATGTTGACGCGCTTGCCATTGACTAGAATATGGCCGTGATTGACCAACTGACGGGCGGCAAACACTGTCGGCACGAATTTTGAGCGATAAACTACCGCATCCAGACGGCGTTCCAGCACTTCGATGAGGTTTTCGCCAGTGTCACCACGCCGACGAACAGCCTCTTCGTAATAACGACGGAATTTCTTCTCACCGATATTGCCGTAATATCCTTTGAGTTTTTGCTTGGCCATCAGCTGCGTTCCGAAATCGGACGGCTTGCGACGACGTTGCCCATGTTCACCTGGACCGTAGTCCCGGTTATTAATGGGGCTTTTTGCACGGCCCCAGAGATTCACGCCAAGGCGGCGATCGATTTTATACTTCGAACTTACACGTTTCGACATTGCTATATATCCCGCTTGTTTGTCGGTGTTGTTGTTGTCCCGGTTAGTCCAAACGACGGACGGGGTTCGTTGACCCTCTTGCCCGGAAGCGCGCGGAGTATAGGGTTTCCAGAACACATGTCAAACAGCGATTTTCCCGGCAAAACTAGGTAGAAACAGGCAATTTCAGGGTCATGAATACGCTGTTGGGGTCCTCGACATAGTCTCCGAAAGGGCTGGTAAATCGCAAGCCAAATTGCTCATAAAGTGTGCGTGCTGGCGCAAAAGCAGCCATTGAACCGGTTTCCAGACTAACTCGCTCATAAGTCCTGTCACGGGCAACGCCGATAATATGCTGCAAAATTTGTCGCGCGATGCCTTTTCCACGGTGTTCGGCGGCGGTATGCATCGATTTGATTTCACCATGCTTGGCGCCCAGTGACTTTAAAGCGCCACATCCCAGCAGCATGTTGTTATCCCAAGCCGTCCAGAACGTGATGCTTTCTGCCCGTAATCCGTCCAAATCCAAAGCGTGGCGGCTTTCCGGCGGCGAATGTTCAGCCATAACATCCAAATGGCGATCTAAGAGCGTGGCAATATCCGGTCCGCGAAGGTCATCCTCTCGAATCAGCATCTCAGTTTTGATCCCTTTAGTATCTAGGTCACTTAAACTATTCCCTGCCTTTCGTGAGACAGGAAACGATGCCATGCAACGTGCGTACCTCTTGTTCCATCAGATTGGCACGCTGAAAGATGTTGCGGATGTTGCGAACCATGATCGGCCGTTTTTCGGCGACGTGCATGAATCCGCAATCGTCCAATGCGCCTTCAAGGCGTTTAAAGAAGCCGATCAGCTCTTCTTTCGTGGCCGGCTGGGTTCGCCCTTCAGGAAGGTGCGCCGACGGCGTTTCGTCACCAGCCTGATACCATTCATAGGTCGCGATCAAAACCGCATGACCCAGGTTGAGTGAACTGAATGCCGGATTTAATGGTGCCTGCAGTACAACATCGGCTAAGGCGATATCGTCATTATCAAGCCCTGCGCGCTCTCCACCGAACAATATCCCGATGCGGTCGCCTTCTGCGACTGCAGAGCGCATTTCTGCGGCACCTCGACGTGGCGTGAGAACTTCCTTGATCATATCGCGAGGCCTGGCTGTGGCGGCATAGACCCGGTTCAAGTCCGCAACGGCATCGGCCGTGGTCTCGAAGACGCGAGCGGCATCGACAACAGCGTCCGCGCCGGATGCGGTGTGAAAAGATTTCGGGTTCGGCCAGACGTCACGCGGCCGGACAAGTCGCAAATCGCCCAGGCTGGAATTCAGCATCGCACGCGCCGCCATGCCGATGTTTTCGCCCATTTGTGGTTCGACGAGTATAATCGCCGGCCCGTCGCCGATCGACGCGGCACGGGATTTGTTGGTTCCGGCCAAGTGTTGCTCCCTTATTCAACGGATAGAATCTATATAACGAACACTGGTATAGTCCGCTCAGATGCGATTGATCAAAACCTTCGAGATACTATTTCTGGTCGGCGCCCTTCTGATAGGCGCCTGCGTCGCATTGTGGCTGGCAATCTGGAGCCCCGATGCCCTAATTCGCGATCCCTTGCCGCTTTACCGGCAGGCTTCCGCATCGATCACAGCCGATGCGGTCAATAAACGCGATATCCAGGATGTGCAACTCGTCGATCCGGACGATAATGTCGTTCGCTTTTCGGTGAGCCTGCCAAAAGGCCGATTTGTCGACGATGCCGGCGAAAAGTTTCCGACACTTGTCGTGATAACGGGCTTCCGAAGTGCACACAATAATTTGGAACGCATCCCGGAGCCCGGTCCAAACGCAATTATATCTTATGAGTATCCGTACGATCCAAGAGAATGGAAGGAAGCGTCCTGGATTGGACGGACCTTCATCGCGCGGCGCGTCGCTTTCCGTTTGCCCAACGACGTCGCAGGCCTAATGGCCTGGATACGCCGTCAGCATTGGGCAGACCCGAACCGGATCAGTCTGGCCGGTGTCAGTCTCGGCGCGGTCGCCCTGCCCGTTATCCGACGGCGCGCTTCGGCGACAGGGCAAACCGACGGGCCGTCGGTCATCGCCTATGGTGGCGTTGATATACAATCGATGGCAGCGGCCAATCTCGACCTGTCGCCCGGTTGGCTCCGGGAAACAGTTGCCTGGTTCATTTCGCTCGCCCTGCGACCCCTCGAACCGGCAACCCATATCCTGGAAACGAAGGGCCCCTATCTGTTGATCAATGGAATTGAAGACGAACGATTGCCACCGGAAAGTGTGCTCCGTCTTCACAAGCTAACGCCCCAACCCAAAACGGTCATGACGATCAAAGGTGGCCATATAGACGGTAATCGACCGGAGATCATCGAGAACATGGTCCGTTTGGCGCGCGTATGGCTGGTCAGCAAGGGCGCCTTGAACCCCTCTCGCTAACGATATTCAGTGCAAGCCACAATCTACCAAATTCCGGAGAAAAAATATGACGCACCCTGCTTTAAGTGCCGGCCGCGGCGCAATCGTAACCGGTGCCGCAAGCGGCATCGGATTGGCATTGTGCAAGCGTTTTGCTGCGATGAGTATGAAAGTGTGTATGGCGGACGTCGCCCTTCTCGATAAGGCGGTCGAGGCCGTCGCCGAGATTGCGCCAGGTGGTCGCGACAACATTCTGGCGTGCCATACGGATGTTTCCAGCCTCGACGATATGTTGGGGCTTCGCGACGCCGCACTGAATTCTTTTGGTGAAATTGGCGTGCTGGCCAACAATGCCGTCACTCGATTGGAGAATACGACGTGGGAAAATCATGACAATTGGCGCCGTACGTTCGACGTCAACCTGATAGGCGTGGTCAATGGTGTGCAAGCCTTTGCTACGCAAATGATCGGCCAGGGCTTTCCTTCGATCATCGTCAATACAGGATCCAAACAGGGCATCACCAATCCGCCGAAAAATCCAGCGTACAATGCCGCAAAAGCTGCTGTGAAGTCTTATACGGAAAGCCTACAGCACGAATTGCGGAATACGGCGGGCAGCCAGGTCACGGCACATCTCCTTGTCCCGGGCTGGACAATAACAGGCACGGCAAAACACGTGCCCGGCGCCTGGTTACCCGAGCAGGTTGTTGATTACATGATGGCGGCGCTGGATCGGGACGATTTCTATATCATCTGTCCTGATGATGAGACGACGTCGGAAATGGACCGAAAAAGAATTTTGTGGGCTGCCGGCGATATTGTCGAAAACCGCCCGCCGCTTTCTCGCTGGTATCCGGATTTCGCCAGTTCCTTTGAGGAATGAAGAAACCGCCGGGCACAGCCGGCTATTTCTCTTCCAATACCCAAACGCCGTCCCAATCCGCCGGCGGCGGCGCGTTGCGGAAGTGCGAAATTCTATCGATATAAGTTTGCGATGCCGGATCCGTACCGATCGCGGCGAGCACGACCTTGAACGCGGCTTCGCTCGAATCCCAGTCCTTTGCACGGTAGGCAGCAAGTCCCCGTTCAAATTCACGGCATTCGTCTTGCCCAAGCTTGCTTTCACTCGCAATTAATTCAAATATCCGAACCGGCTCGTTCTTACCTTTAACGCGAAGCAGGTCGATCTCCCGAAAAAGAAGGCCGGACTGCTTGGCCATATGCTGGGTTTCCTCGGCGACAAGTATATGGGTGCCATACGCCTTATTGGCGCCCTCGAGGCGCGAACCCAAGTTCACGGGATCACCGACCACAGTGTAGCTTTTAGATACGTCCGACCCGACCGTGCCCACAATCATCGCACCCGTCGAAACGCCTACGCGTAGATCGATATCAAGCGTGCGCGCTTCCTCGCCCAGTTCTTCAATCAATTCGGCGCGAAAACGGTCCAGTTGGGCAACAGCCGCCAGTGCCGCTTTTGACGCAAGCGTCCCGTGCTCTTCGGGACTCGTAAATGGCGGTCCCCAGAATGCCATGACGGCATCACCCATGAATTTATCGACGACGCCATTATTGTCTGCGATCGCCTCCGTCATGTGATTGAAAAAACGATTGATCATCCGAACTAGATCATGCGGCGACAATTTTTCGGATATCGAGGTGAAGCCCTTCAAATCAATAAACATGACCGTCATGTTCCGGCGCTCTCCACCCGGTTCGGAAATTTCCGGTCGGTCGAGCAAACGCGTCACGATACGCGGGTCCATGTATTTGCCGAACGTATCCTTGATACGCTCCTTCAAACGCAATTCTCCAATCATATGATTGAAGGAATCGGTAAGCGATCCGATTTCATCGGAAGAAGTCTTAGCAACCATGGAGTCCAGGTCGCCCTCCTCCACCGCTTGCGCTCCCGCGACGAGATTGCGGACCGAGCGGACGAGAACCCGTGTGATCAGGGCAGCGAAAATCAGGCCCAGCAAGACGGCGATAACCGTGAGCCCGACATTGACTTGCAACGCCAGGATCTCATCCTCATCGGCTTTGGCCGTCGCGGCCTCCACCAGACCTTCCAAGGCGCTGCGAAACGCGATGACCTCGCGGTCAAGTGCATCTTGTGCGAGATCAAGCTCTGGCAAGAGGACTTCAAATGTTTCACGGTCGCCGACTTCAAGGGCGAGTTTTAATACGTCGGCTTCCTTGAGGAACGCTGCGTAGTGGTCGGCAATGGTGTTTAGCACGGGGAGAAGTCTTTTATAAATCTGAGTGTGGGCGTGACTGTCGGGATCATGATCTTTCATCAAGTTACGCGCGGCATCGAACTCCAGTCCAATTTGCGTGGTAAAGGCATCATACTCGCGGCTTGTGCTTTCCAGGAGGGCCGCGTCCGGAGATACCTCTTCCGACAAGACGAAGAATCGTTGCAACACGATGCCTTGTTCCAAAATGCGCACGGTAATGCGGGCAACGGCTTCGGATACGGGTAATTGCGTATGCGAAACGACATCAAGCTGGTCTTTAACCTTTGAGATGAGATTTACCGATATCCCGGCGGCAACGATCATCAAAACGACCAGCACAGCAGCAATGCTGAATATCTTGTGACCGATACTGATCCGCATGTTTTTCCGCCTGATCTTGCCCCACTCTTAAATAGCAGATTCGCATTCGAATACGCGGCTTCGTCTAAAATTAGGTTAAACTCGCCTTAGACGAACAAGCTCAACGAAACTAAAGGAACAATCTCATGGTAGAACCGACCATCGGCGGATCCACTTATGTTGATCCGAACATGATCGATTGGACACCCTCTCAGTTTGAAGGGATTCAGATCAAGGTTCTCTTTGAAGACAAAGCCAAGGGAGAAATGACCTGCCTTCTCAAATGGGAACCCGGTGCGACATTGCCCATGCACAAGCACCCGGAGATCGAACAGTCTTTCGTCTTAGAGGGATCGTTTTACGATCATGATGGCGTATGCCGCGCAGGCGAGTATGTCTGGCGCAAGCCAGGATCATTCCACGAAACCCATTCCGACGAAGGTGCGATCTTACTTGCGATCTATCGAAAACCGAATGTGTTTCAGCATACGGCCGGTTTCCACGCAGATGACAGCGCCAAGGGATTTGCGGTTAGCGAATCATAAGGTGGAAAACAGGCGTTGCGGAGATCTTACCTAAACCTCGACTGTGAAGGGTAAAAGAAACTTAACTTAAAATTGTAACTAATAATTTATACATAACATGGTTAGGTCTATGTGATCGGCCCGCATACGTTTGAATGTATAAAGCGCACCGAAACTTTGCATGAGGCAGATCGCCTAGGAGCATAATGATGATGTCCGATGGATAATCCGAAGAAATTTTACTCGGAGTCGGTGCGGACACTCTTGCTGTATGTTTCCAACGTTTGCCGGGAATGCAGCGATCCTCGAAAAAAGAAATTTAGGCTTAACTTCGAAAGTCCCCTGACCTGCGAGTGTCGTTGCGAGCGGATTGCCGGTGTCCTCAATGCCGTTACTGGCTTAATTTCGGACCTTAACGCCCCCACGTGGGCACGCAACGCGCCATTGCCGGATCCACTGCCTCTTCCAGATGATCAACCCGATGCAACCGGCAGAACCGCGCTGGACTGAATTTCATAGACGGCGTTGGTTACGCCTATAGCACTTCTTCATTCGCGGGACCGTGACTTCTTGAACCACGCATCTTCGCCCGCGAAGCGTGCGGCATTCCAGCTCAACGCCGCTTTAAGCCCGTCCTTTTCTCGAATTTTGTTGAACTCCTCGATCTCCGGAGACGTATCGGCGCTCGCGAGTGCGATCGCTTCGAGCTCCATCGAACGCTCGACGACCTGACGGACACCCATCAATTCATAGGACATATTAATGAGCTTTTTGTTGTATTCGACAGTCGCGGCGGGAAGCTTGGCGATCGTCAGCGCCTGCCGTTCCACTGCTTCATCAAGCTCCTCTGCGGGCACGACCTCGTTCACGAGATCCAGACGTTTGGCTTCCGCCGCGTCGATCAGGTTTCCCGTATAAAGGAGTTCCCGTGCCTTCGTCATGCCAATGACCCAAGGCCACACAGCCGGGATATACGGGCCACCGGTCCGAATTTCCGGCGCACCGAATTTGGCATCCTCAGTGCAAATTCGCAGATCGCAGAATGTTGCGGTCGCAAGGCCACCCGCGATGCAGAAGCCGTGAATTTGCGCAATGATGGGCTTCGGATTATTCCAGAACACATCCCACCAGCCCGATGCGCTGAAGGTCTTCCCTTTAAGGAATTTGGCTCGCCGTTCAACGGCGTTGGTTTGTTTTGACGTCGTGATGTCGAAGCCGGCGCTGAACGCCCGTCCACTCGCCTTCAGCACGATTACACGGATATTATCATCCTCCCAGCCCGCATCTTCCAAGGCGTCCCGAACTTCGAGTTGTAGGTCTGGCGACAAAGCATTGAGCTTGTCTGGCCGATTTAGCGTGACATAAGCCACGGGTCCGCGCTTCTCATAGAGGATGTTCTCGTATTTCATCGTGCGTCTCCTAATGGTCGTTTAGACTGACTTTAACGAAAGAGAG
>JAJFJB010000135.1 GCA_021774435.1 Alphaproteobacteria bacterium
GATCATCTATGACTTGATTGACGACATGAAGAGCCTTCTTGGTGGCATGCTCGCGCCGGAACTCAGAGAGAATATCATCGGGTACGCCGACGTACGCGAAGTATTCAACATGTCAAAGGTCGGAAAGGTCGCGGGCTCCTACGTTACGGAGGGCGTTATTCGACGTGGCACGAAATGCCGCCTGCTTCGTGATCAAGTCGTGGTATTCGACGGCAATCTTAAAACATTGCGCCGTTTCAAAGACGACGTACGCGAAGTTCAGAATGCCTTCGAGTGCGGTATTGCGTTCGAAAACTACCACGACATCAAACAAGGCGATGTCATTGAATGTTATGAGGTTGAGGAAGTTCAGCGGACTCTTTGATCCGCTGATTCTCGCCTTACATTTGTAGCGCGGCCCCGGCAAACGGGCGTTTTATCATGGCAAAACAAAGACCCCCTTCACAACGGCAACTACGTGTCGGCGAAGCACTTCGGCACGCGTTTGCTGCTGTCTTCGAACGGCATATTCTTCGGGAGCCACTTCTGCGTGACGTTTCCATTACAGTGACAGAAGTGCGCGCAAGCCCTGACCTAACGAACGCAACAGTATTTGTCATGCCACTTGGCGGCGAAGCCGCTGAAGACATTGTTGAAGCTTTGCAGCGCGCCGCGCCCTTCCTCCGTAGTACGGTCGGGAGAGAGGTCGAATTGCGTCGCGTTCCCAGATTATCATTCGAAGTCGACCGAAGCTTCGGTCAGGCCGACCAGGTCGATGAATTGTTGAGGCGGCCGCAGGTCGCACGCGACCTGGATGAGGGTCAAAATGAGCCGTAGAAAACGCGGCAGGCCCGTGAATGGTTGGCTAGTTATCGACAAACCGAGCGGTCCTACATCCACCGCGGTGGTGAATAAGGTCCGGTGGTTGCTTGATGCCCGAAAAGCCGGACATGGCGGCACCCTTGATCCTATGGCGACAGGTCTCTTGCCAATCGCTCTCGGCGAGGCAACGAAAACCGTTGCCCATGTCATGGACAGCGCAAAACGCTATCAATTCACGTTGCGTTGGGGCATCGAGACCGATACGGACGATGCGGAAGGAAAAACTGTAAAGGAAAGCGACCACCGCCCTGAGCTGACAGAAGTGGAGCACGTCCTTAAGCAATTTACCGGGACGATCGAGCAGATCCCACCACGCTACTCTGCAATCAAGATTGATGGAAAACGAGCCTATGACCTCGCTCGGGCAGATAAACCGGTCGAACTCAAGCCTCGTAAGATAGATATTCATGACATCTGCGTCTTGGACGCCCCGGACGTTAATCACACCGTGTTCGCGGTAAAAAGCGGCAAGGGCGCCTATATGCGGGCATTAGGCCGCGATATTGCCCGTGCGGTAGGAGCCGTAGGGCATATTTCCGCACTTCGGCGCACTTCGGTCGGTCCTTTTGGCACAGACGACGCGATTTCGCTGGACGAACTGGAGTCAATTGGTCAAATTGCGGCCCGTGATGAAAAGTTACTGTCGGTTGAGACCGCGCTGGACGACATCCCGGCGTTGGCCGTAACCGAAAGTGAGGCAGCACGTCTGAAAAATGGTCAGGCTATAGCGCTGCTGCGAAAGGTTGATCTTCAACGAATCGCCGCCTTTGAAAATGGCGATACGGTCCTCGCAAAAACGAGGACTAAACCGGTAGCGCTGGTTCGCTACGCGTCCGGCGAAGTTAAACCTTTTCGCGTCCTTAACCTCTAATCTAAGGAGCACCCGATGTCGATTACAGCTGAACGGAAACAGGAACTCATTGGAGAGTTCGCGGTAAAGTCAGGAGATACTGGATCTCCGGAAGTTCAGGTCGCGATTCTTACCGAAAGGATCAAAAACCTGACGGAACATCTTAAGACTCATAAAAAGGACTTTCACTCGCGCCGCGGCCTGTTGATCATGGTCGGGCAACGGCGGCGTCTGCTCGACTACACAAAGCGTAAGAGCCAGGAACGCTACGAAACGCTTATTAAAAGGCTGGATTTGCGGCGCTAACAGCGCCGTTGTTGCGGGACAGGCCTTCTTATAAGGCGCGACCTGCGCCGGTCCCCTAAAAATGAAACAGTATCGGAATCAAGGCCGCAAGCCGTTTATTAGAATTTGCGGCGGCGGCGGTATTTGTGGGCATGGGTTCGCAAATTCAGCGTTCCGAACGATTGTATGTGAAGGAAGATAAATGTTCGAAATCACAAGAAAAGAAATTATGTGGGGCGGCCGCCCTCTCGTCTTTGAAACAGGACGAATTGCACGTCAAGCAGACGGCGCGGTGCTCGTCACATACGGAGGAACGAAAGTTCTGTGTACGGCCGTTGCCCAAAAGCAGCCCCGTGTCGGAATCGATTTCTTTCCGTTGACCATTAATTACCAAGAAAAAACATTCGCGACGGGGAAAATTCCCGGCGGTTTCTTCAAGCGCGAAGGCCGCCCGAACGAGAAGGAAACACTGACCTCCCGGCTGATCGATCGGCCGATTCGTCCGCTTTTTGCCAAGGGCTTCCGCAACGAGACGCAAGTGATCTGTACCGTTCTCGCCCACGACCTTGAGAACAACCCAGATATTGTATCGTTGGTCGGCGCGTCGGCGGCACTGACGATTTCGGGCATCCCCTTTCTGGGGCCGCTCGGCGGCTGCCGCGTCGGTTATATCGATGGCGAATTTGTCCTGAACCCTCAGGCCGACGAAATGGCGTCCAGTTCCCTTGATCTTATCGTCGCGGGCACTCAGGGCGGCGTCCTAATGGTCGAATCGGAAGCAAGCGAACTGGACGAGGACACGATGCTTGGCGCCGTTATGTACGGACATCGTGAGTCGCAAACGGTCATCGATGCTATCATCGATCTCGCCGAGTCTTGTGCAAAGGAACCATGGGACGTACCCGAACCGCCGGCCAACGAAGCGACGGTTGCGGCGCGTCTGGGCGAGATTGCCGCAGACTCCATTCGCAGCGCCTATACGATCACCGTGAAACAGGATCGTGTCGAGGCTCTTTCCAGTGCCAAGGAAGCCGCAATGGCAACCCTGGCAACCGATCTTGGCGACGATTTCGATGGTCAACTTGCCGGTGGTGCCATGAAGAATTTGGAAAAGGATGTCGTCCGCGGCAATATTCTGAAGACCGGCACGAGAATCGACGGGCGTGACACCAAAACCGTCCGCCCGATCGTCGCCGAAGTCGGTGTCCTGGATCGTGCGCATGGGTCGGCACTGTTTACCCGTGGTGAAACCCAGGCGCTTGTCGTCACGACATTGGGTACGGGGCAAGATGAGCAGATTATCGACGCACTGGAAGGCGAGTATCGCGAGCATTTCATGCTTCACTATAACTTTCCACCCTATTCAGTCGGCGAAGCGTCCTTCCTGCGTTCGCCAGGACGTCGGGAAATCGGCCATGGCAAGCTAGCCTGGCGCGCCGTTAGACCGCTTTTGCCAACCAAAGAAGAGTTTCCTTATACAATTCGCGTCGTATCGGAGATTACTGAATCGAACGGCTCGTCTTCGATGGCAACAGTCTGCGGATCGTCGATGTCGCTGATGGATTCCGGTGTTCCAATGGCACGCGCCTGTGCCGGTATCGCTATGGGATTGATCAAGGAAGGCGACGAGTTCGCGGTCCTGTCCGACATTCTCGGGGACGAAGATCATCTGGGAGATATGGACTTCAAGGTTGCCGGAACCGAGAGCGGCATCACCGCATTGCAGATGGATATCAAGATCACCTCCATTACCGAGGAGATCATGAAGGTTGCCCTGGCTCAAGCTCGGGATGGCCGCTTGCATATCCTGAAGGAAATGGAGGATGGAATCACGCAGGTGCGCCAGGAGGTCTCCGAGCACGCACCGCGGATCACCACCATGACCGTGCCGCGCGACAAAATTCGGGAGGTTATCGGCCCGGGCGGTAAGATGATCCGCGAGATCTGCGAGACGACCGGCGCCAAAATCGATATTGAAGACGATGGCACCGTCAAAGTCGCTGCCGTCGATCAAGAAGCCAGTGACCGGGCGGTGAATTGGATCCGCTCAATCACGGCCGAGCCGGAGGTAGGCATCATTTACGAGGGCAAGGTTGTCAAAATCATGGACTTCGGTGCTTTCGTAAATTTCTTTGGGCCACGCGATGGTCTCGTTCACATTTCAGAACTGGCAAAGGAACGTGTCGGATCAGTGTCTGACATTGTGAAAGAAGGCGAAACCGTCAAGGTTAAGGTTCTTGCGATTGATGATCGGGGCAAAGTGAAATTGTCCATGCGCGTCGTTGACCAGGATTCAGGCGAAGACCTTGGCGACGTGCCGCGCGAAGGCCGCGGCTAACACAGCGCTAGCTTAGAATGGAAACGGGCGGCCCCATTCAGGGCCGCCCGTTTTGCGTAAAGGCCGCACATTAAGCGCAATTATTAGCCTGGCGCCGCCATCCCAACGATATTGTAGCCGGAATCGACATGGATAATTTCTCCTGTTGTACCTTGTCCAAGTTCCGAAAGCAGAAACAGAGCAGCACCGCCGATTTCATCAAGTGTCACGCAACGTCCCAACGGGGCGTTTTCGGATTGCCATTTCAGGACGAAGCGGGCACCGCCAATCGCCGCGCCCGCCAGCGTTCGCATCGGGCCTGCAGAAATTGCGTTCACACGAATATTGTTTGGACCGAGATCCGCTGCCAAATAACGGGTACTGGCTTCCAAAGCCGCTTTTGCAACGCCCATCACATTGTAATTGGGCATCACCCGGCGCGATCCAGCGTAGGTCAATGTTAGCATGCTACCACCGTCGGGCATCATCGCCGCGGCGCGCTTCGCAATCGACGTAAAGGAGAAGCAGGATACTTCCAAGCTTCGGGTAAAGTTTTCCCGCGAAGTATCCAGGTATCGGCCTTTCAACTCGTTTTTGTCCGAAAATGCGATCGCATGGACGATAAAGTCGAGGCTATCCCACTCCTGCGCGATTGCTCCAAAGGCCGTATCGATACTGGCTTCATCCGAAACATCGCATCGCACGGCAAGTGTCGAGTTCACCGAATCAGCCAGCGGCCGAACCCGTTTCTCAAAATTTTCATCTTGAAATGTAAATGCCAGTGCCGCGCCATGTTCTGCCAAGACGCGCGCGATACCCCAAGCAATGGAGTGATCGTTCGCGACTCCCATTATCAAACCGCGCTTGCCCTGCATGAGACTTTGCTCTGTTGTCATTCGATCCCTTCACTGGCCGCGGTGACCGCGGAACAGCGTCCTGTTTCCCGTCGACCTTTTAGAGCAATGAGGAAGAAAATAGCCGCTATCCGTCGTACCGTTTGAACAGCAATGTCGCGTTCGTCCCGCCAAAACCGAAACTGTTCGACATCACGCAATCCAGTGCGACATCATCTTGCCGCGCACGGATAATTGGAAAATCCGCCGCCTCAGGGTCGATTTCATCGATATGCGCCGATGCGGCAAGGAACCTGTTTTCCATCATCAGCAATGAATAAATCGATTCCTGAGCACCTGCCGCACCCAAGGAGTGCCCGGTCAGCGATTTCGTCGAGCTGATCGGCGGTACGTTGTCGCCAAAGACCTCGCGCATTGCCTGCAGCTCCTTAACATCGCCGATCGGTGTCGACGTACCATGCGCGTTGATGTAGCCCACGGGGCCGTTATGACCGGCAAGCGCTTGTTTCATGCAGCGCACAGCCCCTTCTCCCGACGGCTGGACCATGTCGTGCCCGTCCGATGTGGCGCCATACCCACCGATCTCAGCATAGATCTTCGCACCACGTGCTTTCGCGTGCTCAAGTTCCTCAAGTACCAAAACACCGGCACCGCCCGCGATAACGAACCCGTCCCTATTCTTATCGAAGGCACGGCTCGCGACTTCCGGCGTCGCGTTGAAATTCGAGGATAAGGCCGGCATGGCGTCGAATAAAAGCGTGAACGACCAGTGCAATTCCTCGCCACCTCCGGCGAAAACAATGTCTTGCTTTCCCCACTGTATAAGTTCCGACGCGTTGCCAATGCAGTGAGCGCTGGTGGAGCAGGCGGAACTGATCGAGTAGTTCACACCGTGGATATGGAAAGGTGTTGCAAGCGTTGCCGAGTTCGTACTCGACATCACCTTGGGTACGACGAAGGGCCCTACCCGCTTGGCATTCTTTTCTCGCATGGTATCGACCGCGCCGACCATGTTTTTCATCGACGGCCCACCGGACCCCATGATCAAACCGGTTCGCTCGTTCGTAATATCCGACTCTTCAAGCCCAGAATCGGCGATTGCCTCTTCCATCGCGATGTAGTTGTACGCGGCACCGTCGCCCATGAAGCGACGCTGTTTTCGGTCAAGCCGCTCTTCTATATCCAGCTTTACCGCGCCATGCACATGGCTGCGGAAACCGAGCTTCTCATATTCCTCGCAAAATACGATGCCGGAACGGCCCGTCTTGAGAGAATCGAGGACTTCTTCTTTATTATTACCGATACTGGAAACAATGCCGATTCCAGTGACCACGACACGTCGCATTCATGAACCTCGCTATTGGCCTTCGGCTGCAGTAAACAGGCCAACTCGTATATCTTTCGCCTCGAATATAGGCTTGCCGTCGACCTGCAATACGCCGTCGGCGACACCAAGAACAAGCCTGCGCATAACAACGCGCTTCAGATTGATGATGTACGTCACTTTGTGTGCCGTTTCCAGCACCTGTCCGGAAAACTTTACGTTACCGACACCAATCGCGCGGCCGCGTCCAATGCCGCCAAGCCAGCCCAAGAAGAAACCAACCATTTGCCACATGGCATCAAGGCCCAGGCATCCTGGCATCACCGGATCATTCTCGAAATGGCACGGGAAAAACCAAAGATCCGGTTTAATGTCCAATTCGGCGATAATTTGCCCTTTACCGTGCTCGCCACCATCCTCGGTGATTGACGTCACCCGGTCGAACATCAGCATGGGTGGCAATGGCAGCTGGGCATTACCCGGCCCGAATAGCCTACCATGCGCACATTCGAGCAAATCTTCGTAAGAAAAACTATTTTTTGTAAGCTTCACGCCTCAACCTCGTAAACGATCTCGTTTCCGCGAACGCCATCACGGGCTTAACA
>JAJFJB010000136.1 GCA_021774435.1 Alphaproteobacteria bacterium
CGCCAGCGTATTGGCGCCGGTATCGACGCTGTCCAGAGTCATCAGTTCGCCCGCTTCGAGACTGTTCTTGAGGGTCGGTGCGCCGACCGGCTCGACGCCGATGATCTTGACCTCGGGCTTCATGGCCTTCGCGGCCAGGGCGACGCCGGCGATCAGGCCGCCGCCACCGATTCCGGCGACGATGATGTCGATATCGGGCGACTGTTTCAGCATCTCGCGCGCGATCGTGCCCTGACCGGCGATGACGGCGCGGTCGGCGAAGGGGTGGATGTAGGTCAGCCCGTCTTTCTCGGCCCGCGCCAGCGCGGCGCGCTCCGCATCGTCCCAGACCTGGCCTTCGGTCACCACCTCCGCACCCCAGGCCCGCGCCCGTTCGGCCTTGTCCATGGGCGAACTTTCCGGCAGGTAGATGACGGCGGGGCAACCGGACGCATGCGCCGCATAGGCCACGGCGATGCCGTGATTGCCGCCGGATGCGGTGATGACGCCACGGGCCAGTGCGGCCTCGTCGAGTTGCAGGATCGCATTGTTAGCGCCACGCACCTTGAAAGCGCCGGTCACCTGTAGGCATTCGAGCTTCAACATCGTCTTGCCCGCCCGTAAGGGTTCGCGAATGAAGCGTGACCGGAGACACGGCGTGCGGCGGACACGGCTGCTGATCCGTTCCGCTGCCTGCTCGATTGCTTCGAAGGTGATATCGTCGCTCGTGCCTTGCTGGTATCGACGCTCAGCCAGATGGTCAAAAAGTGGTGCGGCGATGTCGGCCTACGCGGCAACTACGGCTCACACACGCTGCATGAGACTTGGGGCTATCATCAACGCACGACATATGATCGGCGTACAGCGCTGCTCACCTGGGTCTATGGGCACGCCTCGGAATCGCAGACGCTCGATTATCTGTGCATTCAGGCTGATGAAATTACCGAACTCTACGATTCTGAGCTCTGATCAAGAGAACTTCAGGAGAGCTACCTCCTGTTTCAAAAACACCTTATCTCAATGTCCGCGGAACCGGCAGCAACTCAGATCTCCTAAAGCCTTAATCTTCGTTCATTCTGCTAAATTAAGGACGTCTCTCGTCGATCTCGTTGCCGATCCCCCGAGCCATAAATCGTCAACGCGACGAATTTGACATTCGTCCAATCTCTGATTGTTCTCTATGTCCATTGTAGATCATCTAACCACATCGCGTTAGCCGAACAGGGTCGTGTAAACACCTGTCCTGTTTTGCCCGGATCCTTTGCTTGATGATAACGCATCACCAGACGATCCGTACCCGCATCAAAACCCACGATCTCAATCTTTCCCGTGACATGCGACATGACGTAACGGAATGTCTTCTGGATTCCGGATAGATTGCGCTGCGCGGCGCGAACCAGTTCAACGCCCTCACGCAGCGGCACCTGGAACCGCGAGGCACCGAGAACCGGGCGCGTTTGAAACAGGTAGTAGGGGCGCAAGCCGATTGCGTGTAGTTCAGCAAAAGTTCGGGTCAGGGTCTCCTCGTCATCGTTCACACCTTTTAACAGTACGCCCTGATTCAAGAACTGCACACCAATGTGACGAAGTTCTGCAATTTGGGTCTGTGCTTCGTCGGAAATCTCCGCGAAGTGGTCAAAATGAGTGACAATCACGGCAGACTTGCCAGCATCGACGATACGGCGGAAAACGTCTTTCAGTTTCTCATCCCTGAGGCGCAGAGGGTTAAAGGTAACCGTCTTGGTGCCCATTCGGATCGAGGTAAGGTGCGGTATCGGCAACAGATGATCGAGAATTTCGTGCAGGACCCGGCTCTTCAGCATGAAGGGGTCGCCCCCCGACATCAGCACATTGCTCATTTCCGGATGGTGATGGATGTAGTCGGCGACGCGGCTGTAGTCGACGGCGACTTCGTCCTGCGACGTGCCGACGAAGCGCTTGCGGAAGCAATACCGACAAAAAGCTGCGCATTGCTCGGTTACAAGCATAAGGCCGGTTTGCGGGTATTTGTGTTGAAGACCGGGAACCACCGTGTTTTCCGCTTCGCCACTCGTATCGAGCATGCCCTTAGCGTCGAGTTCCAGAACCGAGGGCTCGATGATCAGCTTCAGCTTGTCGTAATAGTTACTGGCGCGAATATGGTCTTCATAGAAACGCGGTACCCGGCGCGGCGTGATGGCTTTGATCGCCAATTCACCTTCCGAGACGGTACGCGTTTCCTCGATGAAATCGACCGTCGTCATGGTGTCCGGCGCCCACCCTTGTGGCGCGCCATCGAACGTTTTGCAAAGGTCATTAACCCGGGTGTCGCTGAATTCCGTCATTGGTTCATAACCTCTTTTGTCCCGGAAACTGTGTTTACGCGGCCGCGTGGTTTGTCGCGGCGGGCTTGTTGTCTCGCAGCGCGGAACAGCCGAAATAACGTTCGTGGGCGACATCCACGATGCGCGCAATAAGCGCTTCGAAGTCCATGCCCAGCCTGTTGGCGGCGCGAACGTAGGAACCGCCAAGGCCAAGCGAGGCCATTGAGTTGATTTCCAGGATGAAGGGATGGCCGGTTTTATCGATCCGGATATCGACGCGGCCGTAATCGCGGCAATGGGTTAAACGGAACGTTTCCGCTGCGATGTGTTTCAACTGCCGGTCCAACGCCGGCGAGACGCGGGCCGGACAGCGCTTTTCCGGCTCGTCAGCGCTCTTATGGTATTTGTCGTCCCACGTGTCGAGCTTCAGCGCCCGCGTTCCAAAGTCCAGTTCGACTGGTGGCATGGCTTCGACGGGATCGTTGCCGAGAAGGCCTACATTGACCTCCTGACCGTCGATATAGGTCTCGATCAAGGCAGCTTGGTTGTAGGTATCGATAATGTGTTCGATGGCCGCTTTCATCGCCGGACCGTCATGGACGATTCGTAGCCCATAACTTGTGGATTCATGACGCGGCTTGACGATAAGCGGGAAGGTTAATGATCCCGGATCGTCAATCGGCCGGTCCGCGACCAGCCAATCGGGTGTCGGAACAGCCGCCTCGCGCAGCAAGGTTTTCGTTAGGACCTTGTCCAGGCAGAGCGCGTGTCCCATCGGCGCGGAGCCGGTATAGGGAACGCCGGCCATCTCCAGCATCGCGGGGATATGGGTGTAACGGCAGTCGCCTTGAATGCCATAGGCCATATTGAAAACCAGTCCGGTCGGCTGGCCGTCAGCGTCGCAAGGCATGAATTCGCTTAGCCTGGAAATCAGCTCTCCATCACCTTCGAATGGCGATGCCTCGTGGCCGGCCGTACGGAGTGCGTTGAGCACGCGTTGCACCGATTTTCGCCCATATGTTTCGGGGCAGGGCCGGCCGAACCTGTTGACAACGCCTTCATTCTTCCGGTTGCGGACAACTGCGATTTTCATTCTACGAGTTCCTTACAGGGTGGATTTCTTGCGATCGCCCGCGCGCCGCGGATTTGCGGCGACGCTGCCGGCGGTTGGATTTCCGTTGCGGGCGGAGGGTGGATGGATTGAGCTTGTCAAGCAGGCGTACCGCGCCATAGCGCCCGACCAGCACGATCAACCCGATTTGCAGCACGAGCACTTCGGGGTGGGACAGCAGGAACGGCGCAACGCCAGGCGCCGTGACGATAAGCGTGATCGCGATTGCCGTTGCCACCGTCACACCGGCACGCCACACAGCCGATTTCAGCCCCTCCGTTTCGATCTTGGTGGCAAATGAAACTGATACGAGGCACAGAACGATAAGCGGGAAGTGGATAACCGAAATCAGATCGTCGAATGCGAACCACTTGCCGGCCAAGACCGTCAAGACGGCAAAGTTCGCAACCACGCTGACCAGTAGCGCTGTGCGGGCGAAAAAGGCGAGCTGTTGCCGCAGTATCAATGGCCGGATCAGCACGACCAGCACGAACGTTGCTGCCAGGAACGCAAGTCCTGCGACGATGCCGGTCATTTGCAGGGCAAGGGCGATCAGGATCGGCCGAAAGGGGCCAAGTGGCCGCAAACCGAGGGTTAGCCGTACGAACACTACGAGCAGCGAACCCAGGGGAATTGCCATGACATAGATCGCCTGCTCGACAATGTCGGGCGGCAGGTCGGTCATTGTAAACGCGTGCAGGACAGCGGAAATTTCACCTGCGGGAACTTCTCGCAAAACGGCGATGACCAGGGGGAAAGCGATAAAAATCAACCATCCCGCGGGAGCCCACCAAGTGCCTGGAGCGAATTGCAATGCCGGCCGTTTTGAGTGATCCGTTTCGGTCACTGTCAGGCGTCCACTGTCGACATCTCAAAGGCCGTCCCCAAGCCGTCGCGTCTCGGATCCGCCGCCGCGCATGCGCGTCCTTCGTCGTCCCAGGAAATCGCCTGAACACAGCCCATTTTGTAGTCATGCGGCCGGCGCGCGATCACCTGACGATAGCGGCCGCCGAGGCGGGCTTGGAGCGCCTCGGTCAAGTCCGGGCCCTCGATCCAGGCCCTGCCATTCAATAGGGCGTGCGCCCGCGGCGCGGACAGCGCTGCCGACAAATCCTCGCCATTGCAGAGCACTCGGCGGATCACCTGAAGCGTGGCGGAAACGATACGGCGGCTTCCGGCGGCGCCGATCGCAAGCTTCGGGTGACCGTTCCCGTCCAGCGCAATCGTCGGACAGACGTTCGAGCGCGGCGTGCATCCGCCCGCCAGCCGATTGGGATGACGATGGCGGACACAGGTAGTCAGATAATTGTTGTAGAAGAAACCGAGGCTGGGATGCGCGACCTTTGCGCCAAACAGCGACTGAATCGATTGCGTAAGAGCAACGACATTACCATCGGCATCCGCAACGCACAGATGTGTGGTTTCGCCGGCCGCCTCGTCGCCGCGCTCGATGGCCCGACGCCGCTTCTGCGCGCTCAGCTCCCGTGCGAGATCGTCGGTCAGCGCGTCGCCGAGCATCCAATTTTGCACCGACGATGTGAATTCTTCCGGTGCCAGCGGCCAACGTTTGCGAAACGCGAACGCTGCATAGACAGCATCCAGAACGACGTCGACTTCCCACCCCGCCGCACCGCTAGGACGCAATTCTGCGGCCAGCGCCTCGGAAAGTTTCAGGGCCTGGAGCAGCGTGACACCACCGCTTGTCGGAGGCGTAGAGAGGATCCGGTGGCCTGCGAATCTGGTCTCTACCGGATCGCGGACGGGCGGGGCCGCAACCGCGGCGAGGTCGGCAGTGTCGATTAGGCCGCCATGGTCCGACATATCCGCGACGATTTCCCGCGACAGCGCGCCATTGTAGAAATCACCGACGCCGTGCTGGATCAACCGTTGCAGCGTAGCACTGAGGCGCGGTTGGCGTAGCGCCTTGCCGCTCTTGAGAAGCCGCCCGTTCCGGCCGAGAAATATATCTTTGGCGCCGGAAGCGCGCAGCACGTTCCAGCACCATTTGACCTCCCGCCGCTGCAATCGCGTGAATTCGTGGCCTCTATCCGCGAGAGCCGCCGCAGGCTCGATTGCAGCGCTCGTTGAAAGCGTTCCGAAGCCCTCGGACAACGCCTGAAGGACCATCGGCGTCGAGGGGATCGTTGTCGCCGTGCGCCCGGTTCGTTGGCCTGCCGCCGAAATAGTTCGCAGGCTGGCGCGGGCCGGCGCCCGGGAATGGCCGTCCAAAACACGTGCCTGTCCGTCGCGCGTTAGAATGAGAGCCGTGGTTTGCCCCCCCAGGCCGGAGCCGCTGGGTTCACACGCGCAAAGCGCCCACGCGGCAGCGGCGGCGGCATCCGCGGCATTGCCGCCGGCGCACAAAACATCTGCCGCAATCTCCGTTGCCGCCGGAAATGCGGTCGCGACGGCGGCTGAATGGATAGGCTGAGGCGAAGGCGAAGCAGCCGGCTTCTCTAAACTTCCCTCCTCTGCCAGGTTGGGAAAATGCTGGACTTCCACGTTTTCCATCGTTGTCGTTCCGTTACATTTCATTAATTTTGCCCCGTTGAGGGCGGCTTAAGCGGCCATCATCCCCGCGCCAATAATCCGATGCCGGTATTCTTTCTGGATGCCTAATTTCGCTACAAATTGGTCGAAATTGCGGCGGAAAAGTGTCGTTTAGTGGTTGTTGGCGCGGCTTCGAAGGCGTCGAGATAGACCTGCGGAGGCCGATTTCGAGCCGCTAGAAGACGCCGGACGGGGCCGGTTCCGTATCCGTTATCGGGCAAGGCTTAGTTCTCGCGCTTGGACTTCAGGGTTTTGCCGGTTGTGGCATCGACGTATAGCTCCATGAGTACGCCCTTTGCGTCCCGGGCCTTGACCTCATAGATTCCGCGCTCGCGCTCCACTTCGTAGACTTCGGTGAAGCCGTTTCCTTTGACCTTGCTGACGATCTGTTCGATCGAAAGAACCGATCTGCTGTCGGCGCTCGACTGACTACCGGTCGAATGTTCAGAACGGTTCTTGAATTTGTTGTCGTCTTCCGATGCGGTTGCCGAGCCGGTCATTCCTACTCCCATGGCAATGCTGGTACTTAGCCCAATGATGGCAATTGTCCGGCGGACTATGTTTTTGTCCATTTTTGCTCTCCTGTTTGAGATGATGAGCGCTGCATCGGTTGGGCTTCTTTCGGTCGCCAATTTTCTCGACGTGATTGGGGCCTCGAATCCCCTTGTCTTCCGTGGTTGAATTTGCCTCTGACACGCTGTATATGTATATTACATCATAGGTATGCAAGTATGAACTTAAAAGAAATGGAAGCGACGGCGGAAAAGGTCAGCGACCTGATGAAGGTCCTGTCCAACAAAAACCGTTTGATGGTGCTGTGCCAACTGGTCGAAGGGGAGAGATCCGTCGGCGAGCTCGCTGAGCTGATTGATGTCCGCGAGCAAGCCATGTCGCAGCAGCTAGCATTGTTGCGCAAGGATCGATTGGTCAAAACCCGCCGCGATGGCCAGACGATTTACTATTCCTTGGCCCGTGGCGATATCAGGTCGCTGATGGAATTCCTGTACGAAACGTACTGCGGCGATAACCCGGCTTGCTGATCAGGAGACTCTACACATGAACGAAGCCACCCTTCGGGAAGTCGATGCCCAGACGCTCAAATCTTGGCTTGATGACGACAAAGCCATTCTCATCGACATCCGTGAACCGGACGAATATGTGCGAGAGCACATCCCTGGCTCGCGGTTGGTACCCTTATCGAGCTTCCATCGGGAAGATTTCCCCCGGGACCACGACAAGACTTTGGTCTTTCACTGCGCCAGCGGGACGCGGACCGATCAGGCGGCACCCGAAATTCTCGGTGCCGGCTTTCGCAAGGTCTGTCACCTCGACGGTGGCCTGCAAGCCTGGAAGAAGGCGGGTCTCGCTGTGAACGTCAATCGAAAAGCGCCTATCAGCATCATGCGGCAGGTTCAAATCGCAGCCGGTGCGTTGGTCACTCTCGGTATTGTACTCGCTGTCCTCTTTTCACCCTGGTGGATGGCATTGAGCGCATTCGTCGGCGCCGGGTTGATGTTTGCCGGCTTGAGCGGAACCTGCGCTATGGCAAGCCTACTAGCATCGATGCCATGGAACCGGCGCTAGGTGAGAATATCCCAAAACAGGCATTGCTCCACCTTCCGCGAAGCTTCAAACCATTGATTGAGATCAAAGGGGTTTGGCGTGATTGTTTGTAGGCGATCACGCGACGTCGAACGGCACTACGGCAGAAATACAAACTCAGGATTCACAATTGCCCTCTAATCTGTTTTGTTAGTAGCGATGCATAAAGGACGTTACGCATTGCTATTAAACAGGGAAATGCGTGACGGGTTTTTGATGATTGAAGGCGAAACCCTCGCACTCAGCCGATTCCTGCCGTCCCGTTGCCGTTGACGATCGCGGCGACGATTTGATCATCCGACTCGTCGAATTTGCCGGTCCGGATCGCGGCGAGCGTGGCGGCGCCGGCGAGTTCGACGGCTTGGCCCATTTCGAACCAGAGCCACCGGGCCGCATCGCGCATTTCGTCGTCGGTGACGAGCACGATCTGGTCGACCTTGTCGGCGATGATGTCGAGATTGAGTTGCGCGCTGCGCTTGGGCGCCAGCGTATTGGCGCCGGTATCGACGCTGTCCAGAGTCATCAGTTCGCCCGCTTCGAGACTGTTCTTGAGGGTCGGTGCGCCGACCGGCTCGACGCCGATGATCTTGACCTCGGGCTTCATGGCCTTCGCGGCCAGGGC
>JAJFJB010000137.1 GCA_021774435.1 Alphaproteobacteria bacterium
TGACACTAACTGCACCAGCTATCCAAAGGCGCGTTGCCTTAACGCCAGTTCAGCCTCACTAAGGGTGCTATCGAACTTTTTCATCTGCTGATAGTCGGCATGCGTCGTCTTACGCACTCCCCAACGCCGATTGATGTGTGGCAAAGACCGGTCATCAGTTGCGAAATACGCAGCAAGATCAAAAAACAACGTCGCGATATGTTGATACGCCAATGCCCCCAATTCGAGTGTGCCAACACCCTGGGGAATATCGAATTCACTCACCTTGACAATCGGTCCGGCGTCTACCTTTGCGATCATTTCGTGGAGCGTCGCGCCGAACCGGGTAGCGCCGTCGTAAATAGCGAAGCAATCCGGGTGCGACCCGGGATATTCCGGAGGCCCTGGATGCAGATTGTAGGCTGGTCCGCCGAGCCTATTTAGGACGCTCGCCGGCACGATAACATTTGAACTAAAGCAAATAAGGCGGGCGCCAATCGGCGACAAGTCGCACTTCCTAAGCGCGACGTTTAGTGTTTCGTCGCTGTTCGCATGCAGGATCTCGAGCACAGGGTTGTGAGGCAATAAGGCCTCAGCAAGTATTGGGAATTCAGTATCGCCGGTTAGAAGAATAATCTGCTTCGGCATGAGAGACCTTCACAATTCGATTGCCAAATTTGTTAGAAAAGCCCATTCGCCTTCTGCATGGCGCGCACGTAAAGGATGATCGATTTGATTTGTTCATCGGTAACGCCATCCACGGCAGGCATATTCCCAAAGGGCCAATGATGCGCCCGGGCACCGCTTTTTGCTGCTCTATAAAATGCGGCGTCGCCATGGTGTCCGGGATGATAAACACGGTGCAGAAAGGTCGGTCCCTTGTTTGTTCCGACCGTATTTCTGCCGTGGCATTTGGCACATTTTGCTTCGTAATTCAGCTTCCCTATATTCAGCGCCGGGGTCATTTTGGGTTGGACCACGTCCTTCGGATCCAATGGCGCGGCCTGCAACGGAGCGATAGTTGCCACTATGATTGCGAAGCCAACAGCAATTGCTGCTCTTAAAATTTTACTGTTCTGCATATTGCCTCCTATCGAGAACAGGCTGACGCGGACAGTCCTCCGCGCCAGCCAATCGCAACGTCGGATCAAAACATCAACTTCGTGCCGATCACGGCAAACCAGGCGGAAGGGTCTTCTCCTTCATCTCTGGCGAAGTCGGCGGTGCGGCCAAACTTCCGTTCGTAAACGACACCGATATAGGGCGAGATGGCACGATCCACGACGTCGTAGCTAAGACGCACGCCGACCTCGATACTGTTCAGTCCCGAGGCGACACCAATCTCCCGGTCTTCGGAGAACGCGATATCAATTTCCGCAGACGGGATAAGTATGAGCCGATTGGTGATGAGCAGTTCATATTCGGCGTCGAGCCGCGCCGAAACGTCACCGGTCTCGCTGACAAAGAGATCAGCATCGACTTCGATCCATTGAGGCGCTAGCCCCGCCACACCGAGTACGCCGAACCAGCGGTCCGTGCCCTCCGGCGCATCCAACCGGACTCCCGCCTTGAGATCGAAGAAATCGGAGATCGGCTTCTGAAGCACAAGCCGGTTCTCCATTGTTTCGAGCACCTCGCCGTCGGTATCATATTCGCCTTTACCAAGCCACCGCAGCTTGATCTCGTCGGTGCCGATAAAAGCGTCGCCATCCCACACCAGAAGGTTCTCGCTCTGATCTCCTTGGCGATACTCCAATTCTTCCATCTGGACGCCATAGAATATCAGATCAGTTTCCTGGGCATGCGCCGAGATGGGAATAGCGACGGCAGTCAACCCTGCGAAGACGATTGTGATTAGTTTATTTTTCATGTCGCCGTCCTCACCGTGCGGATTTCAGTTCGGCGGATTCCTCTCCGCCTTCGACGATGACCTTGCGGAACATGCCTGCAGCTGCGTGGTAGGATAGGTGGCAATGGAACGCCCATTGGCCAGGCGCATCAACCTCGGTTTCCATGTAAACCGTCGTACCGGGTGACACGCTGACGACGTGCTTGACCGGGTTCCACTTCTTCGACCCGTTGTCGAGGATCGACCACATCCCGTGCAGATGCATCGGATGGGTCATCATCGTTTCGTTGACAAACTTGAAGCGAACCCTTTCCCCATATTTCAGGCGGATCGGTTCCGCGTCGCCATATTTGACGTCGTTGAGCGACCAGATGTAGCGCTCCATGTTGCCGGTGATGCGGATCTCGACCTCACGCGTCGCCGGGCGATGCTTGTAGAGCGGCTTCTGCGCCTTGAGATCGGCATAGGAGAGGAACTTGCCGCCATTGGCCGCAACGGGCATGAGGCCGCTGCCTTTGGGATAGAAGGGGTCGCCCTTCTTTGCCATGCCCGCCATTTTCGAGTGATCCATACCGGACATCTGGGAATGATCCATCCCTTTCATCGTTGAACTGTCCGTCCCTGTCATTTTCGAGTGATCCATTCCCGCCATGGAGGAATGGTCCATGCCGGCATGGTTCATCGGCATATCGACCATCGACAGCAGCGGCCGCTTCCGCAGTTCCGGAACTTCGGCCTTCATGCCTTCGCGCGGGGCCAGAGTGCCTCGCGCATAGGCCGACCGGCCCATGGATTCTGCGAAGACCGTATAGGCGCGGTCTTCCTTGGGGCGCACGATGACGTCATAGGTTTCCGCTACGGCAATTCGGAATTCGTCCACCTTGACCGGCCGGACATTGTTCCCGTCAGACTGTACAACGGTCATTTTCAGGCCCGGAATCCGGATATCGAAATAGGTCATAGCCGAGGAATTGATGAAGCGCAGCCGCACCCGCTCACCGGGCTTGAACAGGCCGGTCCAATTCTGCGAAGGGCCCTTACCATTAATCAGTGGTGTGAAGCCCTGCAGGTCTTCAACATCCGTTGGCATCATCCGCATTTCGCCCCAGTTCATGCGGTCGGTAACGGTCGCGTCCAAGCCGTTCTTCTCGACGTCATTGAAGAATTCGCCAACCGTCTGTTGTTTACGGTTGTAGTAGTCCGCCATCATTTTGAGATTGCGCATGATCCGAGCCCCCGGATGCGGATGCGCGTCCGTCAGTTGTACGACGTATTCTCGGTCATAGCGGAAGGGCTCGCGCCCCTTGGGCTCGATGACGATCGCCCCATAAGCCCCGTCCGGTTCTTGAAACCCCGAATGGCTGTGAAACCAGTAAGTGCCGGCCTGAACAATAGGGAAGTTGTAGGTGAAGGTCTCACCTGGTTCGATTCCGTCATAACTGATCGTCGGAACCCCATCCATTTTGTAGGGCAGGATCAGACCGTGCCAATGAATAGAAGTCGACGCGCCAAGATTGTTGGTAACGTTGATAGTAACGTCTTCGCCTTCCTTGAAGCGAAGGACAGGCCCAGGCGATGTGCCGTTGTAACCGATACCTGACCGCTTGAAATCTCCAGTATCAATCGTCACGGGATCGACTGTGAGGTTGTAGATTTTCGCTTGAGCGGTGACCGGCGCCAAAACGGCGCCGGTCACTAGACCAGACAGGATGATGGTCTGTAAAAGTTTCTGCATGTTGGGGTCCTCGAAATTTTCGTATTAAAAGTCTACGTCCGATGCCTCTGCGTCACTTGACACGCATCTTGCCCATCATTCCGGCGTCGTAATGCCCAGGAACATTG
>JAJFJB010000138.1 GCA_021774435.1 Alphaproteobacteria bacterium
GAAGGCAAGCCGGTGATCGTCGTTCCGATCGGCTTTACTTCGGAACACTCTGAAACGCTGGTGGAATTGGATATTGAATATCGCGAATTGGCGGAGGAAGCTGGTATCAAGCGGTATGAACGCGTTGAGACAGTCGGTACGGACAAAGAATTCATTGATGGATTGGCAAGTCTTGTCGAGCAGGTGGTCTCCCAAGACGCGATCTTGACGAGCGAAGGAGCTAATTGCCAATGTCCGGATACGTATTCGGGTTGTCCCTTTCGAAGCGCTTAATCTGAGGAGCCAGGGTATCGATGTCCGATCCATATCTTTGGGTTAAAGCGCTTCATATCATCGCCGTCATTTCCTGGATGGCGGGCATGCTCTACTTGCCGCGCTTATTTGTGTATCACTGTGGTGTTGCACCGAACTCCGAACAATCGCAGACGTTTAAAATTATGGAACGCCGATTGTTGCGTGCGATCATGAACCCGGCGATGGTCGTTGTTTGGATAACCGGACCGCTGCTGGTGTATTGGGGCGGTCATTGGGAAGAGCCATGGTTTTGGCTGAAATTTTTCTTCGTTGGGATCGTGACGGTGTTTCATCACGCCTTTGGACGTTGGCGGAAGGCCTTCGAGGAAGATAGAAACGCAAAGAGTGAAAAATTCTTTCGAATTGCGAATGAAGGACCAACGCTTGCAATGATCGCAATTGTGCTTTTTGTCGTCATAAAGCCATTTTAAGAGAAGGCGGTTGCGACTTCAGAATATGTTAAATGAAAATTGATAGAATATTTACGAAACGAAGATTGACTCCGGGCCTGACTTTCGCTAATTGAACGTTATCTAGGCCAATTCCGAATTGGCACTTTGTCCCAGCTTCGCATTCCGCAAAAAATCGGCCCAGGCTCATGAGGCCGTGGCGTTTCCAGAACGCGTTCTGCGGACAATTAAATCCCTCCCTTTTGCTGCGGCGGCATTATGCAACTCCAGGAATTAAAAAAGAAAACACCTTCCGACCTTCTGGCATTCGCCGAAGAACTGGAAATTGAAAACGCGAGTACCCTGCGCAAGCAGGACATGATGTTCGCGATTCTAAAACAGCTCGCCACGAACGAAGTATCGATTTTTGGTGATGGCGTACTCGAGGTGCTCTCGGATGGCTTCGGCTTTCTTCGATCACCGGAGTCGAATTACCTGCCGGGTCCGGACGATATTTACGTTAGTCCGAGCCAGGTTCGTCGTTTTGGTTTGCGGACCGGCGACACTGTTGAAGGAGAAATACGCGCGCCCAAAGATGGCGAGCGTTATTTTGCGCTTCTCAAGGTCAACAAAATCAATTTCGACGATCCGGATGTCGTGCGGCATCGGATCAATTTCGACAATCTCACACCCCTTTATCCGGAAGAAAAGCTGCAGCTTGAGCTTGATGATCCGGAAAATAAGGACATGGCACCACGTGTCATTGAGTTGATTTCGCCACTTGGTAAAGGTCAGCGTGCGCTTATCGTCGCGCAACCGCGGACGGGTAAGACGGTTATGCTGCAAAGCGTTGCCCATTCCATCACGACCAACAACAAGGAAGTCTATCTTATCGTTCTGCTGATCGATGAGCGCCCGGAAGAAGTGACCGATATGCAGCGTTCGGTCGATGGCGAAGTGGTCAGCTCGACATTCGACGAACCGGCAAGCCGTCACGTGCAGGTCGCCGAGATGGTAATTCAAAAGGCCAAGCGCCTCGTCGAACATAAGCGCGATGTTGTTATTCTTCTCGATTCGATCACGCGACTGGCGCGGGCTTACAACACCGTTGTGCCAAGTTCGGGTAAGGTCCTGACCGGCGGAGTGGACGCCAATGCGCTGCAGCGGCCGAAACGATTTTTTGGCGCGGCGCGGAATATCGAGGAAGGCGGTTCGCTGACGATTATTGCGACGGCGCTGATCGATACGGGCAGCCGGATGGACGAGGTTATCTTCGAGGAGTTCAAGGGTACGGGTAACGCGGAAATCGTGCTTGACCGCAAGCTTTCCGACAAACGTGTCTTCCCGTCGATCGATATCACCAAATCCGGTACGCGGAAGGAAGAGCTCATCGTCGATAAGGCGGCTTTGGCGAAGATGTGGATGTTACGGCGAATTCTCAATCCGATGGGTGTCTCGGATGGTATGGAATTCTTGCTGGAGAAACTGAAACGGACGAAAACGAACGAAGACTTCTTCGATTCGATGAATCAATAGCTCCTATGACTTGGTTTTGCCTCTGAGGAGCATGTCCGCCAGGGAATGGCCCAAGGAATTATCGCTAGGGATTAAATCTAAATTTAGTGGTTTTGGATTTCCATAACACTAAATACCGGAAAACTTTGGTTAACAAACTGCTAATGTAGTTTGATTGTTTCGGTAGCGAAAACTAGTTTCCAGACCGCAATTGCATTTGTCCTCCGGCGTTCACATGGCACCAGAGCAAATCGTGTCGGAAATCGTACGAAAACGAATACAGGGGTGAAACACTAGGTTTCACCCCTATTTTCTGCTGCAAGTGCCGTGCTTTATGGCAAAAGAATTGTTGAACCGGTGGTCTTGCGGCCTTCAAGATCGCGATGCGATTGCTCAGCGTCTTTCAACGCATAACGTTGATTAATTTCGATTTTTACACCTTTATCTACCGCTGCGAACAAGTCGCTGGCGCTGGCCACAAGATCTTCGCGAGAGGCCGTATAGGTCATGAGCGTTGGCCGTGTGAAATACAAGGATCCCTTTACCGCAAGCAAGCCCGGATCGAAATCCTTGATTGGGCCAGACGCGTTCCCGAATGACACCATCATGCCAAGCGGGGCCAGACAATCGAGCGATCCGGGATAGGTATCGGCGCCAACCGAGTCGTAAACGACGGGAACACCCGCGCCATCGGTAATATCTTTCACTCGGTCCACGAAGTTTTCACGCGTATAGATAATGGTGTGGTCACAGCCATGTGCCTTGGCAAGCTCGGCTTTTTCGTCTGAGCCGACGGTGCCGATTACCGTTGCCCCCAATTGCTTCAACCATTGGCAGGCGATCAATCCGACGCCGCCGGCGGCCGCGTGAAACAAAACCGTTTCGCCCGCTTTGACGCGATAGGTCGAGCGAATGAGATATTGCGTCGTCATACCTTGCAGCATCATTGCGGCGGCAGTTTCATCGCTGATCGAGTCGGGAAGTTTCACTACGCGGTCGGCGGCCATATTCCGTTCTTCGGCGTAGGATCCCGGCGGACCGCTGGCATAGGCAACCCGGTCATCGACAGCGAGGTCGGATACACCCTCCCCCACCGCTACGACAACACCAGCGGCTTCCATGCCGATCCCCGCCGGCATTTCGAGCGGATAAAGACCGCTGCGATGATAGCAGTCGATATAATTGAGACCGACGGCTGTTTGTTTTAGGCGAATCTGACCGGCGCCGGGTGCACCGACATCGACGGCAGTCCACTGCATCTCTTCGGGGCCGCCTTGTTTTTGAATTACAATTGCATGTGTCATGAAGAATTCCTGCCTACTTTCTTTCTTGTTTAGCGCAGCGCCGCCTTGAAGGCGTCGGCGGTGCGGCCATGTGCAAGTACAGCCGCATCGGCGTCGTAATGGATGCCGTCATTGCGCGTGAAGGCGTGGTTTACGCCGGGGTAGCTATAAATCGTCACGCTGCTGTGACCGGACAAGCCTTGGCTGACCTTTTCTTGCGCTTCCTTGTTGACGAACTCGTCTTCTTCCGCGATGTGCAGCAGCGTTGGCGCCGTAATGTTCGATGCTTGATCGAGACGTTCGTCTATACCGACACCGTAATAGCTCACATTGCACTCCGCATCGGACTGACAGGCCATGAGGTATGCCAGCAATCCGCCAAGGCAATAACCCACTGTCCCGGTCTTGCCCGTGCATCCGTCAATGCCACGCAAATGGGACAGCGAAGCGATAAGGTCTTCCATGCCTTTTGGAATATCGAACCCTTGGTATAGTTCGAACGCACGTTGCCATTCCGCTTCGGTTTTATCGGTTAGCTGAATGCCGGGTTCCTGGCGCCAGAATATATCCGGTGAAAGCGCGAAATAACCTTGCTCGGCAAATCGGTCGCAGTGCGCCCGCATATCCGCATTGACGCCAAAGATTTCTTGGATAACGAGGATACCAGCACCGTTCCCGTTGGACGGCGTGGCAAGATAAGCTGAAAAGTCGCCATCGCCGCCGGATATCGTAACGTCAGGCATGATGTTCTCCCTGTTTTATGAAGAGTTGCCCAAGGATATCCCGGTGGCATGCCAATGTCATCACAGCGCCATTATGACGTCAGGGCGGCCATGATCGTTTTACTTGCGTGTCGCGAGGTCCGCTCGAAGCGCGTCGGGATCGCGAAGTGGCGGGGAACAGATCTGACCTTCGCAAACATAGGCCGTTGCCGAATTTTCGATTTGTCCCTTTGCGAACGCGGGGTGTGATTCAGGCAGTGTTTGATCCGGTGCGATGACACTGACAATGCGGTTTGGCAGACTGTTGTCATAGAGGGCGCGCAGCAGCGCATCGGTTGCGGCCTCGCCTCGCGTGCCGATGATGACGATTTGCAGTGCGTGCAACATGAGATCATTGCCGTTCAGCAATGTCGCCAATGGAAATATGTTGCGGCTTAGCTCACCGGAGAAAGCGAAGATCGTGCGCCGGGCGCGCTCGATAAATTGCAAGTCTCCGGTAAGATAGAAGAGCCGGGCAAAGACACTCACCAAGGTCCCATTCCCCGCGGGGACGGCGTTGTCGACGACGGATTTGGATTGCGCAATAAGATTTGGTGTATCGTCGGCGGCCAGGAAATACCCGCCATGTTGCTTGTCCAGATAATGCTGGTCTGCGATATCCGTCCATTTGATGGCAGCGTCGCAATACTCGACGTCGCCAGTGGCTTCATACAGGGCCAAGGCGGCACGGCTCATATTGGCGTAGTCGTCCACTGTTGCGGGATGGTTCAATTTCCCGGCGCGCCAGCTATGCCGCAACCGTCCGTCCGCGGTCATCAACTGTTTTACGAAGGCGAAAGCACGCGCTGCCGCGGCAATCCAATCGGGTTCTTCGAACGCCAGCCCGGCATTGACCAGCGCCGCGATCATCAAGCCATTCCAATCGGCGAGAACTTTATCATCTTTTCCGGGCTGGATGCGCTGGCGACGAATTTCGAGCAATGTAGCGCGGCATTTCGCGAGTGTTGCTTCGCGGGCGGGCGGTCCGGGACGCAGTGAATTGAGACGGTTGAGAATATTTTTCTCTTCCCAGTTACCGCTCTCCGAGACATCGTAGGTTTGTTTGAACAGCGCGGCGTCGTCACCCAACGCTTGATCGATCTCCGCGTCCGACCAGACGCAGAATTTGCCTTCTTCGCCCTCGCTATCCGCATCGAGTGAGCTGGCAAAGCCCCCTTCCGGGTCGGTCATGTCCTTCAGAACCCAGTCGACCGTTTCCGCGATCCGCTCCCCATAGAGAGGATCTCGCGTATCCTGCCAAACAAGCGTCAGGAGATCGATCAGCTGGGCATTGTCGTAGAGCATTTTTTCGAAGTGCGGCGCGAGCCATCGATTGTCGACTGAATAGCGCGCAAACCCGCCACGCAGATGGTCGTAGATTCCGCCCTGACACATTTGGTTTAACGTCGTCAGAACGGCATCTCGGTATTCGGTCCGCTGTGTTCGTTTCCAGGCACGCCAGAGTTGGTCGAAAAAGGAAGGTTGCGGAAACTTTGGCGCACCGCCGACGCCGCCATGCACCATATCGACTTCCTGAACGAGACGCTCGGCGGCGGAATTCATGGTCTCGACGGAAATATCACCGCCAGATTCCGCGTTGGCAAGGTTTTGCAGACCGCTGCGCATCGCTTCGGTATTGTTTTTCACGCGATCGGGCTCGGTTTTGTAAACGCCGGCAATTCCTTCCAAGACTTGCGGAAAACCGGGACGACCGAACCGCGGCGTCGGTGGAAAATAGGTGCCACCCCAGAAAGGTTCGCCTTCATGGTTCAGGAACATGGTAAGCGGCCAGCCGCCTTGTTCCCCGAGCATTTGCAAGGATGCCTGGTAGATCGTGTCGATATCCGGCCGTTCCTCGCGGTCGACCTTTATGTTGACGAACAGATCGTTCATGACGGCGGCAATTTCGGGATCCTCGAAACTTTCGTGCGCCATGACGTGGCACCAATGGCACGCCGCATATCCAACCGACAGCAAAATCGGCTTTCCCGTCGCGCGGGCGACTTCGAACGCCTCTTCGCCCCACGGACGCCAATGTACAGGGTTGTCCTGATGTTGCAGAAGATAAGGGCTGGTTTCTTCGGCAAGTAGATTTTGAGTCATGAATGGTGCACTCGTGGCGGCAGGGTAATGCTTTTACAGGATTAGGATGCTAGTAATCTTATGCGCCCGGCGACAGGGTCAACGGGTCCGTTAAGGTCTTAGATGAAGCCGAAGGTGTCCGCCATGAAAATTAATGTGGAAATCGATTGCACGCCGGAAGAGGCGCGGAAGTTTTTCGGACTGCCGGATGTTACGGCACTGCAAGAGTCGCTCATGAAGCAAGTTGAAGAACAAATGGCTTCAACACTAAAAGGCATGGAGCCCGATGCGATGTTGAAAGCCTGGCTTCCGGCCGGTTTGGAAGGCATGGAGCAAATGCAGAAAGCGTTCTGGGCACAATTCGGTGGCGCCAAGGGCGAAAAATAGGCCCTCTTGATCTTTTAAGTTCCGATAGGCGCGCAATGGGCGACACGATATATGCGCTATCCAGTGCGGCCGGTCGGGCGGGCCTGGCGGTTATTCGTCTTTCCGGTGCCGCTGCGGGCACGGCATTGCGCGCGCTGTCGCGATTGGAATTTCCGAACCCGCGTCGCGCGACACGGGTGAAATTAGAGTGTCCCGATAGTGGTGAACCGCTTGATGATGGGATAGCAATTTGGTTTCCCGGACCACATAGCTATACGGGAGAAGACGTTGTCGAATTTCATGTCCATGGCGGCGTGGCGGTGGTTTCGGCACTTCTTGAAGTTTAAGCCGTCAGCCCGGGCTCCGC
>JAJFJB010000139.1 GCA_021774435.1 Alphaproteobacteria bacterium
TTTGCCACGGCGCGGTGCAGCAGGCAGCGATTGTCCCACATCACCAAATCGCCCGGCAGCCATTTGTGAGTGTAGATGAATTGTGGTTGCTCGGTATGTTCCAGGAGTTCCTGTAACAGGGCGCGGCCCTCTTCGACAGGCATGCCTTCGATGTGGGAGGTGTGGCAGCCGATATAGAGAGTCTTCTCGCCGGTATCGGGATGCGTGCGGACGAGCGGATGCGTCACCGGCGGTCGGTCGCGGATTTCAGCCTTGGTCGCCGGTTTGTTTTTGGTGTTGCGCCGGCTGACTTCCCAGCTATGCACGATGCGGAGTCCCGCGATTTCGCGTTTCTTCTCTTCAGGTAACGCGTCATAGGCCAAGCGTGTGTTCGCAAACTGGGTATCGCCGCCGGACGGCGGAAGGATGATCGCATGCAGCAACGTCGCGAGGGACGGGATCTCGTGATACGATTTGTCAGTATGCCAGTAATAATTACCGTGCGTGTGCGGGGTCGTAGTTGGCTGACCATCTGCATCCAGGTTCGTCACCAGATGCACAAGCGGTGACTTTGAGCCGTCGCGCATGCGATGAACATGCTCTTCCAAGGGGCCGAAATTTTCAGAAAAGGCGTATTGTTGCGCGTCTGTGAGCGACTGGTTGCGAAACGCCAGCACATGGTGCCTTCGGAAAGCACCCAAGATGGCGTCCTTCACCGCATCGTCGATCGGTTGCGAAAGATCCAAACCCTCAATTGCGGCCCCGGCCACGGTTGATAGCCGCGTGATTTGAAAGCTTGCCGCTGAAGGCGGATTGCTCATCGCATCAGTTCTCATATGCACATCGGCCATCGAATTCTCCACCCAGTTGCGATTCCAAGGCTAACCAACAACTTCACTTGGATCAATTGTCTGGACAAATATCGCAGGAAGGCTCGCTTCGCAGGGGCGTGGCCGCTATCATTGGCGCAGATACATGGACATTCTCAATGAATGGTAGGTGAAATGCCGTACGAAACGATTAAGGTCGCGCCATTGAGCCCGAAGATTGGTGCGGAGATTTCGGGAGTCAATCTAGCGGAACCGCTTGGGAACCAGACGTTCGCGGAAATCCATGACGCGCTGATGGAGCATCAGGTCATCTTTTTCCGCGACCAGGTGATGGATTGGGATCAGCATAAAGGTTTCGGCCGTCGTTTTGGTGAACTGCATGTCCATCCGACCGCGCCGTCCCCGGAAGGGCATCCGGAAATTCTGACGATTCGCGGCGACGCAAAATCGAAACGCGTCGCGGGTCAGGTTTGGCATAGCGATGTGAGCTGTGATGAAGAACCGCCCATGGGCAGTATCCTTCACCTGCATGAGGTGCCGGGTGTTGGCGGCGATACGATGTTCGCCAGCATGTATGCCGCTTACGACGCTTTATCGGAGACCATGAAGAAATTCTTGGAAGATCTTAAGGCGTGGCATGAATCCGAACATGTGCATGGCAAACGCTATGGCCACAAAGGCGGGATGCGTGCTGGTGAAGAGACCCCATTTCCTAAAGCATTGCATCCTATTGTACGGACGCATCCGGTGACGGGCCGCAAGGGGTTGTTCGTGAATTGCAATTTCACGACGCGGATCGAAGGTCTTGCGACTGGCGAAAGCAAGGCTCTTTTGGAGTTTCTGTACCGGCATATCGAAACACCGGAATTCCATTGCCGATTCAAGTGGCGCCCGAATTCGGTCGCCTTTTGGGACAATCGCAGTGCGCAGCACCGCTCGGTCTGGGATTACTATCCGCAAACCCGTCACGGCTATCGCGTTACGGTACAGGGTGACCGCCCGGCCTAGTGGAAAATTCGAACAAGGAGCCTGTCAGGCATGACATATGAAACGATAGAAGTCGCACCGATCAGTCCGGTGATCGGCGCTGAAATTTCCGGGGTCAATCTCGCGGAGCCGCTGGGCAATCAGGCCTTTTCCGAAATTCATGAAGCGCTCATGGAACACCAAGTGGTGTTCTTTCGCGATCAAGAACTGACCCTCGATCAACACAAGGCATTTGGTCGGCTGTTCGGTGAATTGCACATCCATCCCGCGATGCCGGGGCCGGAAGGGCATCCCGAAATACTGGTCATTCACACTGACGAAAATTCGAAATACACCGCCGGTAACGCCTGGCATACGGATGTCAGCGCGGACGAAGAACCGCCGATGGGCAGCATATTGCATCTGCACGAAGTCCCCGAAGTCGGTGGCGATACGATGTTCGCCAGCATGTACGCGGCCTACGACGCGCTGTCGGATCGCATGAAGGAATTCTTGGGTGGGTTGAGTGCGCTGCATGAGTCCGAGCACGTACATAGCCGGGGTTATGTCAGCCGGAAGGGTAAGTTGCGCGACGGCGAAAACGCTTATCCATCGGCCGTGCATCCGATCATTCGCACCCATCCTGTATCGGGGCGCAAAGGCATCTATGTAAATTCCGGTTTTACGACCCGTATTGAGGGACTCGCCGCTGGTGAAAGCCGCGCGCTGCTTGATTTCCTGTTTGAGCACATCGCGACGCCGGAGTTTCAATGCCGGTTTAACTGGCAAAATAATTCAGTCGCCTTTTGGGATAATCGATGTGTCCAGCATCGTTCCGTCTGGGACTATCACCCGCAGGTACGAAGCGGACACCGTGTTACGGTGAAAGGCGACAGGCCGGTCTAAATAGCGCGATTTTATCCAATATCTGGCGTTGACCTGAATCAATGCCACCTCGTGGTCCAAGACTTATCAATCGTTCAAGTGAACGCTTAACCCTTGAGGTGTGTGATGGCATTGAAAAATATTCTGGTACATGTAACGAATTCGGATGAGGCCAAGGCGCGGGTTGAAGCCGCGTTCTCACTCGCGGCCGACCACGATGCTCATTTGACGGGCCTTGGTGTCCGTTCCGTTACCCAGATACCGGGATATGCTGCCTCACGCATTCCGCCGCAGGTTTTTCGCGAGGTTGAAGCGAGGCAGGAAGCTGATGTAAAGGCGGCACGGAAATTGTTCGATAGTGCCGCCGCGCGGGCCGGATGGTCGGATCGAAGCGGCTGGCTCGATGGTGCCGGGTTGCCATCGGACGTTGTTGGACTGCATGCGCGGTACACGGATTTGACGGTAGTCGGGCAGCAGCCCCTAACCGGTGCGGACAATCCAGAAGAAGGGTTTGCGGATCTCTTGGTGATGCATTCCGGGCGTCCGGTGTTGGTTTTTCCTCATGTCGGAGCAAAGAGCCCTATCGGCCGTCACATCGTCGTTGCTTGGAACGCCAGCCGGGAAGCCGCCCGTGCTGTGGGCGATGCCATGCCGCTACTGGAAAGCAGCGATACCGTGGATATCCTCTCGATTGAGCCCGAAGGTATCGGCGATTTGCCGGGCGCGGATATCGCACAGCATCTGGCTCGGCACGGAATCAAGGCGGAAGCCAAGCGGTCGGTTGCGAACAAGGTCGACGCAGGCGATGTTTTGCTCAACTTTGTCTCGGACAGTGGGGCAGATCTGGTGGTAATGGGGGCTTATGGCCATTCCCGGGTCCGGGAAATGATCATGGGCGGCGTCACGCGCCATATGCTCGAGCACATGACCGTACCGGTGCTGATGTCGCATTAGAGGCCATTTATACTGTCTGCCTGGGTCAGAAAAATGGCGGATTTCCGACATTTTTCTGGGTTTAACCGCGCTTTAACGCCTTGCAGGGCATAATCCGGCAATCGAAAAATGGGCCGCGTCGAAACGCCGTCCGCAAGATTTGCCGAGGTTATCCAAATGTCAGGCGCTGCCGCACCCTACGTGGAACAATTGCCCGATAGTTCTTCCAAAAAACAGGAAGAACTCGATCAGGATGCATTACATATTTTGCCGCTTAGTATTCTTCCGGTAGAAACCCCTGGGTTGAAACGGGCGAGGCTCATCAAAAACGTGCGTCTCGATAGTGTGGTCGAGCTTTTTCGTGATTCGGAAACGGGTAGCGGGCAAGTTGAAGTGTCAGGTCTCGGACCCGTCTTCAACTGGCCGGAGGATGCGATTCACCCAGATGAAACGCTTGTCAGCGTTGTCTGCCGACTCCACAGCTACGATGTTTATACGCTGCGCATTCAGTTGCGTAAGCTTGGTATCAACGTTGATAATTTCGACCAGTTGAAGCTCTCGAAAGAAAAAAGTGAAGAGCTTACGAGTTATATGAAAACGTTCACGATGCCACTGATCAAGCAGATCTATGGTGAAACGAACGCCGATATTGAGGATGTGAGCCAGCTCATCGCTATGTTTTCATCGCCCGACAAGGGCGAAGCGCTGAAGAATCTCAAGCTGATGGCAAGCAAGCTCGAAATCAATTTGTCCGACGTTCCGAAGTTTCTGGAAGATTATGGCGATGTCTTCATGTCGTTGGCTTACTACAAGAATTGCCTCGACAACCTCATTCCAAAAGTCATGCTTTATGAAGAGGCGACGGACGAGTTGAAGGAAAATCATCAGCTCAGCAATGATCGGCGATTGATGCAGTGCGTAGGGTTTATCAGTGATCAATTGTCCGACGTGACGGCATCGATAACCGGACGGTTTGAGAGCTTCGACAGGCATTCTGAAGCGCTTTGGGAAAATATTACCGCGGAATCCTTTGCCAAAGTGAAAAACATGATCGAAAGTCATCATGTGACCGTTGGTGGTGTTCTGTGCGGCCTTTCGGTGAAAATGAACAGCTGGCAGGAGCAATTCGGCAATGGTGGTGGGCTCGTTCGCAGAGCGGACTTCGTCATGTCCGAGATGCGGCAAGGGATCGAACGTATTACCAAAATCGAACAATCGGCGCCAAAAATTACCGACATGTAAGGCCTTCCTTGTCGAAGCCTGAGGCCTAGCTCCGCCAGCGTAGCTCCCGCGCTTCTACCGGGTTCTCGAAAGGCTGCTTGTTTTCAAGCGCTTTGGTCCAGGCGTCCTTTAAGCGGTAGTACCATTTTGCCTGCATATCGGAATCATTGATGAGCATAAGCTGCGGGTTATGTTTCAAGCCCTCTTGCTGCATCGTGACGATATCCCGGTCTTGCTTAATAAAAGCGCGCGCAAACGGGCGCAGCAATGGTTTCAAGGGTGTCAGCCAGGGCTGAGTCCAGTAGATCTGATGGTTTAGTTCGGTTTCCGTTTCACTAATCGGGGTCACCGCGGTCAAGCCGCACAAGACATGTTTGCCGGCGCGGATATGCTCGATCCGGATACTGGGCAATTGAAAGGATATCTCTGTTGTCATCGATCCGCCGAGCAGCTTGTACGCAGCAGAGTTCGAGGATGGCGGGTGCCGAACCATCGTGAACCCGCGCTCCGATGGCGCAAAGGCCTTGGCTTTTTCATGGATCGATTTGCGTGAACGCCACCACCAAGCACGGTGAACGAAAGGGCCATGTGCGGGATCCATTAGACCGACCACGGCGTGATCGACATGGCAGGGAAAATCCATCGTAAAGGCGGCATTGGGCCGGCGTGTTCCGAGATCCGGAATTTCCGGAGGTGCGATCATGTCAGCCGACTTGTCGCCGAAATAAATCCAGATATTGCCCTGCACCTCGCGGCACGGATAGCGCGGGACTTTTACCCTGTCGACGTTGAATTTTTGCCCCTCGACCAGGGAGGGGATCGCGGTGCATCTGCCTTCCCGGTTAAAACGCCAGCCATGATAACAGCACTCGACCTCGCGTCCGTCGAATGACCCGACCGATAGGGGAATACCGCGATGTGGGCAGATATCCTGGATCGCGAACGGGTTTCCATCGCTATCGCGGGCCAACAGCACCGGCTCACCGAGAAGGGTTTTCGCGACCATTGATCCGCGCTTCAATAAGTCGCCACGATGCGCGAAATACCATAGGTTTTTGAGAAACATAAAGTCCCCGGATGGTCAGCATTAGGCTATCTTAGCGGATAGGACCCAATACTGTTTAACACGATGGCGGTTAGGACTCATGTCAGTAATTGTCGCAGTCTCTTGGGGTGAGTTGCTCGACAAGATTTCGATTCTGGATATCAAACGCGAGCGGCTGACCGACCCCGCGCAATTGGCAAATGTCGCGCGTGAATATTCCCGGCTGTGCGAAACGCGGGATGCGGAAATGCCCGACAATACCGATATCGCGCGGCAGGTCGACGCGCTGCGCAGCGTGAACGAAGCGCTATGGGAAATTGAAGACGATATCCGTGACTGCGAGCGCGACAAGGATTTCGGGGACCGATTTATTGAGTTGGCCCGCTCGGTTTACAAAACGAATGACCGCCGCGCGGCCCTAAAACGCGAAATTAACGAGGCGCTCGGATCCAATCTTGTCGAAGAACAGTCCTACGCAGACTACGACTGATTGGGATGAGGCAGCCATGTCAGGCGATGGTGATTCCGCCATCGACGACAAAAGTCCCGCCCGTCGCGAAGCTAGCTTCGTCTGACGCCAGAAAAGCGATCCAGGGTGCGATATCCTCTGACGTGCCCAAGCGTCCCAGCGGCGTCGCGTCGACCATTGCCGATTCCCGGCCTTCCGGATCCGGGTGGTCACCCCAATCGGGGGTCTGTTCCAGTGCGCCCGGGCAAACCGCATTGCAGCGGATGCCATATTTCGCGTAGTGCACCGCAATGTGGCGGCTCATGCCCAACAGGCTGCTTTTCGTCGTCATATAGGAGACGTTCGGTGTCCGCCCGTTCAACGCTGTGATGGAGCTGACGATGATGATCGAGCCGCCGCTGCCCTGTTTGATCATTTCGGCCAGCCCGTGCTTACAGGTCCGGAATACACCGCGCAAATTCACATCCTGAGTTCTCTCCCATTCCGATTCTTCCATCTCGAATAGGTTTACGTCGGTCTTATGGCGCTGAACGCCAGCGTTCGCTACAACGACATCAAGTCCGCCAAACGATTCCACGCTGGCGTCGACCGCGTCTTTTACGTCGCCCTCGCGCGTAACGTCGGCGGTGATCGCAAAAGCCTTGCCTCCGGCGGCGGTGATCTCGTTTGCGATACGCTCCACACCAGCGGCTGGAATCCCGGCGAGCACGACTGCCGCGCCACGTGCGGCCATAATACGTGCGGAAGCCGCGCCGATGCCGCTTCCGGCGCCCGTGATCAGCGCCGTCTTCCCACCTAGATTCATTGTTTTATCTCCTAGCGCCCATTCTTTCGGGGCAATGTCTGTTCCGGCAGATCTCGGGCAGCGCGAACCACATGTACGACCATGGGTTCTGTGCGCCCGCGAATATCGACGCTGTCAGTTTCGAAGGCAGACAGATCGAGCCCGGATTGCTGAACCGTTGTTTCCGAAACAACGAGTTCGGCGCCATATTCCTTGGTTTGTGTTTCGAGCCGGCTAGCCGTATTGACAGAATCGCCAACGGCGGTGACGGAGACGGTTTCCCCGAACCCCATCGAACCGACGATAGCGGGTCCGCAATGGATGCCGATGCCGATACGAAGTGGTTCTTCCAAATCATTGGCGAGCGCCCGGTTCAATTCCGCGATTCGCGAGCCCATTTCGCGGGCGGCCGCCAGTGCCGCGCGGCTACCGGCTTCCGGGCCGTCTTCGATACCGAACAGTGCCATAACCCCATCGCCGATGAATTTGTCGAGATGCCCACCACAGGCGCTTACTGCCGAGCCCATCGCGTCAAAATACCGGTTCAGCAGGAAAACAACATCATACGGCAGCTTCTTTTCGGACAGTTTCGTAAAGGAACGAATATCGGCGAAGAGGATGGCAATTTCCCGTTCTTGACCTTGAAGATATTCCGGCCGCGGAAAGCCGTCTTCGGGTTTTGCCGTTGTCGGCAACAGCCGGATGATTTCGACATCGCCCCCCGTAGGCCGCGTCTGGCAGGCAAGCCGCACCTGTATGCCCGCATTGACGCGGTCGAGGACCTTTTGTTCTGTGTCCGACGCCGGTGGAAGGTTCTCGAACCCTTTCGTAATTCTGACACGGCAAGTCGAGCACCGGCCTCTGCCACCGCAGACACTGGCATGGGGAACGCTGCTGGTGCGGCTGGCTTCCAGGATAGACCGGCCAGGTGGGAATTGAATCGTATAGCCATCGTCGTAGGTGAGCCGAACGATGCCGCGCCATCGCTCGATACCGGCCCGGACATAGCGCCCCAGGAAGGCGGCTGCCAGCATCGCCACGAAGCCGGCCGTGAAGTAATTCGAGATTTCCACAAGCTGCTGATAGTTTTCGACACTTGGCCATTTCGCGCGAATTTGAAAGTTCGCAAACCAGGCAGGATCCGAGGCCAGCGCGACTACGGCCTTAGAACCCTGGAGAAATCCTGCCAAGGACAAAGTCGGCATGAGGATGGCGATTGCGAAGAAATAGGGCTGCCAACGGTGATACCAGGGTTTGAGATGAAGCCAATGGTAAATCCCCAGACAGCCGTGACCCCATGCCGCCAGCAGGACAATGACCTGCCGGATTCCGTTCAAGGGGTCGACGTGCCATAACGCCGCCAAGACATAGACATAATCGACGTTCGCACCAAACAGTTGGAAGGCGCCACGAGTTCCCAGGACATGACCGATCAACAGTAGCGGTATCGCAAGCCCGAGAACGAGTTGCGACCATTCCTCGAACGGCAAATTTAGCCGGCGGCGCAGGTAAATCGCATAGAAGGCAAGGGCTGCGTGGATGAACATCGCGCCATACAGCACAGCGGCGCCAACGGGCGTAAACCAGGGCGCGTGCAAAACGTCCCGCGTAACGTCCATGGCTGCGAGCGACCACAACCCCGCCATATGGTTGGTGAAGTGTAGTATTATGTAGGTAAAGAGAATTAGCCCCGTGATGAGGCGTAACTTCCGGACCAAGATCGATACCCCCCGCAGGCCATGGCGTCAATTTGCGCCAACATCACGCTAACACGATTCGTCAATGGTTGCAGTGCTGTAAATAGCGTGCCATATCCCCTTGCAAAATACGTTACAAACCCTAAATCGGGGCGAAAATGCGTCAGCGTATATGCTGTGCACTGAATATGGAGAGGTAGAGGATCGTACGCCTATGAGTATGATTGATATTGAAAATTTGACACGGCGCTTTGGTGCGTTTGTCGCCGTAGACCACATCAGTTTCTCGGTCGAGCGCGGGGAGGTCTTGGGCTTCCTGGGGCCTAACGGTGCCGGAAAATCGACCACGATGAAAATGATTACCGGTTTTCTGACACCGAGTTCCGGCACGATACGGGTTGACGGGTTCGACGTGCAGCGCGATCCGATAGCGGTCAAGGAGCGCATCGGATATCTGCCTGAGGGGGCTCCACTGTGGTCAGATATGTCGCCGGGGCGGTTCCTGGAATTCATTGCCGGCGTGCGTGGGCTTTCCGGTGAAACGCGCACTGCGCGAATTCGTGATGTCGTGGCAAAGACGCAAATCGGATCGGTTATTTCACAACCGATCGAGACACTCTCTAAAGGGTTCAAGCGCAGGGTCGGGTTGGCGCAAGCGTTGCTGCATGACCCTGATGTCCTGGTTCTCGACGAACCGACTGATGGTCTTGACCCGAACCAAAAGCACGAAGTACGCCAACTCATCGCCGAAATGTCGGAAGAGAAAGCAATTGTTATCTCAACCCATATTCTCGAGGAGGTTGAGGCCGTCTGTACGCGGGCGATCATTATCGCGCAAGGTAAGATTGTCGTGGACGCTACACCGCAGGAATTGCTGGCCCGTTCCGATCAGCACAACGCCGTGTCGCTTCAGGTTAACGGCGATTTGGATGTTGCGCGCGGCCTGATTCAGGCCCTGCCGGTTGTTGCGTCAGTGGAAATTCGCCAACGTAACCGCCTGTTTATTCGCCCCAAAGGCGGTGCGCAGATCTTGAATGATGTCGGCGTCGCGATGCGAACACATGATATTGAGATCGACGAAATACACCTCGCCAGGGGACATCTCGACCAGGTTTTCCGTAGCATCACGACGGTACAATAAATGTCCAATACGCTATTCGTTGTCCGGCGGGAGCTTGCAGATTATTTCGCGACACCCGTCGCCTATGTATTCATCGTCATCTTTTTGGCATTGCTTGGTGCGCTGGCTTTCTTCATGGGAAGTTTCTTCGCCCGTGGCCAGGCCGATCTAGCGGCTTTCTTTCAGTTCCATGCCTGGGTCTACATGCTGCTGATCCCCGCAATTTCGATGCGGATGTGGGCTGAAGAACGCAAGTCTGGCACCATCGAGCTCCTAATGACCTTGCCGCTATCGCTGGCCCAGGTCGTGATCGGTAAATATCTCGCTTCGGTAATCTTCGCTGCAATCAGTCTGGCCCTGACATTTCCGTTCTGGATCACGGTAAATTTCCTTGGTGAGCCGGATAACGGCATCATCTTTGCCGGCTATGTCGGTAGCCTTTTCATGGCGGCGGGCTTTTTGGCGGTCGGGTCATTTATTTCTGCACTGACCAAAAATCAAGTGATCGCCTTCGTGGTGACAACGGCGGCCTGCTTCGTTTTGATTGCCAGCGGCGCCCCCATTGTCTTGGGATTTTTCTCCGGCTGGGCGCCGAAGATCGTGGTCGATTTTATAGCCTCGCTGAGCTTCCTGACTCATTTTACGGATATCGCGAAAGGCGTGCTCGACTTGCGCGATGTGGTTTATTTCGTGTCCTTGATCGGGGTCTTTCTGTTCGCTAATGCCGTGGCGGTTAACCGCCTGAAGGCCGAGTAGGGGAGCCGCGTCATGATCAGACAATTGCTGAATCGCAAGGGTGGCTGGGTGATCGGAATCGCGGTAGCGATCGGCCTTTTCATCGCGCTGAACGCCGGTCTGTCCAATATAACCGGTCTGCGGGTCGATCTCACCCAGGACCGTCTCTACACCTTGTCCGATGGGACCAAGCGCATCCTTGACCGTATCGAAAAACCGATCGCGTTGGAATTTTACATCTCGCAACGTCTGTTGAAGGAAGTTGCGATTTACGGCAACTATGCCGGGCGGGTCCGTGACGTTGTGAACGAGTTTGCCGCCGCGTCCAACGGCAAGGTGACATTGACCGAATTCGACCCGGAACCGTTTTCGGAAACCGAGGACGCTGCCGTTGCCGCCGGTGTGAATGGCGTGCCGATCGATGCGGGTGGCGAAAAGGTCTATTTCGGCCTCGTCGCCCGTGGCGGCGACCGGAACGGCGTCATCGGCTTCTTCCAGCCGCAACGCGAATCCTTCCTGGAATACGACCTGGCGCGCATGCTGGAAGGATTGATCAATCCGAAGAAGCCGGTCATCGGCGTGGTCACAAGCTTGCCGATATTCGGCAGCTTCAATCCACAGCCGGGCCAGCCGAAGCGCTGGTTTATCGTGGAAGCCCTGGAAGAAGGGTTCGAGGTTCGGAATATATTCGACGTCCAGAATGACCTGACGGACGATATTGATGTCCTTTTCCTGATCCATCCCACCTTAAGCGAAGACGACCTATACGCCGTTGACCAGTACTTGATGCGGAATGGTCGGGCGTTGGTATTGACCGACCCTTATAGCGAGTTGGCGCAAGGCGCACTGGCGGTAGGACGGCCAACGGCGCCAGGCTCATCGGATTTGAACAAGCTGATCGAGAAGTGGGGCGTCAAGACGCTCGATAAAATCGTTGCCGGTGACATGAACCTTGCCCGCATCGTCAATGCCGGAACGCAAGGCGATATGAAACCCGCGCCCTATCTGCTCTGGCTGACGGTCAAGGATGGTGCGATCGATAAGAAGGACGCAGTCACCCGCGATATCAATGCGGTCAATATCGGCAGCGGCGGCATAATTGAAGTCGCCGAAGATGCCTCGGTTAAAGTCGAATCGCTATTGAAGACGACCACGCAGAGCCAGGGATTCGATGCCGGGTTGATCAATGCACGGGTTCCGAACATTCTCGACTTCGTCGAGAAATTCAAGCCCGCCGGCAAGGAATTGATCCTCGGCGCGCGGATCACCGGTATGGTCGATTCCGCTTTCCCGGACGGCAAACCGAAAAAGAACGAACCGGAGAAAAAGTCGGAAGACGCCAAGGCTGCTGATAGCGAAGATAAAAAGGGCGAAGAAGCGGAGAAGAAAGCCGCGGAGGAAGGAAAGAAGAAACAACGTCCCCACCTCGCTAAATCCCAGGTGCCGATCAACATGATTTTGTTGACCGACAGCGACATGTTGCAGGAACATTTCTGGGTCCGGGTACAGGACTTCTTCGGCAAACGCGTGGCATTGCCATTCGCGAATAACGGCGACTTCATTGTCAACGCGTTGGAAAATCTCGCCGGTTCGGGCGACCTGATCACGCTGCGCAGCCGCGGTACCGCACAGCGTCCCTTTAGCCGCGTCGAAGCGATGCGCATCGAAGCCGACCGCAAGTTCCGCGCCCGCGAGCAGGCGCTGGCGAAGCGTCTGCAGG
>JAJFJB010000140.1 GCA_021774435.1 Alphaproteobacteria bacterium
ATATCTTCCTTCGAATTTAGCGAAACGAGTTTCGCTGTCGACGCAATAGGTTTCGAGAAAACTTTTGACGATGTATCGACGTCCCAATGATAAAGTATAGAATTTGACGTAACAGTAACTACACTTGAACCGTTTCCAAAAAACTGTTGGTCTATTATTTCCGAGCCATGTTTGAACGCAGCAAGTAAAGTACCCGTAACACTATCCCATACTTTTGCGTCGCCACGCTTAGTAATAGTCAAAACCCTCTTTCCATCCCTACTCCAAGAAATGCTGTCCACTGTGTCTCCACCGTGATCCAAGACATGTATCACACGACCATCCGGCAAGGAAACAAGCTTCGCAGTGCCATCATCCGAAGAAGTCGCTAGCACTGTATGATCCGAATTCGGTACAGCCGACAAAATTCCACCATAATGTAAGCGTACTCTACTCAATTCGCCGCCCTGCTTTACCGAAAGCTGTCGGAGGTATCCATCATAAGTCGCTGTAATAACGTTTTCTTCGTCAATTGGAATCATTGAGATCTGTGTCTCGCCTGAGCCGTGAATAATACCAACTGAGTTGCCATCTATGGCGTCATGAAGTATGATAGTTCCATCTGCCGACAGCGATGCCACAGTCTGACTACCTGGAATAAAACTAACTTGTAAAACGCCTAACTCATGCGCCTTCTTACCATAAACTCCGCGACCTGAATCAATATGATGGATATAAATTTTTCCATCCCAGCCGCCGCTGGCTACATACTCTTTGTTTGTACTTAATGCCGGTGACGCACCCTGCACGTTATGTGGCTTAACCTTTGAAACCTCATTCCCATACTTACCAATTGAGACTACATGGCCTCCCTCAAGACCTATTAAGAAATCTGACGAGGGTAGCAGCGGTGTGATTGACTTTACGGAACTTAAACTAATACTACTGAATGGTCGATCGGCCTCTAAATCCCAAACTTCCACTCTGTCAGAAAGTATGTCGGACTGTTCTCCGTTTCCTTCAGATAAACCTGAAGACCTGATTTCTAAATACAAATAGCGTCCAGTAGTATCAAACTTAAGACCGAGCAAGGTATCATCGGTAAGACTTACAGTAGACGTCCGAATGTTAGCCGAAATGTCCCATAACGATAGGATAGAACGCGCTGACGATAAAGTAATTAATGTCTTTCCAGTAGGATCCAAAAAATAAACAGAAACACCATACTCTTCATCTTGAATCTGACCCTTTAGAGAGAAATCGTCCGTATTGTAAACGGAAATTATTAGATCAAGTGAATCAGGAAATTTTTCTACAGCAGACGCCATCAAGCCATCTTTCTGTGCTAATTGAATCCTTTGAGATTTTATACCATCCAATTGAAAGTCGAAAGTCCCTATGTTTTGAAAGTAGGGAGAGGAGTAAACAACACCAAAACAAGAGTTTCCACAACTGCCCTTTAATTCAATTGTATCATCATCTTGTGATCTTTTCTCGTTCCTTATCTCCTCCAAATGTCTTTCTATATGAGTTACATATCCCACATGTGTAGCACCTGAAACAATAAATTTTCCGGAAGGAGAAAAACTGCATCCAAAAGCCGAATCTCCTGGGACGGTTACAAATTTCTGCCGCATCTCCTTAATTTTTCGAAAATGAACACCTTGGTTCCATGGACAGACAAGCATAAAGTTACTATTTGGATGATACTGAGGGAATACAGCATTGCCGAACTCGATTTTTTCAACGACATTTCCCGAGTTAACATCAAATTGAACCGCTGGAGAAACCGTATAACGATCGCCTAAAAATTCTACCGTTACTGTTGAATTATCTGGAGTAAACGATGACGGTTGGATGTCCGACGGCAAGCCAGAGGGAATTTTAAGCGTTGAAAGAGATTGGCCGGATTTAAATGACACTACCGACAAGTGATTGTCCTTAGTTTCTTGCAACATATACTCAAAATTCGGAGAAAAAATTATCGGATCATCTGTATTTTTATCTATTTCTCTTTCAAACCGATTTGAACCTATATTCCATACTTTCACTTTATTGGATAAGGTTTCGTAAATAATACTTTTTTCATCGCGACTGAATCGCGGAGGAAACTCTACGTCAGTGTAACTACCATTGCTGGACTTTTTTTTCCATATTGCATTCTTATCAAAAAATATTCTTTCTCTACGTTTCGTATCCCAGATTGCGATACCAACTCCATTTGGTTTGCCTAGCAAAAGGAAGTGGTGGCTGTTTGGTGCATCAATTAAACTTTCACCTTCAATACTATACATAAACTTGACTTTACCCTTGCGAAGTGCAGATACGCCATCCGGCGATACGATTTTTTTTCCAGTCTTAATCTCCCGGTATAACGACATCCAGGCCAGAGCCTCTCCGACCGTTGAAAAACCTTCGGATTTATACCTCTGACCGAGACTTGCAATTCTTTGGGTATCGTTAACATATATTTCTTGTGTTATTTTGACTTCACCTTGATAAGCACGCCAACCCAAGGCGCCAGCGAGTAGAGCAATGATCGACGCTGTTCCTGCTAGATATCGAAAAATTTTGGTGTTTTTTTTCGCAGTTGTCGCCAGTCTACGTTCTGCCTCCATTTCTGCGTGTGCCATTTTCTCTCGAGCTTGCGCCGCATTGATTTCTGCTTTTTGTAGTGCTTCGCGTTGCAGCTCTCGAGCTCTCACGGCTCGTTCGTCTTCTTCCACCGAATTTTCTATATACCTAATGATTCTTTCATCTAAATTTTTTCGTTGTTCTTTTATGTACTCCCTTCCGGAAGCTAACAAACGGCCTGATAATAAATCGCCCTTTTTAGTTTCATATAATGCAAGATTACGTTCTGCCTGCTCTCGCCATTCAAGAAATGCCCGTTCATCTCTCAGCCAGTGCCTCATTAACTCCCAATTTCGCAATATAGCTTCGTGAGAAACCTCGATAGTAGGTGTTTCCTCGCTTATATTGGAAGTCAGTAAACGTTCTTGGATTAGTATATCTAATACAATTTCGTGTTCCTCTGAAAACACTTCGCGAGTTCTATATGCAATTCGCCGAGCAACTTCTCCTACTTCGTTGATTCGTACTAAGTTTGGCAATAAGGTTTTGCGAATAAGGTCGTCTATTTCGGCCGGCGGTCTTTCGCCCATTCTGTTGGTTAACGAAACTCGCGCACCTTCCATTGCCATTTCTATGGCACCTTCAACTCCCCCAAGGGCGTTGTAGTCAGAGATATACAAAGCGTTTTCTTTTAATCTTTCGTCGTATAGTTTCTCTAACGTAAATGCGAGTAGTGGTAACGCATCTGCACCTTTTGAATCATTTAACAAACGTTGAACCAAGTCCGGTGCAACGTCGAACCCTAGCCGTTCTGCTGGACCCATAATTACTTGTGCCATACCATCGCGAGACATTGGCGAAAGATTGAAAGGTCGTATTTCTCGTTGTTGGATGCGGGTGTCGAGTTGAAGATTTGGAAACATGTCGGATCGTATTGCAAAAATTACCGCAAAATTACGATCTAGAGTTAGTGAGTTCGAAATCACCTCGAAAAACGTATCGACCTCTTCTGTCATTGTGGAAGTAAAGAGTTCTTCCGCTTGGTCGACTAGAAGAAGCGACATTGCCTCGTAATGACTGTCATCGATTAAAGTACTTGCTGCATGCTTCAAAGCTCGAATTATTGTTACAAACTTACTTGGAGAGTTATCAATTTCCAACTCTAAAGCACGCTGTGTTTTTGGAAAAAATTCAGGTAATTGGTTTGAATAAAGCGGATCCTGAGCGGCGGATTCAAGGGATTTCCACAGTCCTTCTGACCCTGACAACGGTGCATTTAATGGCCGTATTACCGGCAATGTGAAAAAGTTTCTGTCGTCACGACGTAGCCTCGGCCATAGTCCAGCCCGGAGAAGCGACGATTTACCGGCTCCACTGGATCCAAGTAAAGTAAATAATCTCTTATTTTGGGAGGTTCGTATTTCCCGGATTGTGTCCATTGCCGCGAGGACTTCAGCATCTCTTCCAAAAAAAAGAGCCGAATCTGTCTGCATTAAGGGACTTAAACCGGGATATGGTGGACGGCCGTCTACTAGTTTAAAATTTTCAGGACCGGCACCTGCGTTTTCCAGCGCGCGTTTTAAAACTTGATAAAATTCTACATCGGTAGTGTTTGCTTTTTCCACTACCATATAAGAGTCAGTTATTTCATTGGGAATCTCAATGAAAGGAAGTTCGCTTGTTATTCGTACTGGAATAATAGATTTGGATAATTTATCGCTTAATTGAAATTCACCTCGACAAAATTGGGAGTTTATCCAATTTTTAGAGATCAACAGTATCACAGCTTCACATCTAGACGCAGCCTGCTTTAGAGCGGCACGCCAATTTGATCCTCCAGTTAAACCAGTTTTTGCGTTTTCGTCAACAAATACCTCGTTCTCCCATCCGTTATTTTCGAGCCATTCCCGAATCTCGTTACACTGAGATCTGTCGATGTGAGAATAACTTATAAAAATTCTCGTCATCGAATTTCCTTTCTACCGACGAACTTTCCGTTACTGCAACTGACAGGGTTATCTTCTTGTTCCTTTTTCTTACAATATTTATACGAATCTAATAAGACATAGCCGAATTTACGGCATCCATACCTTGGGCTATCGCACGGCGATAAAGAAGTAGTGGTCCATAATCTAATGAAAAATGTTGAGTGCCCAATCGTATTTTTCTTTTTCACACTATATAAAATATTGTTTACTTTTTGAGATTTTGTTACCGTTATCTTTCGTATAGGAAAGTCGAAATGTCCAACATTAGATTCAGGGTCACCAAGAGAAGCACCCAACAGAAATGGCTTATTAGTAAGTATTTTGAAGCTGTTTTTTTGATTACTTGTTTTAGAACATCTTAACTGTACAGCGAATACTATAAGATCGAATGGTTCGCTATCTTGTTCTACCTTTAACCAACATTCTCTTAATATACTTTTTTCGCCAGCTATCGCGATTTTCGAGGACACAGGCAGAATAGTTGCAAAGACCAATACAACGACAGCTGGCAAAATAAAAAATTTCATGTGATTAACGCAATAATCGATCAACAAGATCTAAGGGGTCGGCGTTTTGCGCATCCAACGGGATCTCCTATTTAGCACATTTGATTCTACATTAGTAGGTTGGCTTGACTTGTTGGGTTAAGTACACTGGCGTGTTTCCTCTATAGTTGTATTATAAAACGTAATACGTCTTTTAGTATCTTTAAAGTAGAGAGTTTTAGGGAGGTAGATTCCATCGGTACTGTCAAGCTTGAAGGATTTTCGAGAGACGCGTAGTTGTACAAGTAGTACGTTAGTGCATACACTGCTGGCTGGTGTCGGGGTTTCCTAAACGGTGTTCGTGGCGACTGTGTTGAGTGCTGTTTAAATCGCTAAATCAGTTTCTGTAACCGAGTGTGCTTGGCAAGTATCTTAGGCAACTCGGTCGCAAGCGTCCGTAGGGAGGAAGACCACGAGTGATATGCCAAGATACGGAGCTTTCCGCGGAAGTTTGCGAACGACTACGGTACGGACCATATCTCGAATGCGATTGTGTAGGTGCTGGAAAAACGACGTGGCGGATTTTTTATATCAAGCAGCGTTAGCCTATTAATGCGGCGGCCTTGATTCATTGGTCGATCCGTTTATGGATGTAAACTTGAACGATCAAGAGTTCTGCAGTTACATCGGTGCGTTTAGGGTATTCGAGAATTGGAGATGTGTTCATGAGAAGGAGAGGCGGAAAATTAGCTAATTCAGAGTGTCACCTAATTGTATGTAATGCTGTTCCATGAATAATGTAATCAGGGCCTATTCTAACTATAAACAGGTGCAAGTTATGGGCAATGTCAAAATGGATCGATTAATCGACGTTTGGTATCGTTTCGATTTTTATTCATGATGTTTGGTCGTTGATTTCTTACTTTTATATTCTTATTCTTTGTATGAGTTATCAGCCTATTTTATTTTTTTGTAATTTTTATTATTTAAATTGCTGAAAATGAGTATTATCGACGAATATTTAACAAATGCTTTTTTGGCCTTTTGCGCTATATTAGTCGTTCGTAAGCTACTAATTGTTTTCCTCGTACTAATTTCGCAACGCAACAAGATGCGCTTTGATGAAGCAGTGTTTGATAAGCTGCCTCATTCTGGTTTACATAAGCTGACCATACTGATACCGACATTTCAAGAAGAAATGATAATTGAATCGACACTGAATTCAATACGGCCAATGATCAATGCGGGCGCACACCTTATCATCGTAGATGATGGTTCAAGTGATAACACACCGGCGATTATTCATTCTGTAACATCGAGTTTTTCGCAAGTGTCGGTGATCCGACACCAAAAAAATTGTGGGAAAGCGGCGGCGTTAAATACCGGTCTAGGTGCGGTCCGTACGCCTTTAGTGCTCACACAAGATGCAGACACACTTGTTCCAATTGAATCGATATTTCTGGCTATCGAAGTCATGGAACAAAGGCTCGCCAAAGGACACAATATTTCGTCCATCGCATTCGATATTTCTATTTTCCCGAGTGACGATATGTTGTCCGAATTGCAAGGGATAGAGTATGACGGCGCTCTAAATTTTGAACGTTGTGCCCAGTCAGTAGTTTCGGCAATTTCTGTGTCACCGGGAGCGGCCTCTCTTTGGTGCGTTAGAGATTTGGTTCGTTACGGAGGATTTTCGAATGATACCGTTACAGAAGACGTCGACGTTACATTACGTTTAGCATCGTTGGGTCATTGCGCTGTTCATGTGTTGGGTTGCCAAGGATATACTTTGGCTTCTCGCACCCTAGGAGATCTCATAAATCAACGGACCAGGTGGTGTTTGGGTCATTACCAAAATATACCTCGACACCTTTTGTCGTTTGGAAAGAACGTAGTATTTAGCTTTTTAACATTACCCAACTTTATTTTTCTAAGTGTCGTTCAACCAATTTCTTTTATTTTTATAGTCTGGATCATATTCCTAGAAAATAGTTTTTACTGGGGTGTGATTTTTTCTTTTACACTTTTGTGGTTGTCTCTTGTCTATGCGCAACGTTTTATTGCGCTTAATTTTTTTATCAGAAGATTCCGTTTTTCTAAATTTTTTTTAGAGCCTTTTTTCACTAGTGTGGTGCATATTATATCTTCAATTTTAGCGATAAATTTGATAATTCGCCGAGTATTAGGGCGTCGGGAAAATATATGGGCCAGGAGAGCTTCGCGTTGACAAGTTGCGGTATAATACTCTGTAATAATGGCCGTAGAGGAATATTTTCATCACAATTTTTCGAATCTGAATAATGCCATCTTTCGTGGGGCCGGCCCAAGATGGACAGGTTCAACCTCAACTGAACATTTTGCTGAGAAACACTACTTTTGTGTTGACCTCCAAATCGTTATAGCTATCAAATGCGTAGGAATACACGTGTTTCGGAACGTGTCGTGGTTTACGTCCGCTCTTGGGAGTGGCTGTGTAAAAACGCGCTGGGCAAGATCGAGCCGCTATTCCGTTAAAAGATATCCTGACAAGACTCTTCTATGTTCGGATGGCAGCGATCAGCGGCCGCACACCCATGATAGCGATCATACGTTTCAAATTGTAGGCCAGAACGCTGAGGCTCATCTCTGTTTTCACTTTTTCAAGACCTTTGGTCAGAAAGTGCGTGTGACCCATCCAGGCTTTCAGCGTGCCGAAGGGATGCTCCACTGTCGCTCTGCGGATGTTCATGCTGTCGGGGGCGTCCTCAAGGCGTTGAAGCATGGCGTCGATGACGTCTTCATGTTCCCAGCGCTTGATACGCCGTTCTTTGCCGGTCGTGCATTTGGCCTTCAGGGAGCAGGTCTCACACTTTGTCGTCCAGTAGCTATGGAGCGTTTGACCGTTCTCGACATTGGTGAACCGGTAAGTCAGCGTTTCCCCGGCGGGACAACGGTAGGAGTTGTCGGAAGCTTCGTAGACGAAGTCGTTTTTGCCGAACCTGCCTGCCGCCCTAGATCCGGACGTGTAGGGCTTGGGCACGACAGGTGTTACGCCAATCGCCTCGCAGGCAAGAATTTGCTCGCCATTGAAGTAGCCTCGGTCGGCAAGAACATCGATCTTGTCTACGCCCAGCGCTTCTTTGGCCTTCCTCGCCATGGGCGATAGGAGCGATTTGTCAGTCACTATATTGGTGACCTCGTGAGCAACGATGAGGTGATGTTCGGTATCGACGGCGGACTGCACATTGTAGCCGACAACGCCAGAACCGCGCATACTCGTCGCCATCGCTCGCGCATCCGGATCGGTTAGGGATATCTGCTGGTCCGGTGCCGCCAAAACTTCGGTTTCTCGTTCCTTGAGCTGTTTGAGTTTGGCCTTCATTGCGGCGACCTTACCCTTCAAACGCACTGTCTTCGCGTCGGCAATGTCACCATCTTGAAGATCGGCGGCGTCCAGATCCTGAAGGTATCGCTCAATGCTCTTCTCAACCTGCCCAATTCGGCGTTTGAGTTTGCCTTTCGTGAAATTGCGTTCCCGGGCATTGACCGCTTTGAACTTCGCACCATCGATGGCCACAACGGCGCGGGTAAAGAGATCCAACTCGCGGCAAATCGCGATAAACTGTGCGCAGGTTGCTTGGATCGGTGCACCATGATCCTTCCGAAAGTCTGCGATTGTCTTGAAGTCCGGCGCCAGCCGCCCGGTCAGCCACATCAACTCGATATTGCGGTTCGCTTCGCGCTCCAGTCGGCGGCTCGATTGGATGCGATTCAGATAGCCGTAGAGATAAATCTTCAGCATCGTCGAAGGATGGTACGCGGGGCGCCCTGTCGCTTTTGGCCGGACGCGTTCAAAACCTAACGCGCCCAGGTCCAATTCATCGACATAGACGTCGATTACGCGAACCGGATTATCCTCGCCAACATAGTCCTCAAGGCTGGGCGGCAGCAGAACCTGTTGTCCGCGATCTTCGCCCTCAACAAATCGGCGCATGCTGATCTCCTAAATAGATACCAACATCTTTAGCTGATTTGCCGTTTTCACACACCCACGGGATAATTGAGACCTAACGCAAATGGGAATATATCTCCCAATTGTGTGCGCCATTGAAGAACTAGGGTATACGAGCCTACTTTGGCCCCACCCCCTTGGATGAGATGGCCACAACCAACCGCATTCTACTGACCTGAGAATTAAGGTCGTGCCCGCGTCGCCACGCGTCAGCAGTGCGTCAACTATTTGCTTCTCATAACCTTTTGATTTACTTCTGCTTGCGTCGGCGCGTCGGTTGTGTCAGCACAATATATTTAGAATCTTAAAATATTGTAGGTAGAGACAGTGGGACGTGGCGCTAACATCCAGCCGATAGGTATCGAGCAAAGTGCGAAATCGCGCCGTGTGCTTACCTAATGCTTACCTGAAATATTAAGTGCTCTTTCGCCGATTTCCATATTTCTTATAAATATTTGAATTTATTGGTGCCCCCGGGGAGACTCGAACTCCCACTTCCGTAAAGAAAACAGATTTTGAGTCTGCCGCGTCTACCAATTCCGCCACAGGGGCGCGCGAGTGCGCTGGCGCCATAATAGTGTGACGAAACGGTTGGTCAATGTGCTTCCGGCGCTGTTCGAAACACGCCGGTTTCGCTATAAGCGCTGTCATGAACGACCGCTCTCATCCTCCGAAGGCCTCAGACACAGAAACCGCCATGCAGCGGGCGGCCCGTATGCACGCCGCCGGCGATGCAGCGGCAGCTGCGGCGATCTATCGCGGGCTGGCGGAAACCCATCCAAACCAAGCCGGGTTGTGGGCGCTGCTTGGCGATGCCTTGCGCGAGTCGGGGGATCCTGCCGCCGGCGCCGAAGCCCTGGCGAACGCATCGCGGCTAGCCCCCGACGACCATGACTTTGCCGTCGAGTGGGCGCTATCTCTTCTGGAATCTGGAAACAATGTGGCGGCACTTAAAACGCTGGAAGGGCGTGAGGACGCTTTGCGTCAGTCAGAGCGGGGACAGGCCGTTCTCGCGGATGCTTATCGCAGCATCGGTCAGTTGCGAAATGCCATCGATCATTACCGCCGTCTGCTGGAGATAACGCCTGGAAACAATAACGCGCGAATTAGTCTCGGTGTCTGTCTGCAAGAGACGAACGACCTTAGCGGCGCCATAATCCAATACGAACACGCGCTTGAACTTGATCCCGACGCTGTTGATGCGCTTAGCAACCTAGGCTTGGCGCTATCGATTAAAGGCCGCCACGACAAAGCGATTATACCGCTCGAAAGGGCCGTTAACCTAGAACCGCACACCCCTTCGACACACTGCAACCTCGGCGCCGTTTTACAAAAAATGGGACGGACAGGCGACGCAGCCCGGTGTTTCGAGCACGCTATTGAGGTCGCCCCAGGTGATGCAAAGGCCTGGAGCAACCTTGGCAATGCGCGGCAAGATCAACTGCGGCTCGACGAGGCCTGCACTGCGCATGCCCGTGCTGCCGACCTTGCGCCCAATGATGCGGATATCCACTGGAACCGCGCGATGACATTGTTGCTGTCAGGCGATTTTGCCGAGGGGTTCGCGGCCTATGAGTGGCGCCGACGGACAGCCAATCATGCGCCTCCCGCACACGAGTCGCCACGATGGGATGGCAACGACCCAAATGGTCAGCGCTTGCTTCTGATCTCCGAACAGGGATTCGGCGATGCGATACAGTTCATCCGCTATGGCCGACTGCTACAGCAACGCGGCGCCGAAATCGTAGTTCAATGCCACCCCAAACTTGTGAATTTGTTCGCAACTCTGGATGGCCCGCCTATGGTAATTCCGACCGGCGCAGCGCTGCCGCTCGTTGACGCGCATGTCCCCCTGATGAGCCTGCCGCATCTTTTTAAAACGACGGACGCGACCGTACCCGCCGAGGTCCCTTACCTACGCCCGCCGCCCAACACCCTGACGCCGCCAGAACCCACAAGCCGGCCCTGTATCGGACTCTGCTGGACCGGAAACCCGGACCATCCGGACAATGTGCAGCGCTCCTGCCCGTTCGACGCGTTTGGGCCGCTTATTGCGCGCGCCGGGATTGAATGGCGTAGTTTGCAGTTTGGCCCCGCCGCCGCGGAGGCAAAAGGTTTAATCACCGACGACCCGGAATGGAAAGCCTGCCTTGACGGATTTGCAAACACGGCCGCCGCGCTGCAGGCGCTTAACCTCGTCATTACCATCGACACCGTCACGGCACATCTTGCTGGCGCGATGGGACTCCCGGTGTGGCTGATGCTGAAACACGCGCCGGACTGGCGCTGGATGACCGGGCGGGCTGACAGCCCCTGGTATCCCACCATGCGACTGTTCCGACAGAAAACACCCGGCGACTGGTCCGGCGTAATAAAACAAATAAACACAGCATTAGACGCCGGATTGGACCATTGATGTTACGCAGATTGTACGATTGGACGATGGGCCTCGCGGCGCACCGCCACGCCACGGTATGGCTTGCCGTGATCGCGTTCGTCGAAAGCTCCGTATTCCCGATTCCGCCCGACATCCTCATCATCCCCATGGTCCTCGCGGCCCCCACCCGCGCCTGGCGCGTCGTCGCGGTCGCGAGCATAGCGTCCGTTCTCGGTGGCCTGGCCGGATATGCCATCGGGTTCTTTTTGTTCGAAACTATCGGACGGCCGATCTTCGAATTCTATGGCTATTTCGACAAATTCGCGCGATTCCAGGACTGGTATCGTGAGTGGGGCGGCTGGATTGTCTTCGCGGGCGGTTTTAGTCCCATTCCCTACAAGGTCATTACAATTGCCAGCGGATCGGTGCAGCTCGACCTATTAACCTTCACCGTCGTGTCCATAATAAGCCGCGCTGGCCGCTTTCTGATTGTGGCGGCCTTGCTGTGGAAATTCGGTGCGCCGATACGTACCTTCATCGAAAAATGGCTGGGACCGCTCACCTTTTTGTTCGTCGTCTTATTGGTACTAGGCTTCGTCGTACTTAAGTATCTGGCATAGGTATACAAAATATGATCGATCGTCCGCTAACCCTGCCGCTGGGTTTATTATGCATCAGCGCCGCCGTCCTCGGCGGGGCATATGCGTTTCAATATCTCGGCGGATTGCAGCCCTGCACTCTATGCCTCTATCAGCGCTGGCCCTGGTGGATTGCCGCTGGCTTTGCCGTTGTCGCGCTCTTGATGATCCGAGACCGCCGCGCGACACGTGGGTTAGCGGCATTCGGCGCCATGGCGGTATTGGTCGGAACAGGAATAGCCGTCTATCACGTTGGCGTCGAACAACATTGGTGGACCGGCCCGAGCGCCTGCAGCGGCACATCCGAGACACCACAAACTTTGGAGGCACTGCGCGCGCAAATCCTCGCAGCACCCGTGGTGCGGTGCGATGATATCGCCTGGTCGCTATTCGGAATCTCCATGGCCGGTTATAATGTCTTGATCTCGTTGGCAACAGGTCTTGGAATTCTCAGCCTACTGCAACGAAACAGACGCACCACATGAGCAACATGAAACCCAACGGGCCCGCCTATCTTCCCGGAGACCCTACTCCCGCGGAACAGGTTGATCGCATCGTGCGAGTCGATCAGGCAGGCGAATTCGGCGCGGTGAGAATCTATGCAGGTCAAAGTGCTGTGCTGCGCCGGGGACCTGCCGCTGACGCCGTCAAGGAAATGGCCGCGCAAGAAACGCAGCATCTCGATACCTTCGATCGGCAAATTGCGGCGCGACGTGTTCGGCCCACGGCCTTGGGTCCGTTCTGGCATGTGGCAGGATACGCCTTGGGTGCGACAACGGCGCTTTTAGGCGAGAAAGCAGCCATGGCCTGCACGGTCGCCGTCGAGGATGTCATTGACGAGCACTATGCCAACCAGTTGGAAGCGCTGGGTGATGACGAGACCGAATTGCGCGAAATCATCACTGAATTCCGCGATGACGAGCTTGCCCATAGAGACACCGGCCTCGCGCACGGGGCGGAGGAAGCGCCTGGCTACCCTTTGCTTTCGACGGCGGTAAAGGGTGGCTCCCGACTGGCCATCTGGTTGTCCGAACGCTTTTAGAGCGGATCCAGTTCCGCATCCCAATAAAGAAAATCGCGCCAGCTATCGTGCAGAAAATTAGGCGGAAACTGCCGGCCGTTCTCTTGCAGTTCAAATGAAGTCGGCCGCGCCGGCACCCGCTTGGGACGCATCCCCGCCTGCACCGGCATCCGCCCGCCCTTGCGCAGATTGCACGGAGCGCACGCCGCCACAACATTTTCCCAGGTTGTCCTGCCGCCTCGCGATCGCGGTACGACGTGATCAAACGTCAACTCATGCGAGGGCAGCGCAACGCCGCAATACTGGCAGGCGAAGCGGTCGCGCAGAAATACGTTGAAGCGCGTAAAAGCCGGCATCCGCATTGCCGCGACATATTCCTTGAGGGAAATAACGCTCGGCAATCGCAGCGCGAAAGACGGGGAATGTATGACCTGATCATATTCGGACACAACATTTACGCGGTTGGTCACGACGGCCTTTACCGAGTCATGCCATGTCCACAGCGACAGCGGAAAATAGCTGAGCGGCCGAAAATCGGCGTTCAGAACCAACGCGGGGCACTCGTTCGTTGCGACTGACATACCTTGCTTCCAACCTCAACGTCGCAAAATTGATATCCGATATCCCAGGATTGCACAAGATGTTGTGGTTGTTTGGGAGAATTCTTCACGCAGTTGTCATATTTAGGCAGCAGCACTTGGGTGCAAAACGGGTTGGTATCCGGCTTGAAGTGCCGCGACGCTTGACGGTGGTGTTATGACCATCACCGTTGCCCGGGGCCGCGACATGGCCGCGCCATAGCCCTGCCACGACCAATGCCGCAGGCAGTCGGACTGCACCAGATACGCCTGTCCTTCGATTTCCACGAACGACCCGTTCGGAAGATCATCAAGCGGTGCGGTCCACAACCGTTTTTGCCGTGTCCGCGGCTCATGCCGCTCCGCGTGCAGGCAGGCGTCCATTTCCGGCGCGCGCGGCACCTCCGATAGGGACATTCCCTCTTGCCACGCCGCTTGCCATTTTCGGAAATCGGCACGCCGACACTCATAACAGGGTCGATGCCCAGCGGCGATTGCCGCGGCTTCGTCGAAAAAGAACAGCTCTGTATATCGCCTCGGCGTCATAACCGTGCGTTGCCGGCCCTTGAAGTCAAGCAGACAGATCAACCAAGCCTTGAGCACCCAACGACGGCGTCCCAACCGTTTTTGCTCATCATGCAGAACACCGCGATTCCCCATGAAAAGGCCGCGTTCCGGCACCGCAACAATTTCTCCAAAGGGGGTAACGCGATTCTGCAACGGCATCGTCGTCAGCCGCCGAAGGCAGCCTTCAGAAACGCGCCACCATGCTGCAAACCGCTATTATCAATGCCATGCCCGAGCCCAGGGCAGGCCAGTGTTTGCACCGAAAAATCCGCCGCTTCCAGCCCCTGTTCCGCCTGTGCCATCGAGTCGAAAGGCACCAGATCGTCGACTTCGCCATGGATCAACAAGACTGGCGGTTTCGACACAGCATCTTCGGCAAGCCGCTCCGGCGCGATCAGACGCCCGGAATAACCGACAACGGCCGCGACCGAAGGCGCGCGGCGTGGTGCCACAAAAAGACTCATCATCGTTCCCTGGCTGAAACCGACCAGCGCCAAATTGTCGGCACCCAAGCCGACGCGTGCCAGTTCATCATCGATGAAGGCATTCAAAGAGGGCGCGACCGCCTGCACTGCCGCGAGCACGGTTGCCGGCGTGCGATCCTGAACACTGAACCATTGATAACCCATCGGGGCCATATCGCAGGGAAATGGCGCATTCGGCGCGGCGAACGCGGCGTCAGGCAGGATTTCGCCCCAATGCGGTGCAAGTCCGATAAGATCGGCGCCGTCTGCGCCGAGTCCGTGCAGTAAAATCACGAGCTGTTTCGGGTCGCCGCCGGACTTGGGACCTTGCCGCGGCCCGTCGAGTTCCATCAAATTCGCCATCCCTTGTTCTCCTGCATTGACGGCCGTTAGAGCGCCGCCTTCTTATATATATGCCACATTAAAAGCGCAGCGGCACCGCGATAGGGTCGCCATACCTCCGCCAGCTCATCCATTTTCTTGCGATCGGGGCGCCCTTCCAGACCTCTCAGATTTTGCACGGCAACCTGTACGGCAAGATCGTCTGCTGGCCAGATATCCTCCCGGCCAAGCGCGAACAGCAAATAAACATCCGCGCTCCAGCGCCCCAACCCCTTGCGCGCGACAATCTGTTCCTGCGCCGTGACATCATCGAGCGCGGGTAAGCCATCCGGATCGAATCGGCCCTCCTGAATATCCAGGGCCAATAGCTGGCCATACTCAATCTTGCGTCGGCTGAAACCAATGCCGCGCAATGCCGGATCGTCCAGCGCCAGAAATGACTCCGGTGTCAAAGGGTCGGCGGCTTCCAAGAGACGGCCCCTGATCGCCGCCGCGGATTGTACGGAAACTTGTTGCCCGATGATGATATTCAACAGCGTTGCAAATCCGGGCTCGCGGACGCGCGGTTCCGGATAGCCGACCTCTTCGACCATGCGCGCGATGTCCGGATCCCGTTCGCCCAACGCATCAAGCGCAGCGGCAATCGATTTCGGTGTCGTGACCATGGCGATTGACTTAGCCGCTCACGCGCGATACCGCCAGTACCATGTCGCGAGAAAAATCCGATACCGGCAACACCGTGACCCGTTTCGCACCGAGTCCGAGCGGCCGCCTTCATCTTGGCCACGCCTATAGCGCCCTTTTCGCCGCCGATGCCTGCGGCCCTCGGGGGCGGTTCTTGCTGCGCATCGAAGATATCGACCAGGGCCGCTGCCGTCCGGAATTCGAAGCCGGCATACTGGAAGACCTCAGCTGGCTTGGTCTCGAATGGGAGACACCGGTGTGGCGGCAGTCGGAACATATGCCGGACTATGCGGCGGCACTCGATCGCCTGGACCGGGAGGGGCTGATTTTTCCCTGTTTCTGCACGCGCAAGCATCTTCAGCTGGAAGCCGCGAATGCCGTTACCGCGCCACACGGTCCCGATGGTCCGCTCTACCCCGGAACGTGCCGTCGCCTATCGCGAGATGAATCAGCAGACCGCAAAGCAGCAGGCGAACCCCATGCATTACGGCTAAATATGACAGAGTCGGCCAAGCGAGTTGGCGCACTAAGCTTTCAAGATCGCGCGCTGGGGGAAATCCTGGTCGACGCAACCGGCTGTGGCGATGTCGTCTTGGCGCGGAAAGATATCGCGACGAGCTACCATTTGGCAGTAACGCTGGACGATGCGGCCCAAGGTGTGACCCTGGTAACTCGTGGCGAAGACTTGCTTCACGCCACCCATGTGCACCGCGTCTTGCAAGCCCTACTCGATCTTCCTGTGCCCGACTATCATCACCATAGATTACTGCGTGATGGATCGGGACGACGCTACGCAAAACGGGACCGCGCCGGAACGCTTCAGGCCCTGCGCGAAGCGGGTCGCAGTGCCGACGATGTGCGAAAACTCGTCACGGCCAAGCCATAAGCATTTTCTATCGTCAAAATCACTGCAACGTACGCAGTGAGCAAGAAACGGGTCGAGCGGCCCGCCCAACGATTCTAAACCGCTGCATCTTTTCAGCATGGAGGATCGATCAATGCCGCAATTGACCAACAAAGTCGCGATTGTCACCGGCGCCAGTGCCGGTATCGGCTACGCCACGGCCAAACGCTTCGCGCAAGAGGGCGCATCCGTCGTCGCCGGTGCCCGGCGCGAACCTGAACTTGAAACTCTAATCGAAGAAATCGTCGCTGCAGGCGGCCACGCAATCGCCTTGGCAGGCGATGTAAGGGATGAATCCTACGCGCGCGAACTCGTCGAAACCGCAATTCGGGAATTCGGCGGTGTCGATATCGGTTTCAACAATGCCGGTACCTTGGGGGATTTAGGCCCGGCAACCGATATGACGCAAGATAACTGGCGCAAAACCTTGGACACCAACCTGACCAGCGGCTTCCTAGGCGCGAAGTATCAGGTACCAGCAATGCTAACCCGCAACGGCGGCTCGCTAATATTTACATCCAGTTTTGTCGGCTACACGGTTGGCATGCCCGGAACGGTTGCCTATGCGGCGAGCAAAGCCGGACTCATTGGTCTGATGCAAGTGCTCGCGGCCGAGTACGGGGCACAGGGAATTCGCGCAAATGCCATTCTGCCAGGCGGCACCGACACGATGATGGCGCGCGCCATGACAAACACACCAGAGGAAAAATCCTTTGTCGAAGGGCTGCACGCGCTCAAACGGATGGCGGCTCCTGAGGAAATTGCGCAAACGGCCGTTCACCTCGCTTCGGATGCGTCCAGTTTCATGACGGGCACAGCACTCCTGGTCGATGGCGGCGTTTCCATTAATCGAACATAGAATTGCACCATTTCGTTCATCGGCAAGGCTCAATTAGTGTTGTATTCTCCGTGCATAGCGAGGGGAGGAAGATACTGTGAACGTCAAAACCGTAAAGGCTGGCGTCCTTGAGGTCGCTTATGTGGAGCACGGGTCCACCGATGGCTGGCCCTGTATCATGGGACACGGGTTTCCTTATGACGTTCATGCCTATGCCGAGTGCGGACCAATTCTGGCCGACGCTGGCGCTCGTGTAATCGTGCCTTACATGCGGGGCTATGGACCGACGCAATTCCTCTCGCCGGACACGCCAAGATCCGGAGAACAGGCGGCCTTCGGCGCGGATTTCCTGGCGCTGATGGACGCACTTGGAATCGAACGAGCCATCGTCGGCGGCTATGACTGGGGCGGCAGGGCGGCTTGCGTCACGGCCGCGCTGTGGCCAGAAAGGGTCACGGCCCTCGTCTCCGGCAACTCTTACAACATTCAGAACATCGCGCGATCGAACGAGCCTGCACCGGCGGCACAGGAAGCGTCCTACTGGAATCAGTACTATTTCCATTCCGAACGCGGGCGGCGTGGACTCACCAAGGACCGGCGCGATGTCGCCCGAACACTCTGGCGCATGTGGTCGCCCTACTGGGATTTTGACGAGGCGACATTCGAACGGACAGCCGAAGCCTTCGACAATCCAGATTTCGTGGATGTCGTCATCCACTCCTACCGCCACCGATACGGATTGGTGCCTGGTGACCCGGCGGTCGCCCATCTCGAAACGCAACTCACCGCACAGCCGCCCATCACCGTCCCGGCGATTACCATCGACGGCAGCGGCGACGGCGTGAATACCGGCACGGCGCATCACGCCAAACGGTTCACCGGACCGCATAAGCACCGTGTCTTCGACAAAGCCGGGCACAATTTGCCACAGGAGCGACCCGAAGAATGGGCGCAAGCCGTAATTGACGCCCGTAGGCTGGCCGGCTGATCTTGCCAAAGCAGCGGCATTTAGCCGATCATCCGGACATGACGCTCCGTATCACCAAGCTGCATCCACTCTTCGCGGCCCGAGTCGAAGGGATCGATATCGCGCGCGGCTTCAGCGATGCCGCCTTCGCCGAATTGCGTGCTGCTTTCGAAGAGCATTCGGTAATCGTCCTGCCCGGGCAGGCACTCGACGATGACCAACAGATCGACTTCAGCAAACGCTTCGGTCCGCTGGAGATGATGCTGCCGCACGCAGGCAACAACATGAACCCGGGTCACATATCACGCATGTATAATGCGGAAGAAGATGGATCGATTATTCCGCCGGAAGACCGCCGGATGATCTACCTGACCGCAAACAGGATCTGGCACACGGATAGCTCGTTCAAAGAAGTGCCGTCGCTTTGCTCTCTGCTGCATGCCCGGATCGTCCCGCCAGAAGGCGGCGAGACGGAGTTTGCGTCGATGCGGGCCGCCTACGATGCACTAGATGATGAAACCAGGGCACTCATCGCCGGCAAGGTGGCAATGCACCACGCCGCTCGCACCCGCGATATGGTGGCACCCGATCTCGTGAGCCCAGAGCGCCGCGCGAAGCCGCCGGTGCGCCACGCGATGGTGCGCACCAATCCGGTCAACGCCCGCAAGGCGCTCTACACTGGCGGCCATGCCGGGAAAATCGAGGGTATGAACGATACCGAAGCCGAAGCGTTGCTGAACGACCTGCTTGACCACGCGACCCAACCGCAATTCACCTATGCCCACAAATGGCAGATCGGCGATATCGTCATCTGGGACAACCGCGCCGTCCTACATCGCGGCCGTCCCTGGAACGAGACTATCCATAAACGAATTCTCCACCGCACTACGGTGGCAGGAGACGGGCCGACGGTGTGATGCGTTCTCTCAAACTCGCTGTTGCTCAAGTCGAAATCTCTCCAAATGTCCGAGAGAATGGCGAGAAGATCCGCTGTCTCATGCTGCAAGCCGCAGAAAAGGGTGCTCGGATTCTCCATTTTCCAGAGGGCGCGGCGTCGGGTTATCCAAAATCGGAAATCAAAAACTGGGCTGATTTCGATTGGCCTGCGCTTAGGGAGGAGCTTGAGCGCACAGTGCAATTTGCGGGGGAATGCGGGATTTTCGTGGTTCTCGGCAGCAACCACAGACTGACGCCGCCCCATCGGCCGCATAACAGCCTTTATGTCATCTCCGATACCGGTACCCTCGTCGGTCGCTATGACAAACGAATCTGCTCTAACACGGAGATTACGGACTGGTACACGCCGGGATTTCAGCCGACAGTCTTCGAAGTGGATGGGTTGAAGTTCGGCTGCGCCTTATGCATCGAGGTGCATTTTCACGAGATCTTCGAAGGGTATCGTGACCTCGGTGTCGATTGCATGCTCTTATCGTCAAACTCAAAAGACCCCATCTTCGAAACGACGGCGCGGGCTCATGCCAGCATGAACAATTTCTGGATCAGCCACTCGGTTCCGTCCAATTTTGAGAAACCTCTCACCAGTTGCATCATCGGGCCGGATGGCCACGTACTTGCAAGATCTAAGCTCGATAACAAACTGGCCTTTGCCACAATTGAACCCGGCGATGAACAATGGACCATTCCATTGCGAAGGGCACGCCCATGGCGCGATCAGGCCCGCAAAGGCGAAATTTACCGAAAGAACCGCGTCGAGGACCCTAGAAGTTCAGATAAATCTCGCTTCTAACTAATAGATTCTGCGAATTTTGCCCGCAGTCAAACCAGGGAGGTTAGGGCGTGTATTCCATCCAGTAATGCGTTTCTTCGTGCTTGCCTGTTGTTTGGAAGCCAAGCCGCTCGTACAGCATCTTTGCCCTATTCGCAGTGAGAACACGAAGCCGCAAACGCAATCCTGATGCCTTCGCCTCTTTCATCAGGCCTTGAAGAATTGCAGTGCCAATTCCCCGATCTCGGTAGGTCGAAGAAATTTGTATTTCACGCAGCCAAATATGATCCGATTCCTCGCTAACCCAAATTGCACCAATTGCACGATCATCTTGTTCAATGATTTGATAATTTTGGGTTTTCCATTTCTTTTCGAAGTTTTGCGCTTGCAACCGGCCGTCCCATTCCCCGAACTGCGCGACGACCACGTCGCGATAGGCGTCCTGGTCGAGTTCCCTTAAAAACGCTTTGTCCTCTTCGGTCGCTGGGCGGAATACTTTCATCATTTTCCGTCGGGATCTTACCTATGATCCGCTGAGCACAGTTCCCACACGGTAGTGCGAAGAATCGCGCAAAGCGAACCAATGCTCGCATCATTGGCCTGACGGCTACAAATCAATTTGGCCTCCAGCGTCCCCGGTATCGCATCCGGAACGATATCCTCTAACACCGAACTGTCGGTACCGTGTTCGGGACGCCAAACACCGCTACCAAATCTTTATACAGGTTTACGAGCGAGGAACGGGTACCCGTAGACTTCGAATGCTCGGGCGTTTTGTTCGCCGCCCGCACCGCCGAAGGTGTCGCAAGGATCACCGATCTCGATATCCACAAAGCCGATTTCCTGGAGCATTTTCCGCCAGCCCGCACACGGCAGGCCTCCGGCAATTCAAGCCGTCCAGAGGTCGATATTCTTTACAGCACCGTCAGGAACCGGGTTCCCATTCGCGATATCCGCGTATTGAAGGTGACCGCCCGGCCGAAGCACACGAAATATTTCCTGGAACACCTGCTTTTTGTCGGCGCACAGGTTGATCACGCCGTTGCTGATCACGACATCGGCCCAGCCGTCTTCGATAGGCATTGATTCCAGAAGCCCTTCACGGAATTCCGTGTTCACGGCACCCATATCCGACGCTGTCGCGCGCGATTTGGACAGCATTTCTGCCGTCATATCGACACCTATGACATGACCTTCATCACCAACCAATTTGCCTGCGACAAAACAATCGAAACCGCCGCCCGATCCCGCGTCGACGACGCGCTCGCCGGCCCGAAGGTCTCGCAACGCAAAGGGATTGGCTACGCCTGCGAACGATTCCACTGCCGCATCGGGCAAGGCCGCCACGATCTCTTCGTCATAACCCAGCCTTTTGGCCAGCGGAC
>JAJFJB010000015.1 GCA_021774435.1 Alphaproteobacteria bacterium
GAGCGGGCACGCCATCGGGTGCCCTACGGTACGCGTCTGACGGTCGAAGACGGGGCTACGGTTACGCAGGGACAAAGGCTTGCGGAATGGGATCCGTATACGATTCCCATCATTACGGAAAAGGACGGCATCGCGAATTACGTCGACCTGCAAGAAGGTATCACCATGCGTGAGGCGGTCGACGAAGCGACCGGTATTGCGAGCAAGGTCGTCATCGATTGGAAGCAGCAGCCGCGGAGTGCGGATTTGCGGCCTCGTATCACGTTGCGCGATGACAAGGGTGAGGTCATTACGCTTCGTAACGATATGGAAGCGCGTTATTTCATGTCGGTTGATGCGATTCTTTCGGTCGAAAATGGGGTCAAGGTGCATGCGGGCGATGTCTTGGCCCGCATCCCTCGTGAATCGTCGAAAACCCGTGATATCACGGGTGGCCTGCCTCGGGTTGCGGAACTCTTTGAAGCCCGCAAGCCAAAGGATTTTGCGATTATCAGCGAGAATGATGGTCGGGTCGAGTTCGGCAAGGATTACAAGACCAAACAGCGCATCATCGTCCGTCCCGAAGACGGCGAAAGCGAAGCGTCGGAATATCTCGTACCGAAGGGCAAGCACATCACCGTCCAGGAAGGCGATTTTGTCCAACGCGGCGACTATTTGCTCGACGGCAATCCGGTGCCGCACGACATTCTTCATGTCATGGGTGTCGAGGCGCTGGCCGAGTATATCGTCTACGAGATCCAGGAGGTCTATCGGCTGCAGGGTGTGAAAATCAATGACAAGCACATCGAGGTCATTGTTCGTCAGATGCTGCAAAAGGTTGAGATCACGGACTCCGGCGATACGATCATGCTTGTTGGTGAGCAGATCGACCGCGACGAGTTTGAGGAAACCAACCAGCTTGCGATCGAGGAGGGCAAAGAGCCCGCGAAAGGGAACCCCGTTCTACAAGGTATTACCAAGGCATCGTTGCAGACGAAGTCGTTTATTTCGGCGGCCTCGTTCCAGGAAACGACCCGTGTTCTCACCGAGGCATCGGTTAGTGGCAAGGTGGACAGCCTCGACGGTCTCAAAGAGAACGTTATCGTTGGCCGTCTGATTCCGGCCGGTACCGGCAGCTTCATGAACCGGATGCGACAAGTTGCCACGGATCGTGATCAGGAGCTGGCAATCGCTGAAGAACAGGCCCGTGCGCTGGAAGGCAATGCGGGTGGTGAAGACGCTTCCGAAGCAGAACAACACGAAGTGGCGTAAAATCGTAATATAAAGTTTCAAGACCCGCCCTGTACGCAATAATGTTTCAATCGTGCGGGGCGGACCGAAACTTAACAGAGGGCTTCTAACCCTACGGAATTCCTTGAAAATATTGGTTATGTTTTGCTTGACGCTTATCGGGGCCATCCCTAGTATGCGCGAAATTTCAGGGGGCTGGCTGTAGGCCTTGGTAATCACTACGTGATCATCGCGGCCTAGACGGAGTGCCCAAACACCTGAAAACATTAGACTAGTTCGCTAGTCTACAGTGAATACGCCCGCGAGGCGCCCGGAAATGAAGCCGGAAGCCTCCGGGGTGTTTTGTGTCCGAGTCATCGGCGTAGTTTTACGAGATGCATTGGGGTGGCGTCGCCAATGCGGTCTTTTGAGTGTTTCGACGCAGGCAAGTGATAATGAGGACGGCAAATGCCGACAATTAACCAGTTGATACGTAAGCCGCGGAAGTCTCCGCCGACCCGCAACAAGGTCCCTGCTCTTGAGGGATGTCCGCAGAAGCGCGGCGTTTGCACCAGGGTCTACACCACGACACCGAAGAAGCCGAACTCGGCTTTGCGAAAAGTCGCCCGTGTGCGGCTGACGAATGGATTCGAGGTGACGAGTTACATTCCCGGTGAGGGGCATAACCTACAGGAACACTCTGTCGTTATGATCCGCGGCGGTCGGGTGAAGGATCTTCCCGGTGTCCGTTATCACGTCATTCGCGGTACGTTGGATACGCAGGGCGTTGGTGATCGACGTCAGCGGCGGTCCAAATACGGCGCGAAGCGTCCCAAATAAGAAGAGGGTTGGTTCATGTCGCGACGTCATAGAGCAGTAAAACGCGAGGTTATCCCCGACGCCAAGTTTGGCGACGTGGTGGTCAGTAAGTTCATTAACTGCCTGATGCTGGACGGTAAAAAGTCCGTCGCCGAACGTATCGTATATGGTGCGTTTGATGAAGTGCAGCTGAAGACGGGCGGTGATCCGGTCAAGCTATTCCACGATGCGCTTGAGAATGTGCGTCCGCATATCGAAGTCCGCTCGCGGCGGGTTGGTGGCGCGACGTATCAGATTCCCATCGAAGTGCGCTCCGACCGCGCCCAAGCGCTGGCGTTTCGCTGGTTGATTGGTGTTGCGCGGGGGCGGTCTGAATACACGATGACCGCTCGCCTGTCGGGTGAAGTCATGGACGCGGCGAACAATCGCGGCGGTTCCGTTAAGAAACGCGAAGATACGCACCGGATGGCGGAAGCCAATCGCGCGTTCTCGCACTATCGCTGGTAATCGAAACTTAGGCCGCCCTCGGGATATCTGTCATGTCACGCACCACCCCCATCGATCAGTACCGCAATATCGGCATTATGGCGCATATCGACGCCGGCAAGACGACGACGACAGAGCGTATCCTCTATTATACCGGCCGGTCGCATAAGATCGGCGAAGTCCATGACGGCAATGCAACCATGGACTGGATGGAGCAAGAGCAAGAGCGTGGCATTACCATTACGTCTGCCGCGACCACCTGTTTTTGGAACGATCATCGCATTAACATTATCGACACGCCCGGCCACGTGGATTTCACCATTGAGGTCGAGCGCAGCTTGCGAGTTCTGGACGGCGCGGTCGCCGTCTTCGACAGTGTCGCTGGTGTCGAGCCGCAAACCGAAACCGTTTGGCGCCAAGCCGACAAATACGGCGTTCCGCGCATGTGTTTCATCAACAAAATGGATCGCACGGGAGCAGACTTCTACCGCTGCGTCGAGATGATCAAGGATCGCCTCGGCGCTATTGCGTTGGTGACCCAATTGCCGCTCGGTGCCGAAGCCGACTTCCTGGGTGTCATTGATTTGATTGAAATGAAATCGGTGCGGTGGGTCGAGGAAACTCTCGGTGCGTCATTTGAGATCGAAGACATTCCCGAAGATATGGCGGACCAGGTGGCTGAGTACCGTACAACGCTGGTCGAGCTTGCCGTTGAGCAAGACGAAGCCGCACTAGAGGCTTACCTCGAAGGAGACGAGCCGGATGCGGATACGCTGCGCGCCTGCATTCGGAAGGGCACCCTGGAAGGGGCCTTTGTTCCAATCCTGACCGGCTCCGCCTTCAAGAATAAGGGTGTTCAGCCGCTGTTGGATGCCGTGGTCAATTTCATGCCGTCGCCGGTTGATATCGGCACAACGATGGGCCTCAAGGTCGATAGCGATGAAGAGTTGGAGCGGGCGCCAAGCGATGATGAGCCGTTCTCTGCACTTGCCTTTAAGGTGATGACCGATCCCTTCGTCGGGTCGCTTACTTTCGCAAGAGTTTATTCGGGTGTGATGGAAGCCGGTACTTCGATCCTGAATTCCGTCAAGGGAAACAAAGAACGCGTTGGCCGCATGCTTCTCATGCATGCCAATCACCGCGAAGATGTGAAAAGCGCCTGCGCCGGCGATATTGTTGCCTTGGCGGGCCTGAAGAATGTCACGACGGGCGACACGCTCTGCGACACGCTCAAGCCGGTTGTGCTTGAGCGCATGGAGTTTCCCGATCCGGTCATCGAGATCGCCGTCGAGCCGAAGACGAAGGGCGATCAGGAGAAGATGGGTACTGCCTTGGCGCGGTTGGCGCAGGAAGATCCGAGCTTCCGTGTGTCGAGCGATCAAGAAAGCGGGCAGACCATCATCAAGGGTATGGGCGAACTGCATCTCGACATTATCGTCGACCGGATGCGGCGCGAATTCAAAGTCGATGCCAATGTCGGTGCGCCTCAGGTCGCGTATCGCGAGACATTCACGAAGACCGTCGAGATTGACTATACCCACAAGAAACAGACTGGTGGTGCCGGGCAATTCGCCCGTGTTGAAATCGAGTTCGCACCTGGTGAGCCTGGTTCAGGATTTGTCTTCGAGAACAAGGTCGTTGGTGGCTCCGTTCCCAGGGAGTTTATTCCGGGGGTCGAGAAGGGGCTTGATAGTGCGCGCGGAACGGGTGTGCTTGCCGGGTTCCCGGTCATCGATATTCACGCGACGCTGCATGACGGCGCAAGCCACGACGTCGACTCCTCGGTAATGGCGTTTGAATTGGCGGCACGCGCGGCCTTCCGCGAAGCGATGCAAAAGGCCGGACCGCGTTTGCTGGAGCCGGTGATGAAGGTCGAAGTGGTGACCCCGGAAGAGTATATGGGCGACATTATCGGCGATCTGAACAGCCGTCGCGGCAGTGTCGGCAGCATGGATCAACGCGGTAATGCACGTGTGATCTCCGCAATTGTGCCGCTTGCAAACATGTTTGGTTACATCAATACGCTGCGGTCCTCCAGTCAGGGCCGGGCGCAATACACAATGCACTTCGACCGCTATGAGCAAGTACCTCAAGCCGTGGCGGAAGAAGTGAAAGCGAAGCTAGCTTGATGCCAGTTTGCCGGTTTGTCGGCAACGGTATGAATTAAGGGAACGGAAGCATGGCGAAAGAGAAGTTTGAGCGAACAAAGCCGCATTGCAACGTGGGTACGATTGGTCACGTTGACCATGGCAAGACGACGTTGACGGCCGCGATCACGAAGGTTTTGGCGGAAGCGGGTGGTGCTGAGTTTCAGGACTACGCGTCGATCGACAAGGCGCCTGAGGAGAAGGCGCGGGGTATTACGATCAACACGGCGCATGTCGAGTATGAGACGTCGAACCGTCACTACGCGCATGTGGATTGTCCTGGCCATGCCGATTATGTGAAGAACATGATCACGGGCGCGGCGCAGATGGATGGCGCGATCCTGGTTGTGAGTGCGGCGGACGGCCCGATGCCGCAGACGCGCGAGCACATTCTTTTGGCGCGCCAGGTTGGTGTTCCGGCGATTGTTGTTTACCTGAACAAGGTGGACCAGGTCGATGACGAGGAGCTTCTGGAGCTTGTCGAGATGGAAGTGCGCGAGCTTCTGTCGAGCTACGACTTTCCGGGCGACGATATTCCGATCGTATCGGGTTCGGCGCTGGCGGCGCTTGAGGATGGCGATTCGGCGATTGGCGGTCAGACGATTTTGGATCTGATGACGGCGGTTGACGAGTACATCCCGCAGCCGGAGCGTCCGGTTGACCGTCCGTTCCTGATGCCGATCGAGGACGTTTTCTCGATTTCGGGCCGCGGCACGGTTGTGACGGGGCGGATCGAGACGGGTGTCGTTCACACGGGCGACGAGATCGAGATCGTGGGGATCAAGGAAACGTCGAAGACGACGTGCACGGGCGTTGAGATGTTCCGCAAGATCCTTGACGAAGGCCAGGCGGGTGACAATATCGGTGCTTTGCTGCGTGGTGTTGGGCGTGAGGAAGTTGAGCGCGGCCAGGTTCTGGCGGCGCCGGGATCGATCACGCCGCATACGAAGTTCAAGTGCGAGTGCTATATCCTGACGAAGGACGAGGGCGGCCGTCACACGCCGTTTTTCTCGAACTACCGTCCGCAGTTTTACTTCCGCACGACGGATGTAACGGGTTCGGTGGTGTTGCCGGAAGGCACGGAGATGGTGATGCCGGGAGACAATGTTGCAATGGAAGTTGCGCTGATTGCTCCGATTGCGATGGACGAAGGTCTGCGCTTTGCGATCCGCGAAGGCGGCCGCACCGTCGGCGCCGGCGTCGTCGCAAGCATCGTTGAATAGGATTAATTGGCACAATTTAGCCAAATTTTAGGGGTATAGCTCAGTTGGTAGAGCGTCGGTCTCCAAAACCGAAGGTCCTGGGTTCGAACCCTAGTGCCCCTGCCAATATTGTTGAGCTTGCGTTAGTGCAGATTAGAAAGCGGGCGTAGCGTAAATGGCGAAAGTAAATCCTGCATTGTTCATGCGTCAGGTCCGCCAGGAAGTTAGCAAGGTGACCTGGCCGACGCGCAAGGAAACCGCTGTTACGACGGCGATGGTGTTTGTCATGGTAACGCTTGCAGCAATATTTTTTCTGATCATCGACCAAATCATATCGGTCGGTATTCAGGAAATTCTCGGGTTCGGAGGCTAGGGATGGCAAAACGCTGGTACGTTGTGCACGTCTATTCGGGCTTCGAGAAGAAGGTTGCGCAATCGATTGAGGAACAGGCCCAGATCAAGGGTATGGACGACCTCGTCGATGAAGTGCTTGTGCCGACGGAGGAAGTCGTGGAAATGCGTCGCGGTTCTAAAGTCAGCAGCGAGCGGAAGTTTTTCCCGGGCTATATCCTCGTGAACATGGATATGACCGACGAGTCTTGGCACCTCATCATGAACACGTCGAAGGTGACAGGCTTTTTGGGAAGCGGCGGAAAGCCTTCGCCGATTTCTGACTCTGAAGCGCAACGGATCCTGCACCAGGTCAAAGAGGGGGTCGAGCGGCCGAAACCGTCCGTTACCTTCGACATCGGCGAGCAGGTGCGCGTTAGCGACGGACCCTTCCAGTCGTTTAACGGCTATGTTGAAGAAGTGGATGAAGACAAGGCGCGGCTTAAAGTGTCCGTTTCAATCTTTGGGCGCGCCACACCAGTCGATCTGGAATACGCACAGGTCGAAAAACTTTAGTTCCTTCGTGCGGGAGGTGAGCCAGCACCGTACCGCGCGGCCGATATTTGAAAGGTAGAACATGGCAAAGAAGATTAGTGGCTATATTAAGCTGGAAATTCCGGCTGGTCAGGCAAACCCGTCGCCGCCCGTTGGGCCGGCACTGGGACAGGCTGGCCTGAACATCATGGAGTTCTGCAAGGCGTTCAATGCGCATACGCAGAACATGGAGCAGGGCACGCCGATCCCGGTGGTCATTACGGCATATGGCGATCGTTCATTCTCGTTCGTGACGAAGACGCCGCCGGCGTCCTTCTTCCTACGGAAAGCCGTGGGACTGGCCAAGGGATCGGGCGAACCTGGCCGTGAATTGGTGGGAACGGTGACACAAGCGCAACTGCGCGAAATCGCCGAAGCCAAGATGGAAGATTTGAACGCCAATGATATTGAAGCGGCCATGAAGATCATCGCGGGCTCGGCGCGGTCTATGGGTCTCGAGGTGGCGGGGTAATAGAGATGAGTGCAAAGAACAGTAAGCGCCGTAAAGGCATGATGGAAACACTTGGGGCCGGTAAACTGCTCCCGGTCGAAGACGCGGTGAAAACGCTCAAGGGTTGTGCGAGCGCTAAATTCGACGAGACGGTAGAAGTCTCGATGAATCTCGGCATCGACCCGCGGCACTCCGATCAACAGGTGCGCGGCGTTGTGCAATTGCCGCATGGCACGGGCAAGACGGTTCGGGTCGCTGTCTTCGCGAAAGGCGATAAGGCGGAGGAGGCCAAGGCCGCAGGTGCTGATATTGTCGGTGCGGAGGATCTGGCCGAAAAAATTCAAGGCGGCGAGATGAATTTCGACCGTTGTGTCGCAACGCCGGATATGATGGCCGTCGTAGGGCGGCTCGGTAAGGTGCTTGGCCCGCGCGGGCTGATGCCGAACCCGAAGTTGGGAACGGTAACGCCGGATGTCGTGACCGCGATCAAGGCGGCCAAGGGCGGCGAAGTAACCTTCCGGGCGGAAAAGGCCGGCGTCGTGCATGCGGGCATCGGAAAGGCGAGTTTCTCGGAAGATCAGTTGTCCGAAAATCTCCGCGCTTTCGTTCGCGCCATCTCGAATGCCAAGCCCAGCGGTGCAAAAGGTACCTATATAAAGAAGGTATCCATTTCGTCGACAATGGGCCCGGGAATGACGGTTGAGATTGGCAGCGCCACGGACGTTGCCTAAGAGAATACGACGGGCGGCTTGCCGCCCGCGTTGCCGTGGCAAACCCGCAAGTGGGTTTGCTGCAGACTGTCCGAGACTGTAGGCGCCATCCTCTGGGTGGTTTAATTGGGAAACCAGCCTGCAAGAGACAGGAGGTCGATAGCTGATGCGGCAACGCTGCAAAGGCTTGAACCTCTCGGACAGGAGAGTCGGATATGACGGGTTTTATTGTCGTATTCATCCTGAAACGGCGGGTCCCCGAAAGGGGCCGGCCATTAGATCGGAGACAACAGAGTGGACCGATCCCGTAAAGAAGAACTCGTAGCTGAATTGCATCAGACTTTCGAGGACACGAACCTGGTGGTTATTACCCAGCAAATTGGGTTGACCGTGCAGGAAGTGACTGAGCTTCGCAGTAAGTTGCGTGGTGAAGGCGCCGGTTTTCACGTTACGAAAAACCGGTTGGCCAAAATCGCGTTGAAAGGGACAAAGTTCGAGCCGCTGGAGGAATCCTTTAAGGGTCCGACAGCAATCGCCGTGTCCGAGGATCCGGTAGCCGCTGCGAAAGTGGCCGTCGAATTCGCGAACAGCAACGAAAAACTGACGATTGTCGGTGGCGCGTTGGGCGAAAAGGTGCTGGACGTCAATGACGTCAAGGCACTGGCGAAGCTTCCGTCGCTGGACGAACTGCGCGGCAAGATCGTGGGCCTGCTTCAGGCTCCGGCAGGCAAGATCGTTGGTGTCATGAACGCACCGGCGGGACAGCTTGCACGTGTCTTCAGTGCCTATGGCGCAGCGGAATAATGCATTTTCAGTTAAACGAAAACCGAGACTTTCAAGCCAAGGAGTTAGTAAATGCCTGATTTGGAGAAAATCGCCGAAGACCTGTCCGCGTTGACAGTGATCGAAGCGGCAGAATTGTCAAAAATGCTTGAGGAAAAATGGGGTGTGTCTGCAGCAGCGCCGGTTGCCGTTGCGGCGGCACCTGGTGCAGCGGATGCGGGTGAGGCTGCTGAAGAGCAGACCGAGTTCGACGTCATCCTTGCTTCCTTTGGCGAAAAGAAAATTAACGTCATCAAGGAAGTCCGCGCCATGACCGGCCTGGGCCTCAAAGAAGCCAAGGATCTGGTCGAAGGCGCGCCGAAGGCCGTTAAGGAAGGCGTGAGCAAGGACGAAGGCGAAGAATTGAAGAAGAAGCTCGAGGAAGCAGGCGCTACGGTTGAACTCAAGTAAGACCAAAGAGCCTATTAAGTTAACGAGGGGCGCGCCATTTGGCGT